>JBGPDX010000020.1:0-23727 GCA_041482475.1 Candidatus Limnocylindria bacterium | reverse complement strand
TCGAGCACCTCGAGCCCGGCGACACGATCGTCGACGGCGGGAACACCAACTTCCACGACGACCAGCGCCGCCATCCGAAGCTCAAGGAGCGCTGCATCGACTACATCGACGCCGGCGTGTCGGGCGGGATCTGGGGCCTCGCCAACGGCTTCTGCCTGATGGTCGGTGGGGACCCGGAGCCGGTCAAGCGGCTCGAGCCGGTGTTCCTCTCGCTCGCTCCGAAGGACGGCTACCTGCACGTCGGCGGGCCCGGCGCGGGCCATTACGTGAAGATGGTCCACAACGGCATCGAGTACGGACTCATGCAGGCCTACGCCGAGGGCTTCGAGATCATGCATGCGAGCGACTACACGCTCGACCTCGAGGCGATCTCGAAGCTGTGGAACCACGGCTCGGTCGTCCGCTCGTGGCTGCTCGAGCTGGCCGAGCGGGCGTTTGCCGGCGATCAGGACCTGAGCCACCTGAAGGGCTGGGTCGCCGACTCCGGCGAGGGCCGCTGGACGGTCCAGGAGGCAATCGACAAGGACGTCCCGGCGCCCGTCATCACCCTCTCGCTGCAGACCCGCTTCCGCTCCCGCCAGGACGATTCGTACGGCGCCAAAGTGCTTGCGGCGCTCCGCAACGAGTTCGGCGGCCACGCGGTGAAGACGGAGTAGTGGCCACCCGGGCCGCTTCGACGAAGAGGGCGGCGAAGGCGACGACGAACGCCGCGCCCGGCACCAAGCGCGCGGCACCCGGCACGAAGCGCGCGTCACCCGGCAGGACGCGCGCGGCGCCGGAGTCCGAGTCCGACAACGTCGCCCAGCCCGCGCCTCGCCCCCGCGACGTGCCGCGCACGATGCGCGACCTCCGGCTCTTTCGCGAGAGCCACCGGCGCAGCGCGCCGCGAACGCTCGACAATCCCCTCCGCCAGGGGCTCCGGCTCGAACGGGTGCCGGACCCGGCCGTGGTCGCCCTGTTCGGCGCGACCGGCGACCTGGCCCATCGCAAGGTCATCCCGGCGCTGTTCCAGCTGTGGCGGACGAACCTCCTGCCACACGAATTCGTGCTGCTGGCGATCGGGCGTCGACCGTACGACGACGACACGTTCCGGGCCGAGATCCGCGGCGCCCTCGACAAGTACTCCCGCGTCCTGCCGGTCGACGAGTCCGCCTGGAGGACGTTCAGCGAGCGGATCGTCTACCAGCGCTGCGACTTCGCCGATGCGCCGGGCTTCGATGCGCTGGTCCGCCGGCTCGACGACATCGACCACGACCAGGGCACGCGCGGCAACCGGCTCTTCTACCTGGCGACCCAGCCGTCCGCGTTCTCCGAGATCGTCGCCCAGCTGGGGCGGGTGGGCCTCGACCATGAGGTCAACGGCCGTGGCTGGCGGCGGGTCGTCATCGAGAAGCCGTTCGGCCACGACCTCGAATCCGCCCATCGCCTCAACAAGGAGGTCGCTCGCGTCTTCCGCGAGTCGCAGGTCTACCGGATCGACCACTACCTGGGCAAGGAAACCGTCCGCAACCTGCTGGTCTTCCGCTTCGCCAACGGAATCTTCGAGCCCATCTGGAACCGCCGGCACATCGACCACGTGCAGATCACCGTCGCCGAGTCGATCGGCGTCGAGAACCGCGGCGCGTTCTACGAGGAGACAGGCGCGTCGCGCGACTTCCTCCAGAACCACCTGCTGCAGCTGATGAGCCTGGTGGCCATGGAGCCGCCGGCGACGTTCGAGGCCGACCCACTCCGCGACGAGAAGGTGAAGGTCCTCCGCGCGATCGCCGAGAAGTCAGAGCGCGAGATCGACAACGACGTCGTCCGCGGCCAGTACGGGCCCGGCTGGGTCGCCGCGCAGCAGGTCCCGGGCTACCGCCAGGAGGCGGCGGTCGATCCGCAGTCGGAGACCGAGACATTCATCGCGACCAGGCTGATGATCGACGACTGGCGCTGGTCGGACGTCCCGTTCTACCTCCGAACGGGCAAGCGGTTGCCGAAGCGGGCCACCGAGATCGCCGTCCAGTTCAAGGAAGTGCCCCACAAGCTGTTCCGAGAGTCGGCCAGCGACCCCGAGCCGAACCTGCTCGCCATCCGGATCCAGCCGGACGAGGGAATCATGCTGCGGTTCGGGGCGAAGATCCCCGGCCTCGGCATCGACGTCCGATCGGTGACGATGGACTTCACCTATGGCTCGGCCTTTGCCGTCGACTCGCCGGACGCGTACGAGACGCTGATCCTCGACGCGCTGCTCGGCGACGCGTCGCTGTTCACTCGCGCCGACGAGGTCGAGGAGGCGTGGGGGATCGTCGACCCGATCATCGACACCTGGGCCGACGCGCCCGCGCCGGGCTTCCCGAACTACGAGGCGGGCTCGTGGGGCCCTGCCGACGCCGACGAATTGCTTGCTCGAGACGGTCGGAGATGGCGCCGCATATGAACACGGTCGCCGCCGCTCGAGCGGTGACCCCCTGATGGTTGAGGGACCGTCCGGGGGAAACGGGCGCGGGGCGATCGGGGAGATCCTCGCCGTCGGCAGTCGCGCGCCCGGCAGCGGGCGGATCGAGCTGGCCGAGCCGCCGAAGCCCGGTGAGCCGACGCTGCGCTGGCGGTCGAGGGCCAGCTCGATCGAGCAGATCGAGCAGGAGCTGACGCGGATCTGGTCGGAGCCCAACCTGGAGACCGTCGTCGAAGGGCGCCCCGGCCGGCACATCGCGGCGAGGACGAGCGTGATGAACCTCGTCGTCATCGCCCGCCGCCCCGAGATCGGCGAGCGCTGTGCCGCGACGATCCAGCAGCTCACCGGACGTCATCCGTCCCGCACGATCATCGTCTCGACCGCCGATCCGGACGGACCGTCGTGGCTCGACGCCCAGGTCCAGGCCCACTGTGTCCTGCCGCGCGAGGATGCGCCCGAGATCTGCGCCGAGATGATCTACCTGACCGCCGGCGGCGAGAGCGGCCGGCACCTCGCCGCGATCGTCACGCCGCTCCTCATCCACGACCTGCCGGTGACGATCTGGTGGCCGGGCGAGCCGCCGTTCGGGACGGAGCAGTCGAACGACATCCTCGCCACGGCCGACCGCCTCGTCGTCGACGGATCGACCTGGAGCGAGGAGGGACTCGGGCGACTGCGACAGCTCGCCGGGCTGCTCGACACGACGCGCCTGGCCATCAGCGACTTCGCCCTCGCCCGCCAATCGCGCTGGCGCGAGGCGATCGCCTCGATCTTCGACATGCCCGAGTACCTCCCGTTCGTGCGGTCGGTCCGCCGGATCGCCGTGGCCTACGCGACCCACGACGAGACGGGGGCACGTGGCGCGACGAACATCGTCAAGCCGGTCTACCACGTGGCCTGGATGGCGTCGCGTCTCGGTCTCCGGGTGACCCAGCCGCTGGCGCCGATCCCCGGCGGGGCGCGGGCGCGGGCTGCCGGGCGCGGCCGAGCCGCCGCGATACCGGCGATATCGCCCGGGCTGTCCGCGTCGTTGGCCGCTGGTCGGTCCGAGACCGTGGTCGTCGTCCGGCCCGTGCTGTCGACCATGCCGTCCGGGACGACGCTGCGCCTCGAGCTACTCGCCGAGCGCCGCGGTTCGGAGCTCCATGCCGACGTCACCGCCGAGAGGGAGTCGGTCCACGTCCGCGTCTGGCTGGACGGGATCGAGACGCTCGACCGATCCTTCCAGGCTCCCCGGCGGACCGACGTCGACCTGCTGGCCGAAGCCATCGAGGCCGGCGGGCGCGACCCCATCGCCGTCGGGTCCATCCGGATGGCGGCGGACCTGGCCGGCTCGGATCTGCCGACGAACGGCGACGGGCGGCGATGACCGGCGACGCCGAGCTCGTCGTCCTCCCGGACGCGGACCACGCGTCGCTCGCCGCGGCGGAGCGCATCGCCGACGTCCTGGCTCGGTCCGCGCGAGAGCGCGGGGTCGCGCACTGGGCGACGACCGGCGGCTCGACTCCGGCGGCGATCTACCGGGCGCTGACCGCTCCTGCGCTGGTGGGCGCCGTCCCGTGGGCGGAGATCCAGCTGTGGTGGGGGGACGATCGATACGTCCCGCGCGACCACCCGCTGTCGAACGTGGCGCCGGCCGAGCAGATCCTCTTCCGGAGCGCCGCCCTCAGCGGACAGTCGGGCTGGGGCGAGTCCGGCGAGGACGCCATCGCCGGTCGTGAGCCGGCCGCCTGGATTCCCGTCCCCAACATCCACCCGATCCCGATGGCGGAGGCAATCGGCGAGGCTCGCGAACCGGCCTGGGCCGCGGCGCGATACGAGGTCGAGCTGCGGGCCGCGAGACTGCCGGTCCGGGACGGCTGGCCGGTCTTCGACCTCATCCTCCTGGGGATGGGCCCGGACGGCCATGTCATGTCGGTCTTTCCGGGATCGGACGCCTTCGACCGGCCGGAATGGGCCCTGGCGGTGCCCGCACCGACGCACGTCGAACCGCATGTCGGCCGGGTGACGCTGAACCCCCGGATCCTCGACGTCGCCCGGTCGATCGTGGTCGTGGTCAGCGGGGCGGCCAAGGCGGAGGTCCTGGCGGCGGTGTTCGGGCCGCAGCGGGATCCCCGTCGGCTGCCGGCCCAGCTGGCTCGCCGCCCTGGCGCGACGTGGATCCTCGACGAGGCGGCGGCGAAGCTCACCGGGCGGCTGGCGACCCGCCGCTGACCCGCCCCCGGGAACGGTGCCCGGGCGCAACTCGGACCATCGGACCCGCACCGGCGCCCCATCGGGCCGTGGTTCCGGCTGCCTCCAGGGCCGACGATCGTCCCATGCGAGGACCTACTGCCTTCCGCCTGCGCCTGCCCGTCGTTGCGGTCCTGGTCAGCGCCATGTTGGCTGCCGGGGCGACCGCCGCCGGGGCCTCGACGACGACGACCAGCGGGACGCTCTACCCGAACGCCCCGCGAGTGGGGGGAGGCGCGCCGCCGACGGTCATCCAGGAGGTGCCGGCGGCCGACCTGCAGGCCAACACCAACGGCATCTGCACGATGGGTGCGACGCTGGTCATCAAGAACGCCCAGGGGACGTTCAACCCGACCAACTACCTCAACATCGCCCGGTCGTGCGGGCTGAAGGTCATCTTCGCCTTCCCCGACACGATCGATTACGGGACCGGGACGGTCTACCCGTCGCGCGTCGCGGCCTGGGTCAACAAGGTCAAGAGCGACCCGAACACGTGGGGCTACCTGTCGGTCAAGGAGCCCAACCTCAGTGGCATCAGCGCGACCGAGATCCGCTCCTTGTACAACGCCTTCAAGGCCGCCGACCCGGCCCACCCGGTGATGGCCCTGTTCGGCGACATCCCGCACTTCGGCGCGTCGACGAACCCGTACGGTCGGGGCATGGCGAACGTCGTCATGGTCGACTGGTATCCGGTCGAGACGACGACTGGCTCGAACACGATCTACCTCACCGGCGCCACGACCTGGTTCCCGAAGGTCAAGGCGTATGTCGCCAGCGCGACCCCGGGCACGCCGGTCTGGCTGATGGTCCAGACGCACAAGTACCTCAAGCCCGCCACGCACAAGAAGCAGCGGCCCAGCTGGACGCTCCTCAACCGCGAGGTCCGCGAGGGCTTCACCTACCTGGGCGCGAAGGGGATCGGCTTCCACACCTGGCGCAACACCAACTACACGATCGACGAGTCGCGCGACCCGCAGATGGTCAGCTGGATGAAGTCGATCGCGGCCTCGATCAAGGCGGGCACCTTCAAGTAGGCTGCGGGGGATGCCTGACGTCCCCCCACGGTTCGTCGAGTCCCCGGACGGCACGGCGATCGCCGTCTTCTCGTCCGGCCACGGGCGGCCGCTCGTCCTCGTCCACGGCGCCGCCGCCGATCACACCACCTTCCGGGTCGTCGGGCCGCTGTTCGCGAAGCGCTTGGGCGTCCACGCCATCGACCGCCGCGGGCGTGGGGCGAGCGGCGACGCACCCGGCTACGACATCGAGCGCGAATACGAGGACGTCGCGGCGGTGGTCGACCGCCTGGCGGCCGAATCGGGCAACGGGGTGGACGTCGTCGGTCACTCGTTCGGTGGCCGGGTGGGGCTGGGCGCGGCCCTGCGGTCACCGAACCTCCGACGGCTCGTCGTCTACGAGGGGGCGCCCGCCCCGCCCGACGAGCCGTACCAGGCGCCGGACCTTCGCGGCCGCCTCGACCGCCTGCTCGCCGAGCGCGGCCCGGCGGCCCTGTTCGAGGCCTTCCTCGCCGAGGTCATCGGGATGTGCGCGGACGACATCGCGGCCTATCGGGCGAACCTGGTCTGGCCCGACCGCGTCGCCGCCGCTCCCACCATCCTCCGGGAGCTGGCCGGCGAATCCTCGCCGGCGGCTGGCCTCGACGCGCTCGGCGCTGTGCGGATGCCTGTCCTGCAGGTCCTCGGCGGCGACAGCCGTCCCGCCTTCCGGCGGGCGACGGAAGCGCTCGACGCCCGGCTGGCCGACGGCCGCATCGTCGTCATCGACGGCGCGAAGCACGCCGCCCACCACACCCACGCGCCGGGGTTCGTGACGGAGGTCGAGGCGTTCCTGGGGGCCTGATCGTCTGGCCCGCGGTACGATGGCGCGAGGAGGATCAGCCAACTGATGACCCACCCCAGCACGCCCGCCGCAACCGCCCCACGGCCACCTGACGCGCCGGACTCCCGACCCTTCTCGCCCGGTCTCGCCGGGGTGATCGGTGCGGAGAGCGCCATCGGCCTCGTCGACGGCGCGAACGGCCGGCTGCTCTACCGCGGCTACCCGATTGGGCAGCTCGTCGAGCGCGGGACCTACGGCGAGGTGGCCGACCTGCTCTGGACGGGCGAGTGGCATCCCGGCGCGAAGCTGAGCGCGGCCCCCGTCCCGAAGCCGGTCATCAGCGCCCTCCTCGAGCTGCCCCGCGACGCCTCCCCGATGGACGCGTTGCGGACGGCCGTTTCGGTCTGGGGGACGACCGAACGGCTGACCTGGCCGCCGACGCCGGAGCAGGCGCGGGCGATCACGGCCTTTTCGCCGTCGGCCCTGGCGGCCTTCGGTCGCATCCGTCGCGGGCTCGAGCCGGTCCAGCCGGACCGGTCCCTCAGCCTGGCCGGAGCGTTCCTCCAGCAGCTCAACGACGAGGTCCCGGATCCTGCTTCGGCACGGGCCCTCGAGGCCTACTTCGTCGTCGGCGCGGAGCACGGGCTCAACGCCTCGACGTTCACCGCCCGGGTCATCACCTCGACTCGCTCCGACCTGGCGTCCGCGGTGTGCGGGGCGATCGGCGCCCTGAAGGGGCCGCTCCACGGCGGCGCGCCGTCGGAGGTCGTGAACCAGCTCCACGAGATCGGCTCGCCCGAGCACGCCGAGCGCTGGGTCCGCGACGCGCTCGCCCGCGGCGAGCGGATCATGGGCTTCGGGCACCGCGTCTACCGGACCTACGACCCGCGCGCCGCGGCGCTGCGGAAGGTCGCCGCGGGCATGGCCTCGCTGGCCGACTGGTTGGAGATGGCGGTCAAGGTCGAGGACACCGTCCTCCGCGTGCTGGCCGAGGTCAAACCGAACCGGGTCATCAAGACGAACGTCGAGTACTACACCGCCGCCGTGTTGCAGGGCGTGGGTCTGCCACCCGAGCTGTTCCCGGCGACGTTCGCCCTCGCCCGCCACGCCGGCTGGACGGCCCATGCCCTCGAGCAGGCGAAGGCCGACAAGCTCATTCGCCCGGACATGCGCTACACCGGGCCGCAGGAGCGCGATCTGCCCCGTTAGGCGCCAGCGGGGCGCGAACCCTCGCGGGTTCTTCGCCCCGCATGCTGGACCGTTGACCGACTGAACGTCGCCATGTCGCGCGGCCGACAGCCGTGGGGGTTGTGCGGCATGATGCAATCAGTCTGTCCCCGCGTCTCATCGATGACGATCCCCCGCCCGACCCTGGAGCCATGCTCAACCTTCGCTCCGCGACCGCCACACAGCGGTCCGCGTCCCTCGCGATCCCGCGTCCCTCGCCGGCTGTCGTCGGCGGGCTCGCCGTGGCCGGCCTCGCCTGGCTCCTCGTCGTCCTCCTGGCCGAGCCGTACGGACGGGTGTGGGGAACGGGCCAGGACGCCCGCTGCTACTGGCTGCCGTCGCTCGCCGCGCCGTACGCCAGCGCCAACTGGACGGACCCGATCGCCTACGTCTACTCGCCGGCGTTCCTCCAGCTGGTCTCGCCCCTGACGTCCCTGCCATGGCAGGCGTTCGTCGCGGTCTGGACCGCGATCCTCGTCGCCGCGATCGCCTGGCTGACGGGGCCGCGACTGCTGGTCTGGGGCGTCCTGATCGCCGGGATGGAGCTGGCCGGCGGCAACATCTCGCTGCTCCTCGCGGTCGCCATCGTCCTCGGCTTCCGCTGGCCGGCAGCGTGGGCCTTCGTGCTGCTCACCAAGGTGACCCCGGGCATCGGCCTGCTGTGGTTCGCCGTCCGCGGCGAGTGGCGATCGCTGGGCATTGCCCTCGGGGCGACGCTGGCGGTCGTCGTCGCCTCCGCGCTCGTGATGCCCTCGGCCTGGGCCCAGTGGTTCAACGTGCTGACATCGGCGGCGGGCCGTGACGGCACCTGGGCCGCCGTCCCGATCCCCCTCTGGTTCCGGCTCCCGGTCGCGATCGCGGTCGTCGTCTGGGGCGCCCGCACGAACCGGCGCTGGGTCGTGCCGGTCGCCTCGATGATCGCGCTGCCGGCGCTGTGGTACGGCGGACTGAGCATGCTCCTGGGCATCCTGCCGCTGCTGGATGGCCGGCGCAGCGGCGATCAGTCCGGTGCGGAGTCCGGCGAGCGCGCGGCGCCCCGGCTGTCCGGCGGCGCCAAGGCCTCGCCGGCCGGGGCCTGACGCGTCAGGGGCCCGCGCAGCGCAACGACGACCCCGCCCAGGATGAATACCGCGGCGCCGACGATGAACGGCCCGGCGGCTCCCCCGACGCCCGCCACGACCGATCCCGCCGCCGGCCCCACGATCCCGGCGGCGTAGAGCGGCAGGTAGACGAGGTTGAGCGTGGTCGATCGGCGCTCAGGCGGGACCTCCGTCGCCAGCAGGCCGAAGACCATGGCGCTGACCGCCGCGCTGCAGGCGGCGAAGGCGACGGCGATCACGGCAAGCAGTGCCAGGCTGCTCGCGAAGGCCATCGCCGCGAGCGCCAGTCCGCCGCCGACGAGCGCCGCGACGAGGACCGGCCGGAAGCCGATCCGGTCGCCGATGGCGCCACCCAGGGGTGACACGATCGCGCCGAGCAGGGCCGCCGTCCCGGCGACCAGGGCGATGCCGCTCGCCAGGCCCGGGCCGCGACCAACGATCCCCTCGACCAGCAGGGGAACGTATGGCCGCGCCATCTGGTTGGCCAGGAAGGCGACGCCGAAGATGGCGAAGATCCGTCGGACGGCAGGATTGCCCAGGACGCCGCGCACGGCGCCGTAGGCCAGGTCGAGCGTCCGGCCCTGCGGAATGACCTCCGGGCGCACCTCGCGCGACCCGAGCACGACCAGCAGGGCTGTCCCGACCGACAGGACCGCCGACACCGCGAAAACGGCGGCGATCGGCCAACCGAGACCGTCGATGAGCACGCCGGCGAGCGCCGGCCCGATGGCGAAGCCGAGCGGCCCGGACGCGCCGAACAGGGCGATCGTCGTCCCGAGCCTCGCCCGCGGCGTGACGTCGCGGATGCCGGCCAGCATGACCCCGGTGTTCCCGAGCTGGAAGCCGATGAGCAGCATGCTCGCGGCCAGCTGCCACGGCTCGCGGCTGAGGGCGACGGCGGCAAACACGACAGCTTCGACGACGGCGCTGCGGGCGATGACGGCCTTGCGGCTGTACTTGTCGGCCCACACACCCCACAGCGGCACGAGCGGCGCGCCGACGACGAAGATGAGCGAGCTGAAGATGCCGACGAACGACAGCCGGTCGGCGTCGGCGACGCCCATCTGGGTGAGGTACGCCGGCAGCAGGGCGAAGATCTGGCTGACGCCGAGTCCCTCGACCAGCGACGTCACGAAGAAGATCGCGACCAACCGGCGCCAGTCCTGCACCGCCCGGGGACTGGCGAGGTTGGTGGTCGGCACGGCTGCGCAACGGCTCCTGCGGCGGGCCTCGAAGCGTACCCGACGGGCCTGGAACCGCGAGGCCGTCCGCCGTCGTATCCGAGACAGGTCCCTTGGGCGCGACCGGAGATCGGCGCGGACTACACTCGCCGGAACGACGGAGGTGACGAATGGCCCGATTCCTCACCCGGCTCATGGATGCCCAGGCCGGCTGGGCGCGCCCGCTCGGCGACTTCAATCAGCGCTGGCTGGCGGCGATCTACGATCACATCGGCCCGCTGAAGGATCTCGCCCATGGGCGCTGGCTCGGCCATCCGCTCCACGCGGCGGCAACCGACATCCCGATCGGCGCGCTGACGACGACCGTCGTCCTCGACCTGCTGAACCTGCGGGCGGCGGCGGACGTCGCGCTCGTCGTCGGCATCCTGTTCATGCTCGCCTCGGCCGTGACCGGTGCCGCCGACTACACGGACACCGACGGCACGGCGCTCGTGCGGGCGACCCTCCACAGCGTGCTGATGGTCGTCGCCCTGATCGTCTATCTCGTGTCGCTGGCGCTGCGGGCCGGCAACCCCGTGGACCGGACGGTGCCGGTCGTCCTGTCGATTCTCGCCTACCTCGTGCTGACCGCCGGCGCGTATGTCGGCGGCGACGTCGTCTTCGTCCTGGGCAACATGGTCGAGCGCCACGCCTTCGGCGGCCGTGGCACGAAGTGGATACCGCTCGACCTCGGCGGGCGGAGGGAGCTGCCGGACGGCACGCCGATCCGCGGCAAGGCCGGCGCCAACAACATCCTGCTGGTCCGCGAGGGTGACACGATCCACGCGCTGCACGAGACATGCGCCCATGCCGGCGGGCCGCTGTCCGAGGGCACGATCGTCGACGGCTGCATCGAGTGCCCGTGGCACGGATCGCGGTTCCGGCTGACCGATGGCCACGCCCAGCGCGGGCCGACGGTCTACGACCAGCCGCGCTACGAGGTCCGAACCGGCGACGCCGGGTTCGAGGTCCGCCGGGCGCCGGGCTGACCCCGGCGCGATCTCGTCCCAGGTGCCACTCGTCGTCCTGCGGGACCCCGGCCTCGTCGTCCTCGTCGGTCCGGCAGGCAGCGGCAAGACGACGTTCGCCGCGCGGCACTTCGCCGCCGACGAGATCCTTGGCTCCGACGCCTTCCGGGCGCTGGTCGGCGGGGACGAGGCCGACCAGCGGGCGACGGCGCCGGCCTTTGCCGCGCTGCATCGGCGGCTCGCCAGGCGACTCGCCGCGGGCAAGCTGACGGTCGTCGACGCCACGAACGTCGGGCGACCGGCGCGGAAGGCGCTCCTCAACCGGGCGCGTGGCGCCCGTTTGCCGGCGACGGCCATCGTCTTCGACCTGCCGCCCGCCGTCGTCGACGCCCGCAACGCCGCACGCGGTCGGGTGGTCGATCCGGCCGTCGTCGGGCGGCATCACGAGCTGCTGCGAACGATGGTCGATGGCGGGGCGATCGAAGCGGAAGGCTTCGACGTCGTCTACCGCATCCGCCAGCCGCGCGAGGTCGACGCGGTGACCGTCGTGCGGCGCCGCTGAGACGGCTCAGCGAACCTCGCCGGACCGGGCGACACGGCCGAATGGCCGCGCCCGGATCTCGACCCAGACGCCGTTGCGGAGATAGACGTCGTCGCGGCAGATCGCGAGCGCCGCTTCCTCGGTCGCGGCACGGAGCAGGACCAGCGAGGCCGACACGTCGGCAAACGCGCCGGCCTCGACGACGACGCCGGCATCGCGGAGCTGCGCCAGCCGGGCGAGGTGCTCGGCGCGGAACGGCGTACGCGTCTCGGCCGCGTCCGGCGCATAGGTGGCCTCGACGAGCCAGACCCGTTCGATCGCGACGTCCGGCGGGAACGGGCCCGCGTCAGCCATCGGCGAACGCCGGCTCAGCCTCCGCCATGTCGTCCACGTCGCTGGGTGCGGGGAGCTCGACGACCGCGTCGGCCGCGCCGTCGTAGCGGTCCGACGTCGTCAGGTAGATCACCTGGAAGTCGCGCGAGATGTCCTTGAGCAGCTCGAGGGCCCGGGCGGCCCGGCCGTCGTCGAGGGTGACGAAGGGATCGTCGAACACGAGCGGCGGGCGACGATCGCCGGTCACCAGCCGGACCAGCCCCAGCCTGGCCGCCAGGTAGATGATGTCGAGCGTCCCCTGGCTGAGCGAGGTCACGTCGACCCAGTCGCGCTTCTCCGGCGCGCGGACGGAGATGTCGAGGGTCTGATCGTTGACCCGGACGCGACGGTAGCGGCCGCCCGTGACCCGCTCGATGTCACCGACCATGTGCTTCTCGAGGAAGCGCGTCGCCGTACGCATCGTGGCCTGCTCGGCGCGCTCAATCTCGCGCAGCGTCGTCTCATAGACCCGCGCCCGGCGGCGCAGCAGGGCGTGCTGTTCGGTCGACATCGCCAGCGCCTCGGCGTCGGCCGCGACCTGCTCGGCGTCGACCGGGTTGGCCTCCAGGCGGGCGCGCGCATTCGCCTCCTCGTCGCGGACCCGCTCGAGCTCCGCCTCGGCGTCGCGGACCTCGACCTCGAGGCGCTCGCGGGCGCGCGGCTCGCGGGCGATGGGCCCGATCGCCTCGATGGCGTGTGTCTTCTGCTCGATCTCGAGCGCCGCCTGATCGCGCTGCTCGGGCAGCCGCTCCGGCTGCTCGCGTCCCACGAGCCCGTCGAGCTGGGCCGTCAGGACATCGATCCGGGCGACGTGATCCTCTTCGCGATTCAGCAGATCCTCCGCGGCGACCAGGTCCGGCAAGTCGATCGCCTCGAGCTGCTGGGACGTGTCCGACTCGGCGAGTCGGAGCTCCTCCTCGAGGTGCGACCGGCCGCGCAGGCGCCGGTCGATCTCGACGTCGCGCAGCTCCTTCTGTCGTTGGAAGACATGGGCGGCGCCGCGCTGACGGATCGCGAACAGCGCGACGAACGCGCCGACGAGGATCGCCACGACACCCAGCGGCAGCCCAAGCTGGAGATTGATGACCCGGAGTTGCGTGGCGATCGCGACCGCCGCTCCGACGAGAATGAGCAGCATCGCGACGGCCGCGACCGGGAGCCAGGTTGGTTCCAGTGCGCCGAGCTCGTACTGGACCCGGACCTCATCCGACAGCATCGCCCGCAGCTCGCGGATCCGGGCCTCGCCGTTCCGCAGCCGGACGACGATCTGGCGCAGGACCGGCAGCGCGTTCGCCGAGGGGTGGTTGTCCTCGAGGGCGGCGATCTCGTCGCGCACGGCGACGGCGTTGCGATAGCGCTCGAAGCGTTCCTGGGCGGCATCGCGCTCGGCGGTCAGCCGCTCCGCGGCCCGGGCCTTGTCGAGCATCGCCCGGCGCTCCGCCAGGACGCGGTCCGCTTCGGCGCGACGGTCGCGCGCGCCGACGAGCACGTCGCGATCCCGCTCCAGCTGCTCCAGCGCCCGCTCCCCCCGGTCGAGTGCGACCTGTGACTGGGCGACGGCATCCTCGGCGACCTTGATCCGCCCGGGATTCTTCATCCCGCGGGCGTTGAGCTCCGCCAGCGCGGCCGTGAGCTTCTTCTTCGCCCGCGACGTGCCACGATCGGCGCCGCTGATCGACGCCTGGAGCCGGTCGCGCAGCGCCGCCTCGTCACGGGCGAGGTCGTTGACCTCGTGGTGGCGGATCGACGCCGTCGAACGGAAGAACGCCTCGTTCGGCAGGCCGGTGAGCTCCGCGATGATCTCGTCGGCGCGGGCCGGATCGGTGATCGTCTCGCCGTCGATGTCGAGCCGGACGTGGCCCTTCGATCCCCGGAACGCCTTCTCGAGGTGACCCTGGCGGACCCGGTCCTCGTCCTCCTGCTCGAAGTCGATGGCGATGACGGGCCGGGCGTCCGCGTCGGCGTCCCACGGGCGGAGCCCATCGAGGTCGGCCGACGCACTGGTGGCCTTTCGGGTCAGGACCAGCTCGATCGCGCGCTGGATGGTGGTCTTGCCGGCCTCGTTCGGTCCGCGGACCACGGTCAGACCGGGCGCCAGCGTGACGTCGAGATCGCGGTAGCGCCGCATGTCGGTGATCTGGAGCCTGCTGATTCTCATGGGCGCGCGCTCGGGGAACGCGTCATAGCGAGACCTCGTGGCCCGCCAGGAGGAGCCGTCCCAGCCGCAGGACGTCGCGCAGCTCGCCGGCATGGTCCGTCTCGTTCGACGCCTCGAACTCGGCGATCTGGGCCTCGACATCGCGAATGAACGCCCCGACGATCGTGTCCGGTGACGGCAGGGCGCCTTCGGTCAGGGCCGGCAGGGACGTGTCCCGAACCCTGACCTTGAGGAACGAGCGCCGCAGCTCGCCCTCGATCTCGTCGGTGTCGACATCCAGCTCGTCCGCCCGAACCCCCGTCAGCCGGACGTCCAGGACGAGGTCCGGATCGGCCCGCGTCGCCAGCCTCGTGACGAGCTCCGGCTGGCTCTTGAGGGTCGCCGCGTCGATCTCGACCTTCTCGAAGCGGGTTTTGCCGACGGCCCGCTCCTCGAACGTGATCGCCTTCGTGTTGCCACTGTCGTCGAGGCCGACGATGAGCACCTTGCCGGCGCGATCCTGGTCGACAGCGACCGGTTCCGGCGCGCCCGGGTAGGCGTACGCCACGTGGCCGGCCCGGCCCTGCTGGGCCGAGTGCCAGTGGCCGAGGGCGAGATAGTCGAGCCCCGTCGCGGCGATCTCGTCCTTCGTCACGACGACTTCGTCGCTGTCGGTCCTGCCGGAGATCGCGATGGCGCCATGGACGAGCCCGATCTTCCAGGTCGCGCGTGGATCCGCGCCGACCCGCATGCCGCGCAGCGGGCTGTGCGGCGCCCGCTTCGTGTCGAAGACCGACGCGACCACGAGCGCGTCGCACGCGGTCAGGTGGACCTCGGGGCGCTCCGGCGTGAGGACCGTCACGTAGTCGTCGTTCGGCTTGCTGCCGGCGAGCGCCTTCAGATCGTGGGCGCGATAGACCGACGCCCGGTCGTAGACGTCGTGGGTCCCGGGAATGATGACCGTCCGGATCCTCGCCCGGACGAGCCGCGCCAGCTCCGCCGCCACGCGCTCGACCGAACGGCTGGGCTGCGTGTTCGAGTCGAACAGGTCGCCGGCGATGAGGACGATGTCGACCTTCTCGCCGACGGCGAGGTCGATCGTCGCCTTGAACGCGGCGAACTGGCGCTCACGCTGCGCCGCCGCCGCGTCGCCCAGGTCTGCGTGGCGCGCCCCGAGATGGACGTCCGCGGTGTGCAGGATTCGAAGCATCCGGTGCTGTCGGCCTCCATGGGGTCGTTGCCGGCGGCGAGCGGAATGACGGTCGGGATGGCGGGCCAGGGCCCGATCGGGCCGCCCGGGCGGCCCGCGGGTCTGGTGCGAGCGAGGAGCCCCCATTGCCCTCGCCCGCCACCCCGAATTTCGGGCGCCATTGTGACAGGTCGGCTGTCACGGCCGCCAGCCGGTTTCCGGTCGGCCGCGACATTCGAAACCGTCCGCCGCTGCAATGGCCGCCTTCCGGGGACCGGTGTATCCTGCCCCTCAGGCATAACCGGTGCGCCCCGAACAGGGACTCCACCCGGCACCTGGGTCGCGCGGCCCCGGCTTCTCCCGCCAGCGCACGTCCCGCCCGTCGGTGGCTCTGCCCGTGGCACGCCAGCAGACGCAGCGACCCAGCGGCAGCGCGCTCGGGGAGGAGCATCGTGACCTACGTCGATCGGAACCTGAACTGCGTCGATTGCGGCGTCGAGTTCATCTTCTCCGCGGCCGACCAGGAGTTCTACGCCCAGAAGGGGTTCTCGTCGGACCCGAAGCGCTGCGCGAGCTGCCGGGCCAGCCGGCGCGCGGCTCGCGACTCCGGCTACGACGTCCGCGACATCGGCGGCCCGCGCGGCTACGAGCGCGGCGACGACCGGCCGGCGCGCGAGTACTTCGCCGTCATCTGCTCGTCGTGCGGCAACCAGGCCCAGGTGCCGTTCAAGCCGCGGATGGACCGGCCGGTGTACTGCTCCGATTGCTTTCGCCGGGTGAAGCCCGACTGACCCACGGGCCCGCCGCCGGCGCCGTGCACGTGGCGACCATTGGCGAGCGAGTCCGGCCAGACCCGCGGCCGGGCTGACACCGCCGCCGCGCAGGTCAAATGCGGAAGGCCTCGCCCGAACGGAACCGCTCCCGTCTCCGGCCGCGCCAGATCGTCACCCTCGACCGGCCGTGGACCTGCCATGAGCCGTCGCGGCCGACCACCGCCGTGCCGTCGTCGAGCCCCACGACGACCGAGCCTCGGGGCGCCTGGAGTGCCATGAGCGCCGACAACGGCTCGGGCCACGAGTCGTAGCGGGGGAAGACGGCCGCGCCCGGCACGAACGCCAGGCCGGGACGCCAGCGGAGCGGCCACGGCAGGATGCGGCGACGGAACTCGAACTGCCGCTCGGCCAGGACCATCGCGCCCGCCGCCGACCCGGCGACGACCGCGCCACGGTAGTGAGCGGCGACGACCGCGCGGCCCAGGGTCGTGCCGTCGAGGACGTTCGCCAGGTGGTCCTGCCTGCCGCCCACGAGGTAGACGAGATCGGCCTCGCCCACGGCCTGGGCGTGGGCGCCGTCGTCGGCCGCGGCCCGGTCGCGGACGAGGACCGGCTCGACCTCTGCGCCGAGGGCGCTGAAGTGCTCGATGCCCATCGCCGCGCAGCGCTGGAAGGCGTCCTCGCCGTCCGGGAACGCGGCCGTCGGAACGATGACGACTCTCGGCCGCCGGCGACCCGTCGCGGCGAGCAGTCCGAGGTCGAACTCGGCCATCGCGGGGAGGAACTCACCGGCGCCGACCAGCGCCACGAGGCCGACCATGGTGGCGAGAGTCTACCCGCCGGCGTTCGAACTGCCGGACACGGCCATCGGCGGCGCCGGGGAAGGCCCCTACACTGGCGCCGACAAAGCGGGTTGGACGAGGGACGGATGACGAGAACCGAACGCTGGACGATGGTCGCCGCGGTCCTTGGATCGTCGATCGTCTTCCTCGACGCGACCATCGTGAACGTCGCGTTGCCCAGGATCGGCGAGGACCTCCCGGCGACGCTCGTCAGCGTCCTCGAGGGACAGACCTACGTCGTCAGCGGCTACCTGGCCACGCTGGCGGCGCTGCTCGTGCTCGCCGGCGCGCTCGCCGACTACTACGGCCGGCGGCGGATCTTCACCATCGGGCTTGCCGGCTTCGGTGCCACGTCGATCCTGTGTGGCCTGGCGCCCAACCTCGAGCTGCTCGCGCTGTTCCGCGTCCTGCAGGGAGCCACCGGGGCGCTGCTCGTGCCGGGTTCCCTGTCGATCATCACCGCCACGTTCGACGGCCCGGCTCGCGGGCGTGCGTTCGGGATCTGGGCCGCGGCGACGTCGGCGACGGGGCTGCTGGGGCCACTCGTCGGGGGCATCCTCATCAACGCGCTGTCATGGCGGGTGGCGTTCCTCATCAACGCGCCGCTGGTGGCGATCGCGCTGTGGGCGACGGTCCGCCACATGCGGGAGAGCCGCGACGAGTCGGCCACCGGCAGCTTCGACTGGCTGGGTGCGGCCGTCGTGGCGGTCGCCATCGGCGGGCTGTCGTTCGGCGCCATCCGCGGCCAGGACCGCCAGTGGCGGGACCCGGTCGCGTTCATCGCCCTGGGGCTCGGGCTCGTCTCGACCATCGCCTTCCCGGTGCTGATGGCCCGCCGCCCGAACCCCCTCGTCCCCCTCGGCCTGTTCCGTTCCCGCCAGTTCAGCGTGATCAACCTGGCGACGCTGCTGATCTACGGCGCGCTGTACGTCATCGCCTATTTCCAGAGCCTGTTCCTGCAGGGCGTCCTGGGCTACACCCCGCTGGCGGCGGGGATGATCGGATTGCCCGTCGGCGTCCAGCTGACCCTGCTGTCGACCCGGATCGGCTCGATCGCCGCGCGCCGCGGCGCGCGTGCCTTCCTGACCGCCGGGCCGCTGATCATGGCCGCCGGCGTGCTGTGGTGGGCGCGGATCCCGTCGTCGAGCGCGGCATGGACCGCCGACATCGCCGCACCGGCCAGCCTCGTCCCACCGTTCTCGGTGCTGGTCGACGCGCTGCCCGCGACGCTCCTGTACGGGCTCGGCATCTCGTTCGTGGTCGCGCCCCTGACGAGCACGCTGATGAGCTCCGTGCCGGTCCGAAACGCCGGGCTCGGGTCGGCGATCAACAACGCCATCTCGCGGGTGGGCCAGCCGATCCTCGCGGCGGTGATCTTCATCGTCGTCTCGGGGACCTTCTACGCCGCGCTCGCGGCGCATGTCCCGGGCGTCGATGCGTCCTCGCCGGAGATCCGGCGCGAGGTCCAGCCGCTCAACCCGCCGGCGGCGTCGGCGCCGCCCGAGGTGGTCGCCGCGGCCCGCGAGGCGTCGACCGACGCGTTCCACGTGGCTTCGCTGGTTGGCGCGGTCCTGCTCGCCGCGGGGGCGGCCGTCATCTACGTCGGGCTGCGAGACCTCCCCCATGCGGCGGGCGCCGAAGGGAGCGCCGGGATGGCCGCCCGCGGCGGTGCCACCGGGGAGCCCGGCGGGGCGGCGGGCGCCTGAAGCCAGCGGGCGCCTGAAGCCAGCCGGCGCGGCTCAGCCGGGACAGGCTGTCGACGCCTGGCACGCGAGGACCGGGCGGTCGTCCGCCCGGTCCAGATGTCGCCAGAGACGCGGCGGTCAGACCCTGGGGCCGCCGGACGAGGGTGGCGTCGCCTTGGGCATCGCCTGGTAGTCCTGCCACGCGCCCCACGTCATGATCACGCCGCCGACGGCCTCGGCCACGGCGCCGAGCGTGTAGAGGGCGGACCCGCCAAGGACGCCGAGGGACGGCAGTGCGCCGATGATGGCGAGGATGGCCACGATCGCGCTGATGCCGAGCACGATCGTCGGCACCGGTGCGGGCCACGTCACGCTCTGGGTCGGCGAGTACTTGAGGAAGTAGATGACGAGCACCGCGATCGCCCCGAGGAGGGCGATCGTGCTCCCGCCGAAACCGTAGGACCCGGCCAACGCGACCAGGAATCCCACGATGACGACGATCGCCCCAATCGACGTCAGTCGCTCGTTCGCATTGAGCTTGTTCCAGAACGCCACCAGCAGCTCCTCCCTTCATGGCCCGGCGCCCCCGGGATCGGTCGCCGGTACGCCTCCATTCGTCACGCGTGGAGGCGGCGATGTGGGAGAGGGTACAGACCGGCGCGCTGTTCTACCAGCGATTCGTGCGCGCCGGCTCGATCCGGCCGCCGATATCCTGATCGGGTGGCCGCGGACTGGGATGCGACGACCTACGACCGGATCGCCGATCCGCAGGCGCGCTGGGGTGCCTCGGTCGTCGAGCGGCTGCCGTTGCGCGGCGACGAGCGGGTGCTCGATTCCGTGTGACCCAGGACCTGCTCGATCGGCTGCCTCGCGGCCGCGTCGTGGCCCTCGACGCGTCCGCGGCCATGCTCGACGAGGCCCGCCGGCGGCTGGCGCCGTTCGGCGATCGGGTCGACTTCGTCCTGGCGGACCTGAACCTGCCGCTGCCGGTCGCGCCGCCCGTCGACGCGATCCTGTCGACGGCGACATTCCACTGGGTGCTCGATCACGATGCGCTGTTCCGGCACCTTGCAGCGGTCGTCCGCCCGGGTGGACGGCTCGCGGCGCAATGCGGCGGCAAGGGTAACGTGGCGTCGGTCGAAGCCGTCCTCGCGGCGCTCGGCGAGCGTATGAGTGGGGTGCGCTACTTCGCCGGCCCCGAGGAGACCAAGGCGAGACTGGCCGCGGCCGGCTTCGTCGACGTGCGCTGCTGGCTCCAGCCGGAGCCCACGGCCTTCGAGTCCCGGACGGAGTTCGAGACGTTCCTGGCGACCGTCGTCCTCCGCACGTTTCTCGCCGGACGCGCCGAGGCCGAGCGGGCACCGTTCGTCAAGCGCGTCGCGGACCGTCTTGGGGGGCTCGAGCTCGACTACGTCCGGCTGAACATCGACGCCGTTCGCGCCTGACGCCCCGGGGGCGCCTTCGGGGCCGTCGCTCGCTCAGCGAACGCGGAACGGCTCGCCGTGTCCGGGGATGACCACGTCGGCGGCCGCGAGGACGCGCGCTCGACCCCGAACGATCGCCGCCTGGTCCCACGCCAGCGGGTCGACCTCCGGGCTGCGATCGCCACGCCACCACAGGTGGGTCAGCGCGTAGACGGCGTCGTCGGCATCGATGATCAGGGTCGCGTCCTCCTCCGTGTGCCCCGGCGTCAGCCACAGCTGCGACTTCGGTGACAGCCGATGACCGTCGCCGTCGTGGTCGAGCCACTCGTCGCCGCGGTAGCGGGCCCAGAAGTCGACGACTTCGGCGTTCGGGAAGAGAGCGATGTTGATGGTGTGATCCGGGTGATGGTGCGACAGGAAGACGTGGGTGACGGCCTGTGGCTCGACACCAAGCGCCCGCAACGGCTCGAGGATCAGCGACCGACTGACGACCATGCCCGGGTCGGCAACGATCAGCGCGTCGCCGTCGCGGACGAGCACGACGGAGCTCGCGACGCGATCGCCGGCGTAGCCGGCGTGGAGCAGATGGACGGTGGCCATCGGGCGATGCTAGACGCCGGGACGGCGACGAGCCGCCGGGCATCGCCCCGCGAGACGCGGCGGCCGTGCGTGGCGGCGTTTGCGATCCTCCTGCCTCCGAGGGGAGAGGCGCCATGCCAGCCAGCAAGCCAGCCGACATCGTCCTGACCGGTGGGGCCGTCCATACCGTCGACGCCGCGCGGTCCCGCGCGCGAGCCGTCGCCGTCCGCGGCGGCCGCATCGTCGCCGTCGGCGACGAGCGCCGGGTGAAGACTCACGTCGGGCCGTCGACTCGTGTCATCGACCTGGCCGGACGGATGGTCCTGCCCGGCTTCCAGGACGCGCACGTCCATCCCGTGCACGGTGGTCTGAACCGGCTCCGCTGCGACCTCCACGCGGCGCGCGGGCGCCAGGCCTGTCTCGACGCGGTGACGAACTATGCGCGGGCCCATCCCGACCGCCCATGGATCGTGGGGGGCGGCTGGTACATGGACGACTTCCCCAACGGCACGCCGTTGAAGGACGACCTCGACGCGATCGTGCCCGACCGGCCCGTCTTCCTGAGCAACCGCGACGGCCACGGCGCCTGGGTCAACTCGCGAGCACTGGCGGCCGCCGGGATCGATGCGACCACGTCGGATCCCGCCGATGGCCGGATCGAGCGGGACGCCGGCGGGCGGCCATCGGGAACCCTGCACGAGGGGGCGGCCGACCTCGTCGAGAGGCTCGCTCCCAGGCCTACGCCGGCCGAGATGGTCGAGGGGCTCCGCATCGCGCAGCGATACCTCCACACCCTTGGGATCACCGCCTGGCAGGACGCGATCGTCGAGGATCCGGAATTCGCCGCCTACGCCACCCTCGCCCTGCGCGGCGAGCTGACGGCCCGGGTCGTCGGCGCGCTGTGGTGGGATCGATCCAGGGGCGAGGAGCAGATCGAGGAGCTGATCGAGCGGCGGGCCCGCGGGCCCATCGGCCGGTTCAGCCCGACCAGCGTCAAGATCATGCAGGACGGCGTGCTCGAGAACTTCAACGGGGGGATGATCGAGCCGTACCTCGACCGTCATGGCTCCCCGACCGCCAACCGCGGCCGCAGCTTCGTCGATCCATCCCGCCTGCCGGGCTACGTCACCCGACTCGACGCCGAGGGCTTCCAGGTCCACTTCCACGCCATCGGCGACCGCGCCGTGCGCGAGGCCCTCGACGCGATCGAGGCGGCCCTCCGGGCAAACGGCCGAACGGACGGCCGCCACCACATCGCGCATATCCAGGTCATCCATCCGACGGACCTGCCGCGCTTCGCGCAGCTCGGCGTGGCGGCCAACGCCCAGCCCTACTGGGCCTGCCACGAGGGCCAGATGGACAACCTCACGATCCCGTTCCTGGGCCCGGAACGGACGACGTGGCAGTACCCGTTTGCCTCGCTCCTGCGCAGCGGCGCAAGACTCGCCATGGGCAGCGACTGGAGCGTCTCGACGCCGAACCCCCTGCTGGAGATCGAGGTGGCGGTGACGCGCGTGGCGGATCAGACACGGGACGAGCGGCCGTTCCTGCCGGACGAGCGCCTGGACCTGGCGGACGCCATCGCCGCGTTCACTCGCGGCTCCGCCTGGGTCAACCACCTCGACGCGGAGACGGGCTCCCTCGAAGTCGGCAAGGCCGCCGATCTCGTCGTCCTCGACCGCGACCTGTTCGCCCCGGACGCCGGGCCGATCGGCGATGCCCGCTGCCTGATGACGCTGGTCGAGGGCGTCGCCGTGTTCGAGGATCCGGCCCTCGAGGGCTAGCCCGCTGGCCTCGGCGAACGACGGTGGCGCCTCCGGCTCACGTCGGCAGGTCCTCCGGCAGGTCGACGTCGCGGAGCGTGCCCGCGGTGGGGTCGAGCGGCCGCCACTCTCCCTCGTTCAGCTGCCGCGTCCGCAGCGCATCGACGAGCGACTGCAGGCTGCGTACGCCGTCGCCGAGCAGGCGCCTCGCGGCGGCCGTCGCCGCACCGACGCGAACGACGATCGGCAGCGGCTGTCGTCGGCCGCGGAAGCCCAGGACGACCGCGTCCGCATCCGACACGTCGAGGGCGCGAAGCAGCGCGGCCAGCACCTCCGACGACAGGTCGGGCATGTCGCCGCCGAAGACGAGGGCGAACGGCTCGCGGGCGTGCTCGAGCCCGGCCAGGACGGCGACGAGCGGACCACCGAATGGCTCCGGATCCCGCAGGACCGAGATCCGGATGGCCGTGTCCGCCGGGCGCGGCAGGCGGGGCGCCTCGCCGACCACCGGAATGAGGACCAGGACCTCCTGCGCGACGGCCGCCGCGGCGAGGATCGCGTGGTCGAGGAGCGGCCGACCGCGGACGGGTTCGGCCAGCTTGTCGCGACCGAACCGCGACGACCGGCCGCCCGCCAGCACGATCGCCGTGGCGGACGGCAGCCGGCCGTCGCTCATCGGGACCGAACGGAGGCGCGCGGGCCCGGCACGTGCCCCTCGGGCGTGCGGCGCAGGACGGCGCGACGATCGAGGTCCTCGAGGAGCGCCATGACGTACTTGCGGCTCGTGCCGGTCGCGTCACGGAGCGTCGCCGGCGCCAGGGGCGCGACTGCGGCGAGCTCGAGCGCGCGACTCTCGAGGCCGCGGTAGGCGGACGCCGACCAGGCGAGGTCATCGTCGACCCGGACGAGCCGGCCGGCGGCCTCGAGGGCGCGGACACCTTCAGGCGGACAGCCGGCGGCGCCTGCGGCCTCGCCGAGTGGCGGCGGTGCCGCGACGTCGAGAACGCGCTCCAGGCGATCCATCGCCTCGAGGAGCGCCGTGGCGGGTGGCGCGACCGTCGCTCCCGGATCGCGGACGAGGTCCCCGTCGCGGACGAGTCGGCCCGCGACGACGAGGCCGTCGACGACCGTCTCGACCGCCAGCGCCGCTGCAGGCGGGGCGATCGTCACGCGACGGCGAAACTCCCCGACGAGCGCGCTGCGGAGCGCGGCGAGCCGGACGCCATCGCTTGCGCCGGCGAGGACGTCGAGCGCCCGCTCGACGAGGGCGGCGGCGACGTCGGGGGCCAGCGCGCCGGCGCGCGCGCCGTGAATGGCGAGGAGGGCCGCGCCCAGCTCGTCGGGCGTCCGCGACGCGGCGAGGGCCGCGATCCTCTCTGGCGTAGCGCGGCGACGCGACGCC
>JBGPDX010000019.1:0-24412 GCA_041482475.1 Candidatus Limnocylindria bacterium | reverse complement strand
CGTCGTGCCGGAGCTGCTGTTCGACGTCCTGATCGCGGGCGGCCTCGCCGCACCGTTCGTGCCGATCTTCATGAAGCTGGGCGCCGAGGACCAGGCCGCCGCGGACGACTTCGGCCGGACGATCCTGACCCTGGCCGTGCTGGTCATGGCGCCCATCTCGGTGGCCCTGTTCATCGTGGCGCCGCTGACGGTCGACCTGGTTGCCCACGGCTTCGGTGCCCCGCAACGGGTTCTCTACACGGATCTGTTCCGGATCATGTGCGTGACGCCGCTCATTTTCACGGCCTCGATCGCCCTCGGCGAGGTGCTCGTCGTCAAGCGCCGCTTCCTGTTCTACGGCCTCGCGCCGCTCCTCTACAACGGCGGGATCGTCGCCGGGACGATCGCCCTGGGCAGCCGAATCGGGATCTACGGGGCAGCCATCGGCGCCGTCGTCGGCGCGCTGCTCCACCTCGCCATCCGGCTGGTCGGTGTCCTCCGAACCGACTTCCGGATCCGGCCGCGGCTGGCCGTCCGGACGGCCGCCGTCCGCGAGTTCGGGGCGCTGATGATCCCGCGAATGGCCGGCGCGCCCATCGAGCCGCTGACATTCCAGTTCTTCACCAACGTCGCATCCGCGTTCGTCGCCGGGAGCGTCTCGTCGGTGAGCTTCGCCCGAAACTTCCAGAGCGTCCCCGTCAGCCTGATCGGGGTGGCTTTCTCGCTGGCCGCCTTCCCCGGCCTGTCGGCCGCGGCCGCGGTCGGTGACCGGCGGCGGTTCGTGAGCCTCCTCCGCGCCAACGTCCTGACGATCGCCGTCCTGACGGGCGCCGCCGCTGTCGCCCTGTTCGTGGTCAGCAGGTTCGTCATCGAGCTGTTCCTCGGCGGTGGCGCATTCGATGCCGAGGACGTCGCACGGACGTCTCTCCTGCTGTCGGTCTTCGCCCTGTCCGTCCCACTCGAGAGCCTGACCTACCCGCTCGCGCGGGCCGTCTACGCCACGCGCAACACGCTGCTACCCGTGGCCGCCGGCGTCGTCGGGCTGGCGGTCACCGTGGCCACCACGCTGGCCCTCGGGCCGTCGCTGGGGCTGACCGCCATCCCGGTCGGGTACGGCCTGGGGATCGCCACCCGATTGGTGCTCCTGGCGGCCATCGTTGCGGTCAGGATCCGGCGCTTCGCGCAGCTCGCCGGGGAGGAGCTCAGCCGGCCGGTGTGACGGGGATCGTCGGCACGACGATCAGGAACTTGCCGTCGCGGTCGGGATAGCGGCCCTCGGGGCGCTTCCACGGCAGGAAGTTGCGGACCATCTCCGCGGCATTCTGGAACGTGCCCGGTGGATCTGACCGGCCCCAGATGCTCGAGATGCGCGGATACCACGGATCGAGGATGTACGTGCCGGTGACCGTCGCATCGCCGAACACGGCTGGATCCGCATCCGCGCGAAATCCGCTCATCACCCAGGTGTGGGCCCCGTACCAGGCGACGATGATCACGGGAGCGCCGGTGTTCTCGAGCGCGACCGCGGCGTCGCGCAGCGCGTCGCTTCGCGATCTGAAGGCGTGGATCTGGTAGCCGGGCGCGCCGTACGCCGCGAGTGCCTGGACCATGGCGGCCGGACCCCAGTTGCCGTCGTGGCTGTCGCGATAGCTGTCCCACTCGTTGATCCGCCCGGCGAGCGTGCGCTGGAACGACGCGGAGGTGTCCGCGCGACCCAGGATCGAGAGGACGATCTGCACGCCGGCCACGGCGCACCAGGTGTTCCGTATCTCGGAGGCGAAGTAGGCCTTCGGGTTGTTCGTGATGCGCACGTCGACCGGCTTTCGGACGGGCGCCGGCGTCGGCGGTGGCGCACTCCTGCCGGGCGCCAGGGATGCCGTGGGCGCGGGCGTCTCGGTGGGTCGCGGCGTGACGTCGACGGTCGCCACCGTCGGGCGATCGGGCGGCGGATTGATCGCCAGCTCGATCCTCGTGACGAGCCGCTCGAACTTGTCGCCCGCGCCGAACGCGTTCGTCGCGACGGCGGTGCCCGCCGTCAACGCGCCGACCACCGCGAGCGCCACGAAGACCCTGGCCCAGCGGCCCGCGGGCGACGGGTGGTTGCGGGCCTCGCGCCGGCGGCGCGTGACCTCGGCAACCGTCAGCCGATCGGGTCGCCCGTAGTCAGGCACGCTTCCTCCGCTGATTCTGGGGAACGACAGGACGAGCGGAGATGAGGCCGTGCGACGCCGGGCGGGGCGGCCGGATCTGCGGCCGCCCCCGGATCAGACCGCCGGCAGGGCCGCCAGCGCGGCCTCGTCCGGCGTGTACTCGTAGTCCTCGAGCTCGCCGCGGAGGTGCTTTTCGTAGGCCGCCAGGTCGAAGTGACCGTGGCCGGACAGGTTGAAGAGGATGACCCGCGGCCGACCCTCGGCCTTCGCCTCGAGCGCCTCGTCGATGGCGGCGCGGATGGCGTGGCTCGACTCGGGCGCAGGCAGGATCCCCTCCGTCCTGGCAAAGATGATCGCGGCGTCGAACGCCGCGCGCTGGTGGACCGCGCGCGCCTCGATGTCGCCGTGGTCGGCGAGCAGCGAAACGAGCGGCGCCATGCCGTGGTAGCGCAGGCCGCCGGCGTGGATCGGGGCCGGGATGAAGGCCGAGCCCAGGGTGTACATCTTGACCAGCGGCGTCAGCTTGCCGGTGTCGCCGAAGTCATAGGCGTATCGCCCCCGGGTGATCGACGGCGCGGCCGTCGGCTCAACGGCCATGACCCGGCGGCGCCGGCCTCCGCGGAACGTCTGGCCCAGGAACGGGAACGTCAGGCCGGCGAAGTTCGAGCCGCCGCCGGCGCAGGCGATGATGACGTCAGGGTCCTCGCCCGCCATCTCCATCTGCTCGATCGCCTCCTGGCCGACCACGGTCTGGTGCAGCAGGACGTGATTGAGCACGGAGCCCAGCGAGTACTTCGTGTCGTCTCGACTGGCGGCGTCCTCGACGGCCTCGCTGATGGCAATGCCCAGTGAGCCCGGGCTGTCCGGGTGTTCGGCCAGGACGGCCCGGCCGTAGTTGGTCGTCGAGGACGGGCTCGGCACGACCTCGGCGCCATACGTCTCCATGAGGATCCGGCGATACGGCTTCTGGTCGTACGACGCGCGGACCATGTAGACCTTCGACTCGAGCCCGAAGATCGCGGCCGCGAACGACAGGGCACTCCCCCACTGGCCGGCGCCGGTCTCCGTGGCGATCCGCTTGGTGCCTTCTTCCTTGTTGTAGAACGCCTGGGCAATAGCGGTATTCGGCTTGTGTGAGCCGGCCGGGCTGCCGCCCTCGTACTTGAAGTAGATGTGGGCCGGCGTGTCGAGCTTCCGCTCCAGGCGACGAGCGCGGACGAGCGGGCTCGGCCGGTAGAGGCGGTAGGCCTCGCGGACGGGCTCGGGGATCTCGATCTCCCGTTCGGCGCTGACCTCCTGGCCGATCAGGGCCATCGGGAAGAGCGGAGCCAGGTCGGCCGGCCCGATCGGCTTGCCGGTGCCGGGATGGAGGACGGGCGCGGGCGGAACCGGCAGATCCGCGACGATGTTGTACCAGGCCCTCGGGATGCGCTCCTCCGGCAGGACGAACCTCGTGCGCGCTTCGTCGATGACGGCAGCCTGGGCCATGATGATCGGTCCTCCTCGCTACCCGGCAGACGGCTCCGGGATGGGCAGCCTGCGTGAAGGCGGTCCGCTCGTCAAGCGTGCCGGCTCCACGAGTGATGCGCGCGACCAAGGGGCGGGCACGTCGAGGGCGCTGGCACGATGGCCCGGCTTCTGCGACCATCCGGCGTGCCCGTCACCGCACCCCTCGCGACGCCAGGAGGAGCCCGTGGACCGCTTCGAGCCGAATCTTCGAATCCCCGGTCCCACCTCGCTGCCGCCGTCCGTCCGGGCGGCCGGCGCGCGGCAGATGATCAACCACCGCGGACCCGAGTTCGCCGCGATGCTGGCGCGGATCATCGACGGGATGCGCCCGTACTTCGGGACGACCGGCGACATCGCCGTCCTGTCGTGCGCCGGCTCGGGCGGCCTGGAGGCGGCCATCGTCAATGTGCTGTCGCCCGGAGACCGGGTGCTGGGCGTGTCGATTGGAGCGTTCGGCGACCGTTTCGCGAAGATCGCCGCCACCTACGGCGCGGACCTCACCAGGCTCGACGTCGAGTGGGGCCAGGCGGCAGATCCCGCCGCCGTGCGCCGGCATCTCGCCGCCAACGGCCCGTACCGGGCGGTGCTGCTGACCCACAACGAGACGTCGACCGGCGTCATGAACCCCATCCCGGAGCTCGCCACGGCGATCCGCGAGGTCGATCCGGGTGCCCTGATCCTCGTCGACAGCGTGTCGGCCCTTGGCGCCGTGCCCTTCGCCATGGACGAGTGGGGCGTCGACGTCGTCGTGACCGGCTCGCAGAAGGCCTGGATGGCGGCGCCGGGGCTGGCGATGATCGCGGCCTCCGCCCGGGCGTGGCAAGCTGCCGAGACCGCCCGGATGCCGCGCTTCTACCTCGACCTTCGGGCCCATCGCGACGCCCACGCCAAGGGCGAGACGCCGTGGACGCCCGCGATCGCCGTCGTCTTCCAGGTCGACGAGGGCCTGCGGCTCATGCAGGCCGAGACTCCGGCCGGCACGTTCGCCCGCCACGAGGCCTGTGCCGCGGCTGCGCGGGCCGGGCTCGTGGCGCTGGGGTTCGCGCTGTTCGCCGATCCGCGCTTCGCGTCCCGTACCGTCACCGCCGTCCGCATCGGCGACGGGCTCGACTGGAAGGCGTTCAACGCCGAGCTCAAGGGGCGCGGCCTCATCCTGGCCGGCGGCCAGGGCAAGCTGACGGGCCAGATCTTCCGGCTCGGCCACCTGGGGTCGGTGACGGTCGAGGAGATCGTCGGGGCGATCGGGACGCTCGAGGCGGCCAGCCTCGCCGTGGGTCGCGACGTGACCCCGGGGGCGGCGGTGGCGGCCGCCCAGGCGGCAGCCCTCGAGACGCTCGGCCTGTCGCGCGCCCGGGCGGCCGCCGCGACGGCATGAGGGTCCTGGTCGCCGAACCCCTCGCTCGCGAGGGTATCGATCGCCTCCGGGCGGAGCACGACGTCGACGAGCGACCGAACCTGACGCGCGAGGAGCTGTGCGCGGCCATCGCCGACTATGACGCCCTGGTGGTTCGCAGCCAGGTCCAGGTCGATGCCGACCTCATCGCCGCCGGGCGTCGCCTGGTCGTGGTAGGACGGGCGGGCGTCGGGGTCGACAACGTCGACCTGGACGCGGCGACGCGAGCCGGGATCACCGTCGTCAACGCTCCCACCGGCAACACGATCGCGGCCGCCGAGCACACCCTCGCCCTGCTCTTCGGCCTGGCCCGGAAGATCGCACCGGCCGACGCGTCCGTCCGGCGCGCCGAGTGGAAGCGGAGCCAGTTCACCGGCCGCGAGCTGCGCGGCCGGACGCTCGGCATCGTCGGGCTTGGCAAGATCGGCCAGGCGATCGCCGATCGCGCGCGGGCGCTCGAGATGTCGATCCTGGGCGTGGATCCCTATGTCACCCCGGAACAGGCAGCGCTCCACGGCGTCGAGCTCGTCGATCTCGACGGGCTCCTCGCACGTTCGGACGTCGTGACGGTCCACGTCCCCCTGACCCGCGCCACTCGCGGACTGATCGGCCTCGAGGCGCTGGCGAAGATGAAGCCGGGGGCGCTGCTCCTCAACGTCGCGCGCGGCGGCGTCGTCGACGAGGCGGCCGTCGCCCAGGCGCTCCGAACGGGACAGCTGGGCGGCGCGGCGATCGACGTCTTCGAGCACGAGCCGCCGACGGACTCGCCGCTCCTCGACGCGCCAAACACGCTGCTGACGCCGCACCTGGGCGCCTCGACGGAGGAGGCCCAGGTCCTCGTCGCCGAGGAAGTCGCCGACCAGGTGCTCGACGTGCTGGCTGGCCGGCCAGCGCGCTACGCCGTCAATGCCCCGCTTCTCACCCCGGAGACCGCCAGGGCCATCGCGCCGTACCTGCCGCTGGCCGAGACGCTCGGTCGGTTCTTCGCCCAGTTCGCCCGGACGGCCGTCCGCACCCTGACCCTCGAGATCGCCGGCGAGCCGGCCGAGTTCGACGCGTCGCCGCTCGCCGCGGCCGCCCTGCGCGGGCTGCTCGAGAACACCACGACGGAGCGGGTCAACCTCGTCAACGCCGCCGCCCTCGCCCGCGCCCGTGGCATCACCCTCGTCGAGCGCAAGACCCCGGACGCGGGCGCGTTCGCCGCGCTGCTCACACTGTCTGGCGAGGCGAACGGCCGGCTGATCACGGTCGCCGGAACCGTGGCCAATGGCGAGCCGCGGCTCAGCCGGCTCGACGACTACTGGCTGGACATGGCGCCGAGCGATGTGATGCTCATCACCCGCCACCAGGACAAGCCGGGCACGATGGGCCGGATCGGGCTGATCCTCGGCGACGCCGACGTCAACATCAGCGCGATGCACCTCGCCCGGACGCGACCGCGCGAAGACGCCTTCATGATCCTCGCCCTCGACGACGACGTGCCCGCCTCGGTCGCCAAGGCGATCCGGTCGCACGAGGCCGTCATCGACCTGTGGACGATCCGACTGGGGGGCGACCGCTGAGCGACGTGCGGTCCGGCCGCCGGGCGGAGGACAGGCTCCGCAACGTCGTTCCGCCCGGCCTCGACGCCACGCTCGTCCTCCTGCGGCACGGCGAGTCGACGGCCATCGTCGAGGGCCGCTTCCAGGGCCAGCTGGACGTGCCGCTCTCGCCGGTCGGGCGGCGCCAGGCGGCGCTCGCCGCGGCGCGGCTGGCCCAGCCCCAGGCGACGCCGGCCCTGCCGGTTCCGTCCGGACCACCCATCGAGATCGTCCACTCGCCGCTGGCCCGCGCGACCGAGACGGCCACGGTCGTCGCTGCAGCGGTGTCCGCCGACGACGCGTTCGACGCCGCCATTCCCCTCCGGGCGGATGCGGGGTTCGCGGAGATCGCCCAGGGAGCATGGGAGGGTCGCCTGGCGACAGAGATCGTCGAACGCTGGAGCGACCTGCTCGAGGCCTGGCATGCTCACCCGACTGAGGCCTGGGCGCCGGGCGGCGAATCCCTGGCCCAGGTCGACGCCCGCGTTCTGCCGTCGCTGCGGACGCTCCTCGCGGCCCTGGCCGCGAGCGACGCCGAGCCCGCGGCGCAAACATCCCCGCTCGTTGGTCGAGGCCATCTCCCGACCGGCCCGTGGTCGATCATCGTCGGCCATGACGGCGTCTTCAAGGTCGTCCTGCTGACGCTGCTCGAGCTCCCCCTCGACCGCTTCTGGACGTTCCCGTTCGCGCTGTGCGGGATCAGCGTCGTCGAGCTGGTCGGCGGTCGTCCCCGGCTGCGCGCCCACAACCTGACCGAGCACCTCGCCCCGCTCCTCGACGAGCGTGCCCAGGAGGTCAGCCAGGAACGCGAGCGGCTGGGAGCCCTCTAAGCCGAGCTCAGAGGCCACGACGGCGACGGCGACGGCGCTCGGCGCGAAGGAAGACGAGCCGCACCAGGCTCAACCGCAGGCGTCGCTGTGCGTCGCGCAGGGCAGTCAGCCGAACGACGGGCAGCTGCCGCCGGCCATAGGCGACCTCGACCTTGGCCCGGGCGACGGTCTCGAGCGCCGGTCGCGCGCCCGGCAGCACCTCGGCCAGGCTGCCGGCGTACTCGTAAACCGTCTGGGTGGGACGCGGGCCGAACCCGAAGCGGGCCGCCGTTCGGCCGAGGCTGCGCCAGACGCTCTCCGCCGACACCTCGCCGCGCGGGCCGCGCTGCCAGACGACGAAGGCCAGCCCGCCAACGCCAAGGAGCAGGACGACGGCCACCGCCATGAGGAGGCCCGGTCCGAACGGTCCGGCCGGCGTCGACCTCCCGGCTACGCCCGTTTGCCCGGGCGACTCGTCGGCGCGGCGCGGCGGCAGCAGCAGGCCGGAGCTGCCTGGGCCGAGGCTCGGGTTTGCCGACGCAACGGGCTCGCCGAGGACGAGTGGCGGGTTCTGCGCCCGACCGCCGCCGGTCGGGTCGAACAGCTGCCAGCCGTAGCCCGGGAAGTAGACCTCGACCCAGGCATGGGCGGAGCTGGCGAGGATCGTTTCCGTGCCGGTCTGGACGTCACGCGATCCGGGCAGGAAGCCCTGGACCATGCGCGCCGGAATGCCCTCCTGGCGGAGGAAGATCGCCATCGTGCTGGCGTAGTACTGGCAGTAGCCCTCGCGGATCGTGGCGAAGCACTCGACGACGCTCGTGCCGGGCGGACATCGGCCTACGACGTTCTGGTTGTACTTGAACTGTTTGAGGCGCGATTCGATCGTCGCCGCCAGGTCGTATGGGTTCGTCGACGGCGCCGCGGCCACGATCTCGGCGAGGAGCGCGCTCGCCGCGGGGCCCATGGCGCCGTCCGGCACCTGGAGGTAGAGCCGCTTGACGTCGTCCGGGTAGGCCTGGCCGGCCGCTCGCAGGCGGTTCTGGGTGCGGCCGCCCGGGACGTCGCGGGCAACCGGCAGCAGCGCCGTGACCGCGTAGGGACTGCCGGTCTGGCTCAGCTGGACGGCACTGAAATAACCCGTCGAGCCCACGACGAACAGCTTGGTGTCCTGATCGACCGCCGAGACGTCCTGCGGGCTCAGGACGTAGGGCCCGCGCATCCCGGCCGGCTCGACGCTGAACTGGAGCGGCGCCCGCAACCCCAGCGGCGTCGGGTCGTCCGCCTGGTCGGCGAGCGCGGGGTCACCGCCTGCTCGGGCGATCTCCCTGACGGCGGTCCACGCCCAGGCCTGGCCCTCGAACCGATCGTAGGCGACGGCGCGCCAGTAGTAGCGCTGGGTGTCGCCGGGCGGGAGGTGGATCGTGACGGCCCGCGAGCTGTCGGTCGTCCAGCTGCCGCTGATCGTCGCCGTCTGGCCGAAGCCGAAGCCGACCGGCCGCGTCGCGCCACCGAACGGCAGGTAGCGCTGGAGCGACTGGCTGATCTCGATGAGTCGATCGCCGAAGCCAGTCCACGCGCCCGCCAGTGGCGCCGACGACGCCGAGGCGGTCAGGACGAGCGAGCCGAGGACGGCGACGGCGACGAACACCGTCCCGCCGCGGATGTACAGCGAGCGGACCGACGAGGCGTCGCCGATGCGGCGGCGGAGCCAGATCGTCTGCTCCTCGACGGCGTGGGCGCGGGCCAGCAGGGACAGGGCGGCGACGCTGAACGCGACGAGGAGGACCAACTGGTCCTTCGCCGTCAGCGCCATGTTGCCGAGCAGGATGATGCCGACGACGATCACGGCATCGAGCGGCCGGCGGTGTCCGAACACGGCGTAGGCGGCGAACTGGCCGACCGACCAGACGACGATGCCCAGGACCAGCAGGTAGTGGCCGATCTGCGGGGTGACGGCGAGGTCGAGCACGGCGAGGTCGATCCAGGCATTGGTCACCGCGGTCGCCGTCGCGTGGAACATCTCGGGCAGCGAGGCATGCGGCACGAGCACCGACCCGACGAGGACCGGCAGCACGAGCGCGGCGATGACCGCTCCGATGAAGTGGACGATCCAGCGCGGCCAGCCGGTCATTGCCCCGGCGAACCCGACGATCGTCGCCATCAGCGACGCCCAGAACAGGAAGTCGCCGTAACCGGGGTTGCCCAGGACCCACGCGGCGTCGTCGAGCGACCACGCGACGGTCGCCGCCATCAGCGCGGTCAGGGCGAGGGCAGTCCAGCCCTCCGCCGGCGACAGGCTGCGGCGCAGATCGGGGCCGTTGTCGCGCAGGCGGGCGTCAGCCGCGATCGCGCTCACCCGACGAGCACCTCGCCGAGCGAGCGGCCCGGCGTGATCGTGTAGCTGCGCAGCTCGTATTCGGCCAGCGCGTGACGGAGCGCTCGAACCCGTTTCGCGCGCACCTCGCCGGCCTCGGGGTCCGGCTCGACCGCGCGGAGACCTGCCCGGCGCTGCTCCGCGTTCGTTGCGAGCCTGTCATAGGCGTCGGCATCGAGAGTCACGGCGACCGACCCCACGCCGCGCGAGCGGAGCGTCGCCAGCGGCCGGACCCAGCTCGTGTCGAGCGACGCGGTGATGACGATCGTCGTCATGCCACGCCGGAGGCGACCGGCGGTGGCGACGAGCACCTCGGCCAGCGGCGTCGTTCCGTCACCGTCGACCGCCGCGAGGAGCTGCATGACCTTGAGGTGCTGGCGGCCACCGCGGTCGGCGGGGAGGAGCGCCATCCGGTGGGCGTTGACCGTGATACCCACCGAGCGGTTCTCCATCAGGGCCTTGTCGGCGATCGACGCTGCCGCCCGGATCGCCACCTCGATGGTCGATTCGTCGCCGCTCCCGCCCTGACAGGAGCGATCGAGGTCGAGCACGATCCAGGCGTCGGCGGTCGTCTCGAGGTCGAACTCCTTGACCTGGATCTCGCCGTGACGTGCGGTCGTCTTCCAGTGGATCCGGTTGAACGAGTCGCCCGGCGCCCACGGCCGGACCGTCGTCGCGAGCGCTGTCGTCTGGAGCGTCCGTTCGGGAGCGGAGTGGCTGCCCTCGATGCTCGCCGCCGGGATCTGCCACAGCGGCAGACGCTCGATCCGCGGGTAGACGACGACCGACACGCCCTGCCCGACGGACGCCGACGCTTCGAAGAAGCCAAACGGGTCGCCCGTCTGGATCTGGAGCGGCTCGATCCGGAAATGACCGCGGCGGACGAGCGGGGCGCGGATGAGCCACGACCGCTCGGTGGCGCCGCCCAGGCTGATCGCGCGGCCGGGCAGGCCGCCCGGCAGGCTCGTCGGGTTGTGGATCTCGAGCCAGAACTTCGGCACCCGGCTCGTGTTCCGCAGGGTGTACGTCACCTTGAGCTTGTCGCCCACGTGGCCGTGGAGCTGGCTCACGGCATAGCCGGCCTCGAGATCCGACAGGCCCAGCCGGGTCAGGACATAGGAGCCGCCGACGACGAGGATCGCCAGGTAAACGAGGTAGAAGAGGAACGGCAGCCCGGTCGAGAAGGCGGCCACCAGAAGGACCGCCGCGATGACGAACAGCTGCAGTCGACGGAGCACGCCCTGCCCTTCCGGACCGCGCCAGGCTGCCCTGCGGCCTCAGGCCGTCGGGGTCTGCGAAGTCCGCGCCCGCAGGTCACGCGGGCCGCCGGTCTGGCCGGTCGGATGGATGTTCTCGATCGAGATCGTCTCGAGCAGCTCGCTCGTCACCTGGCCGGGGAGGACGTCGTGGATCGTCGAGCTCGTCTTGATGATCAGGCGATGGGCGAGGGCGGGTTCGGCGAGGGTCTTGATGTCGTCCGGGATGACGTAGTCGCGACCCAGCAGCCCGGCCAGCGCCTGGCCGGCACGGTAGAGGGCGATCGAGCCGCGCGGCGAGGCTCCGAGATAGACGTCCGGGTGATTTCGGGTGGCGTTCACCAGCCGGACGATGTAGTCGCTGACGGTCGAGTCGACGTAGATCTCGCGAACGGCTTCCTGCATCTCGCGGAGCTCTTCGACGGAGCAGACCACGACCAGCTCCTCGAGCGGATGCGTCCGCTTCTGCTCGTCGAGGATGACGATCTCCTCGATCGGCTGCGGGTAGCCCAGCCGGATGCGCAGCATGAACCGGTCGAGCTGGGCCTCCGGCAGGGCGAACGTGCCCTCGTACTCGATGGGGTTCTGGGTGGCGATGACGAGGAACGGGTCCGGCATCGGGTAGGTCGTCCCGTCGATCGTCGCCTGCCGCTCCTCCATGCACTCCAGGAGCGCCGATTGCGTCTTCGGGGTGGCCCGGTTGATCTCATCGGCGAGGACCACCTGGCTCATGATCGGGCCCGGCCGGAACTCGAACTCCTGCGTCTTCTGGTTGTAGATCGACAGGCCCGACACGTCGGAGGGGAGCAGGTCCGGGGTGAACTGGATCCGCCGGAACGTGCAGCCCAGGCTGCGGGCGATGGCCTTGGCGAGGACCGTCTTCCCGGTGCCCGGTACGTCCTCGATCAGCAGGTGGCCCCGACAGAGCAGGGCGACGAGGGCCAGACGGACCTCACTGTGCTTGCCGACAATCACGCGCTCGACGTTGGCGAGGACCTTGTCGCCGGCTTCCTGGATCATCGTCATCGCGGCAGTCCCTCGGGAGACGCATCCTTCTGGGACACGCCAGATGGGGTTGTGGCGGTGCCCGGTGCGACGGTCGAGCGTCGGTCCGGGTTGCGAAAGATAGTACGTCCCGATCCGAAAGGGGGTTCGCGGTGGGCCCGGGGCGCGGCGGACGATGCCGCCGCCGGCCCAACCCCCAGGCGTGCGTTCGCTCGCTCGGCTAGCCGCGAACGACCGTCAGGACGCCGACCCACAACGTCATCAGACAACCGACCGCGCCCATCGCGGCAAGGAACACCTCGCCTCCCGCCCAGGCCGCGACGGCCACGCCGCCGAACAGCGCAACGAACAGCAGCGCGACGAGGGCGAGACCGATCCGCTCGATGAACGGCCGCGGCTCGCGCGGCCGCGGCTCGCTCCCTTGCTCCGTGGCGCCTCCTCCGCCGCGCGTCACTGACGACCCAGCGTCTTCAGCGCCAGCGCCATCAGGCTGCCGGCCATCGGCGCCGCGCGTTCGCCGCCCCGGCCACCCTGCTCGACGACGATCGCGATCGCGACCTGCGGGTTGTCGGCCGGGGCGAAGCCGATGAACCACGAGTTCGGCTCACCCTTGCCGCCGAGCTGCGCCGTTCCAGACTTGCCGGCGGTCGGCACGCCCGGGATCTTCGCCCCGGTCGTGAACAGCCGGCCCAGTGATCCCTCGACCGCACGTTCCATCGCCTGACGCACCTCGTCGGCGACCTGGGCCGACACGACCTGTCGCCAGGCCTGCGGCTGGACCGCCGTCGTGCCGCTCTTCCTGCCGCTGAAGGACGTCACGAGATGTGGCGCCATCAGCACCCCACGGTTCGCCACCGTCGCGGCGACGAGCGCCATCTGGATCGGCGTGACGAGCGTCTCGGCCTGGCCGTATGACGCGTTGGCCAGCTCAACCGCGTCCTTGAAGCCGCCGCCAAAGTTTCCGCCGCCGTTCGTCAGCTGCGACCTGCCGATCGGCAGGTCGAACGGCACCGTCTGCCCAAACCCCAGTCGCTGGGCCATCGCGGCGAGGCGATCGCCGCCCGTCCTGAGTCCCGTCAGCGCGTACCAGATGTTGCACGACACCTCGGTGGCCTCGTAGAAGTCGAGCGCCTTCGATCCCGTCTCGGGATGGTGGCCGTCGCGGATCCGGAAGCCGGACACGACCAGGCCGTCCTTCTCCGCCCGGGGCTGCTCGGCGTAGGTGGTGTCGGGCGTCACGGCGCCCGAATCCAGGCCGGCCAGCGCGGTGACGATCTTGAGCACGGAACCCGGCACGTACTGGCCCAGCGTCGCGCGCGGGAGGAGCGGCTGGGTGGCGCTCGTCCGGAGCTGGTTGAACGCCTGCTCCGACGTGTCCGGGTTCGCGACGGGCGAGGCATCGTAGGTCGGCGTCGAGGCCAGGACGAGGACTTCGCCGGTCCGCGGGTCGAGCATCACGACGGCGCCCCGATCGTTGCCCAGCGCGCGGACGGCCGCGCGCTGGAGCGGCAGCGAGATGCTGAGGGTCAGCTGCTGCGGGTCGTATGGGTCGGCTTCGAACTTCTTGAGCATGTCTGAGACCGGATCGGGCCGGGTGGCGCCGACTAGCTCCGCGTCGTACGTCCGCTCGAGTCCGGCGGTCCCGAACAGCCGTGAGGCATAGCCGATGACCGGGCTCATCGCCGGGTCGCGGTAGACGCGGTACGGCTCGCCGTTCGAATCGCGCTTGTTGTCGGCGAGGACGGCGCCGTCTCGGTCGACGATCCGGCCGCGCAGCGCTTGTCGCTGGGCGGCGACGACAGCCGGGTTGTCCGGTTCGGCCGCCAGCGGCGCCGACCGCACGACCTGCCAGTAGCCTGCCCCGGCGGCGAGCGCACCGAACGCCACCGACAGGGCGATCCCGACCCGGGCGATGTTCGGCCCGACGGGATGGCGAGATCGCCCGGCGCGGCCGATGGAAGGCCCGCCGCCCGAACCGCCCGTCATGCCGCCCCCCGGTCGAGCAGGCGCCCGAGCCGCCCGGCGCGCCGCGGCGGGGGCGGCTGCTCCACGCCGCGATCCGACAACGCCAGCAACATCCCCACGACCAGTGCGTTCGCCAGCAGCGACGAGCCGCCATACGAGATGAACGGCAGGGTGATCCCTGTCAGCGGGATCAGCTTCAGATTGCCGGCGGCGATGATGAACGCCTGGACGCCGACGACCAGCGACAACCCCGCGGCGAGCAGCGCGCGGAAGTCGTCCGCCGCGGACGCGGCGATCCGTAGCCCACGGACGATGACCACGAGATACAGGCCCAGGATCGCCAGGATTCCGATCAGCCCAAGCTCCTCGCCGAGGGCCGCAAACGGGAAGTCGGTGTGGATCTCGGGGATCGGCAGTCGGCCGCCCACGGTCGGCAGGCCGTTGCCGAGGCCGGTCCCCACGATCCCGCCCCGGGCGAACGCATAGAGCGCCTGGACGACCTGGTAGCCCGCGCCCGAGCGGTCATGGAATGGGTCCAGCCAGATGTCGACGCGCTGCTGGACGTGGCCGAACAGGCGATACATCAGGGCGCTGCCCAGGACGAACAGGACGAGTCCCACGGCGACGTAACCGGCGCGTGCCGTCGTGACGTACAGCAACAGCAGGAACACGGCGAAGAACAGCAGGGCCGCACCCAGGTCGCGCTGCACGACGACGATCCCAAGAGCGATGGCCCACATGGCGGCCATCGGGGCGAGGTACGGCAGCGGCGGCAGTCGCAGCGGACCCAGGCGGGTCGATTGCTCGACGAGCAACGCCCGGTTCTCCGACAGGTAGCCGGCCAGGAACACGACGAGGATGACCTTGAGGAGCTCCGACGGCTGGCCGCTGACGGGACCCAGGTCCAGCGTCAGGCGCGCCCCGCCGACGTCGCTTCCGAAGACGAACGTCAGCAGCAACAGGGCGATGCCGGCCGCCGCCCAGCTGTACTTGTAAAGCCGCAGCCAGGCATCGGAGCGGACGACGGTCGCGACGATGGTCAGGACGGCGATGGCGATGATCAGCCAGAGAAGCTGAGTCTGGGCCAGACCGCCGAACTGCCCGGCGAGGTCCTGTGGCAGACGCTCCATGAGCAGGAGGCTCAGGCCGCCCAACAGCCCGACGGACGGCAGCAGGATCTGGTCGCTCCGCCGGCCGGACAGGACGAGCGCAAGGTGACCGACGAGGAGCGTGGCGATGTAGATCGCCATCAACGTCGCGCCGCGCGAGGCGAACGAGGCTTCCGGGATGCCGGCACCGCCATGGGCGTCCCTGGCTCGCAGGGTCGCGCCAAGCGAGACCTCACCCACGGTCAGGGTGACGACGACGATCCCGAGGAGGGCCAGCTCACGCCAGCGCGGATGCGGCCGGATCCCCGCCAGGATCGCCGGCAGCTGGAGCTCGGCGCCGGTCCGAGCCACGGTCATCGACGCGCCCGCTCGAGCCGGACGCGGACCTGCCCGATCTGGATCTCGTCACCGAAACCGATCGGCGCAAGGCCGTCGATCCGGCTGCCGTTGACATACGTTCCGTTCGTGCTGGCGAGATCCTCGACGTACCAGGCCCTGCCGCGGAACGTCAGGACCGCGTGCTCGGCGGAGGCGAAGGGATCCTCGACGACGATGGTGTTGTTGACGTCGCGGCCCAGGGTCGTGACCGCGTCGAGGCCGAAGGCCGCTCCGCTCGGCGGCTCCCCGGCGGGCGACGACAGCACGTGCAGCCTGCCCAGCTCGGTGGCGGGCTCGCGCGCCGCAGACCGCAGGTCGCGGACGAGGACCCGGACGACGGCGAACAGGAAGAGATACAGCAGGGCGAGGAACAGGAAGCGCAGCAGCCACAGGCTGGCCGCGGAGGCATCCACGAGCGGCCGCTTCAGCCGTCGCCGACCGACTCGACGACGAGGACGGTATCGCCGATCTCGATCCGATCCCCTTCCCCCAGGACCACCTCCACGACCCGGGTGCCATTGACGCGCGAGCCATTGGTGCTCGCAAGATCGCTGAAGACGAGCGTGCCCCGTCGCGCCTGGAGCCGCGCGTGGTGACGCGATACGCGCGAGTCGTGGATGACGAGGCCGTTGTCGTTCGCCCGGCCGATCGTCAGCGGCGCGCCGTCGAGGGTGATCTCCCGCTCCGTCCCGTTCGGGCGGAGCTCGCGCAGCCGGGCGAGCGGCGGCTCCACGGTCGGGACGGCGAAGACCATCGTCTGGCTGATCAAGCGCGGGCCGGCCGGGTCGAACGGGGCCACCGCCGGCTCGTTCCCCTCCGCCGCCGCACCGCCCGGGGCTTCGGTGGGCGGTCCGGACGCCGCGACGTCGACCCCGTCAGTCGCGCCTGATCGGCCGGTTGCCGGGCGCTCGGCGAAATGCGCCTCGACCCGGATCTCGCCCCGGCCCACCGCGGGATCGGCGACGAGATCCACCCGCGGCCGGTCCACCAGGGTGTAGTGGTGGGCCCGGGCGAAGGCAAGGGCGCCCTCGGCCAGGTCGCTCGCCAGCGTCGAGGTCAGCTCCCCGAACGCCTCGAGATCCTCCGGATGGAGGTGGACCCGGAACCGGTTCGGGACGAGGGTCCGGTCGGCTCCCGACATCCGCTCGGTCTCCATCGCCCGTTCGATCCGGCGCTGCAGCTGGACGGGTTGGAGGCGCGGCCGGAACAACCGAGCCGCCGGTCGCTCGAAGAGTTGCTCGAAGAACCGCTCGAGGGCGGGCAGAGGACGCATGGTCGGGCCGGGAGTCTAGCAGAGGGTCCCTTCCGGACCCCACCGTTTCGCCCTGCTCTCCATGTCGGTCGACTGTCGGGACCATCGGGGCGCGAGATGGGGTACCTGCGGATGGGGGCCGCCCGAATCGCTCCGCTATACTCTCGATCCCGTTCGGGCGGCCGTCTGTCCGATCACGTTCAGCGAGTCCGCCGAGGGCCCGATGCCCGAGATCCTCACCGAGTCCTTCTGCGAACGTTGTGGCACCCGCTACACGTTCGAATCGGCCGCCCCGGTGCCCGGCAAGCGCCTCGGGAAGATCAAGGTCCTGTCCAAGGGCCTGAAGAACTTCGTCCTCGACGACGACGCCTCCCTCGACGAGGCCCTGGCAGCCGCCCGGAACGAGGAAGAGCGGGTCACGACCTCGCAGCAGCTGGACGCCTTCCACCAGGCATTCAACTTCTGCATGTCGTGCCGCCAGTACACCTGCTCGAACTGCTGGAACGAGGCGGACGGCCGCTGTCTGACCTGCGCCCCCCTCCTCGGCGGCGACTTCATCGACGAGCAGACGCGGACGAAGCTGCGCGTCAACAAGAGCCGCAACGGGCGAGCCGCCCGGGAGGCGGCCAAGCGGTCGGTCGATGCGCTCGCCTGGCCGACAACCGACCTGCGACGGTTCGAGAACGCCACCCCGCCGCCGCCGGAGCCGGTCCGGCCGAAGACCCCCCTGTTCGACGCCGCCAGCGGGCCGGCGGCCGAACCGTTGGTCGAGCCGAAACCTGGCCAGGCGGCGGCCCAGGCGGCCGGGCTGGCCACCGAACCCGAGCGTGCGGCCAACGACTACGTCGTCCCCGACACGTGGCCGGACGTCCCCTCGCTGGCGGAGCGGCTGCGTATGGCGGCCGCGGAGCCGGCGACCGCCGGGCCGGAAGCCGCCGCGCAGCCGGCGCCGCCGGCCGAAGCGGGGCCCGTTTCGCCCGTCGCGGCGGAGACGGCGGCGTTCCTTGGTCGCTTCCGGCCCGGACAGAGCCTCGACGAGGCCCTCGAGGCCTTCGAGGCCCGGCGACGGCAGGAAGAGGCCGACGTCGAGGCCGAGCTCGCCCGTGCGCGAGCGGCGAGGCCGGCCGCCCCGCCACCGAAGCCAGAGCCGGTGGTGGTTTCGCCCGAGCCTGAGCCGGAGCCGATCGCCCTCGCGCCTGAGCCCGAGCCCGAGCCGGCCGCCGCGACCCCGGAGCCCGAACCGGCCGCCCCACCCCCGCCGGCCCGCCGCGACAGCATTCGCCGCAGCCGGATCCCGCGGACGGACGATCGGGTCGAGCTCCCGACGTGGCGGATCGTGGCGCCGGAGACACCGCCGCTCACCCGGCGACCTTTGCCGAAGCGACCAACGCTGCCCGCCGCGGCGTCCGCCCAGCCGGTCAAGCCGGAGATCCCGCCCCAGTGGCCCAACGAGCCGGTCACCGACAGCCTGGCTTTCCTCGCCAACCGCGGCGCCGCGGCGAACGGCATGGAGGAGGTCTGGGCGGCGTCGACGCGCGACGTGGTCAGCGCGGCCGGCAGTGCCGCCGCCCCGGCCGGCGTCCAGCCCTGCGTCTCGTGCGGCCTGTCGCTGTCGGCGACGGCGCGCTTCTGCCGCCGCTGCGGAACGCGCCAGGGCGCCTGACCTAGGGCTCGGTCCGCGGCACGCCGTCGCGCTGCGCGGCGACCATCCGGTCCCTCGCCCAGGCCGCGCCAAGCAGCAGGATCTGGAATCCCGTCGACAGCCAGACCATCGCCGCGAACAACGCGACGAAGGCCACGTAGACGTTCCCGATGCCGACCAGCCGCGGCGCGACGTAGCTGAACAGCTGCGTCAACAGCGTCAGCGCGATGCCGGCGACGACGGCCGGCAGGCCGACGGCCCGCCACGGGGTTGGACGGGCCGGCACCAGGCGGTAGATCAGGGCCGTCGCGGCGACGAAGACCACCACCGCGAGGAGCGGCGAGGCCACCCGCCAGAACCCGGCCGTCCCCGTACCGAAGCGACTCGTGGTCCCGTCGGCCAGGTACGACGCGATGCCGGTCAGGGCGAGGGCCGCGATGAACACCGTCACCAGGAGCACGACCGACAGCAGGCCGCGCAGGGTTCGGACGACGAAGCCCCGCCGCGGCTGATCGTGGAAGATCCGGGCGAAGGCGTCGTCGAGCGAGCCGTAGAAATGGCTCGCCCCCCAGGCGAGGCCAAGGAGTCCGAGCGCGCCGAAGCCGGCGGCGTTCCGGGTGATCTGGTCCAGGCTGGTCGACACGAGGCCTTCCAGCGGCGGCAGTGCCTGGCCGATTCCGCTGACGATCGCTATCCGCCGCTCCGGATCGTTGACGACGAAGCCCAGCACGCCGGTCAGCAGCAGCAGCGAGGGCAGCAGCGCGAACAGCGCGCTGTAGGTCAGCCCGCCCGCGATCAGGCCGCCGCCGGCCGCGCCATAGGCGTCGAGGACGCGCCGCGCCGTCCGGACCGGAGACCAGCCGAGGACGCGGTCGAGGACCGCGTGCAGTTGCGGCGGCAGGGTCACCGCCGCGCCGCCGTCCCCGCCGTCAGTCCTGCAGCTCCGCAAACAGGCCGGGCTGGAGCTGGCCGGCGCGGACCCGGCGCGGCGCCGCGACGAGGGCGCGGACCTGGCCGCGCCGGACGAAGCGTCGGCCGCCCAGCTTGATGCTCTGCAGCCGTCCCGTTCGGGCCCATGCTCCGATCGTCGCCGGTCGGAAGTGGACGTTGGCGGCGCGCAGGATCTCGGCTGCCTCGGCCAGCGTGATCCAGTCGGCGGCGGCCGGCATGCGGCTCAGTCCCCCTCGCCCGGGCCGGACGTGCTGGACGGGCTCGACGGACCGGAGGCGTTCGACGATCCCGAGCCGGACGAGGCGCCCGACGCCGCGTCGGTCGAATTCGCCGGGGTCGACCTGCCCTCGCCGTCGCCCGTCGACGACTTCGTCCTCGAACCCCCGGCGTGCGCGGGTCGTCGATCCTTCTTCGCCCAGCCTGACCCCTTGAAGACGATCGATGGCGCGCTGATGGCCTTGCGCAGCGTACCCTCGGCGCCGCAGGCCGGGCAGAACCGTGGACCCGTCTCGTTGATCCCGTGGATGATGTCGGTCCGATGGCCGCAGGCGCGGCAGAGATATTCGTAGACGGGCATCGTCGCGTTGACGTCAGCCGCGCAGCAGCCGCATGCCGCACTTCGGGCAGTAGAATGCGCGCTCGTGGGCCGACGCGAAACCGCAGTGCGCGCAGACGAGGCCGCCGCGCCCGGCGGCCGGGACCGGTCGGTCGACGGCCGTGAGCCCCTCCGAGAAGTGGCTGGCGAGGATGTTGGTCAGCAGGCCGGTGAGGATGCGCGTGCCGGTCCGGTCGGTGTCGCCGCGCGCACCCCGTCCGCCCCAGCCGACGACCGCGCGGCAGATCATGTCGCCGGTGGCCTCGTCCCAGTGCGACGCCACGCCGCCGACGACGGCGTTGTATTCGGGGTAGCCGGACGTGTCGATGTGGCCGTCGAGCAGTGCGCAGACGAAGGTGTCGAAGGCCAGGTCGATGGCATCGATCGACTCGAGCACGACCAGCGCGTGGCGGGTAATGGGCGAAAGCTCGTGATGGGCGTTCAGCCACTGCATCGCCTCGGTCGGACGGGCGATGATCGGCGTCGCCTGGCTGAACTCGATCGGCAGCGGCTCGACGACCTCGATCTCGCTCCTCGCCAGGCCAACCAGTATCCCGGGCAGCTCCGCCAGCGTTCGCGGGCCGGCCTTCATCCGGACGCCCTCGCTGCTCTTGCCGGCGTAGTAGAGCTTGAGCAGGAACTCCTGGGCGATGACCTCTTCCGGAAGGACGGCGGCCCCGCCGACCTTCGACGTCTCTGACGCCTCGGCCCGGGCCTCGCCTCCCCGGCGCTTCAGGAAATCGAGCGGCACGAAGGGTCCTCTCCGAACGTGACGTGAACGGCGGCTATCGTAGCAGCGCGTCGAGGGCCCACGGCAGCGGTACCATCGGCGGCCCGCTTTGGGCCGTGCGTCGCACGGTCCGCCTCACGCCGGCCCGAGCACCATCGCCTCGAGCGGGCGGAGCTCGATCCTGCCCCCGCCACGGGTCGGCTGGACCGGCGGCTCGTGAGTCCCCAGCAGCGGCCTCCAGGCAGCCGCGCCGGCCTCGCCTTCGAGCCGCACCCAGCCCGGCCCGCGCCCGAAGTTGACCGCCACGACCAGCGCCTCGCCCTGGGTCGCCCGCACGTAGGCGAACGCCTCGCGCGACGCCGGCAGGCGCCCGTACGCCCCCACCTGCAGCGCGGGATGCCGGCGCCGCAGCCAGATCAGCCGACGATAGAACGACAGCACCGAGTCCGGGTCAGCCGACTGCCGGGCGACGTTGCGGACTGCCGCGTCGGGGGCCATCCGCAGCCATGGCCGGTGGGCCGAGAAGCCCCCATTCGGCGCGTCGCTCCAGGGCATCGGCGCGCGGGCCTGGTCGCGGTTCCACCACGGGGCGATGGCGCGCGCGATCGGGCTGCCGCGGCGCGCCGGCAGATCGACGATCTCGGCCCGGGGAATCGGCACGTCGCGCAACCCGATCTCCTCGCCGTAGTAGAGGAACGGCGTGCCGCGGAGTGTCAGCAGGAGGACGGCCGCGGCCTTGGCGATGGCGTCCGACACATCGGCCGCGGCGCCGTCGGCGAAACGCGACACGTGGCGTGACTGGTCGTGATTCGACAACACCACGGTGGGCCAGCTGCCCTCGCCGAAGATGGCCTCGCGCTCCGCCGTCGCAGCCGCAAAGGCGTCGGCTCGCCAGGGCTGCTCGATGAGCTGGAAATCGAAGACCAGGTGGCGTTCCGCGGCGTAGGTCCCGGCCTTGCGGGGATCGGCCGCAAACAGCTCGCCGACGGTCATCCGTCCGTGTCCCTCGTCGACGATCGCCCGGAACTCGGCCAGGAAATCCTGCAGCTCGGGCTGGTCCTTGTCGTAGGCGTGTCGCTGACGGTCATACGGCCGGCGGGCGAGGACCCGCCGCGGATTCGAGCGCAGCTCGACGTGCTTGAAGAAGGCGTTGAACACGTCGAGCCGGAAGCCGTCGACGCCGCGGTTCAGCCAGCCGCGGACCATCTCGAGCATCGCCGTGCGGACCTCCGGGTTGCGCCAGTTGAGGTCCGGTTGCTCGGGCAGGAACGTGTGCAGGTAGAACTGCCCGCGCTGCGGGTCCCAGGTCCACGCCGGGCCCCCGAAATACGACACCCAGTTGTTTGGCCGCGCGCGCCGCCCCGGCCAGCGTGTGCCGCGCTGCGGGTCGCGCCAGATGTACCAATCGGAGCGCGGGTTGTCCCGTCCGGCACGCGACTCCACGAACCACGGATGGAGGTTGCTGGTGTGATTCATCACCAGGTCGAGGATCACCCGGATCCCTCGCCCGTGGGCCTCGTCGACCAACCGGTCGAAGTCGGCGTGGGTTCCGAACAGCGGGTCGATCCCGGCGTGATCGGCGACGTCATAGCCCAGGTCCAGGCCCGGCGACGGATAGATCGGCGACAGCCAGATCGCGTCGACGCCGAGCGACGTCGGCGTCCCGTCGTTGAGGTGATCGAGGTGGTCGATGATCCCGGTCAGGTCGCCCACCCCGTCACCGGTCGAGTCGGCGAAGCTGCGCGGGTAGACCTGGTAGACCACCCCCCGCCGCCACCAGTCGTCGCCGAAGGCGGCGCCCGCCACGGCCCGCGGGCTCGTTCGGCCGCCCGACCGGGCAGTCGCCCCCGGCGGCTCCGATGGAACGATGGAGTCGATCGTCATGCTGGACTGGCTCGCTCGGCTGGAGGACTGGCGAAGAGCGTCCTGGGCAATCGCAAGAATCCGCTTGACGGGACCGGGGCGGCCGGAGTTAATACGCGTTACTGACGCGGGTTAGTGTGGAGGACCGGCGGGATTCCGGTCAACCCGCTCGGTGCCTCCCATGGGGGACCTATCGCCCGATGCTCCCCAGGCGACCGACCAGCGCCGACGTCGCGGCACGTGCCGGCGTGTCTCGCACAACGGTCTCGTTCGTCCTCAACGGCCGCGACGGGGCGATCAGCCCGGCGACCCGCCAGCGGGTCATCGACGCGGCCAGCCAGCTGGGCTACCACCCCCACGCCCCGGCCCGCCAGCTGGCCGGCGGCAGCAGCCAGACGATCGGCCTCGTCCTGTGCCAGTCGCCCGAGCAGGTCGCCGGCGACGCCCTCCTCGCCGACACCCTCCGCGGCATGACCGCCGCGGCCCGGCTGGCCGGCTTCCGGGTCATCGTCGAGGCCGTCGAGCCGAAGGGCGGGCGGTATGCCGATCTCCTTCGCTCCGGGCGGACCGACGGGCTGGTCGTCTCCGGGCCGCGGGTCGACGACCCAGAGTTGCGCGGCATCGTCAGCGATCGCTTCCCGGTCGTCCTCCAGGGTTCGCTTCCGGGCCTCGACGTGACCAGCGTCGACGTCGACAACCGGGCCGGCGCCAGGGGCGCCGTCGAGCACCTCATCTCGCTCGGCCATCGACGGATCGGCTGCATCACCAACGCGCCACTGGCCTACACCGCCGCCAGCGAGCGGCTTGACGGCTACCGCGCCGCTCTCCGCGAGGCAAACATCGAACCGTCGCCAGACTGGATCGTCGAGGCCGCCTTCGACGCCCAGAGCGGCCATCGGGCGATGGCCCGGCTGCTGGCTGCCGGCGAGTTCGATGCGGTGTTCGTCGCCAGCGACGTCGTCGCGTTCGGCGCGATCGGCGCACTGCGCGCCGCCGGTCGCCGCGTGCCGGACGACATCTCGATCGTCGGCTTCGACGACATTCCGCTGGCGGCCTTCCTCGATCCTCCGCTGACCACCGTGCGCCTGCCGGCGTACGAGCTGGGTCATGCCGCCGGGACCGCTCTCGTCGACCGGATCGGCCATCCCGGTCCGCCTCGGCGGACGCTTCTCGCAACCGAGCTCGTCGTTCGGTCCTCGACCGGGCCACCGCGCTCGTCTACCATCGCGCGCCACGCCCATTAGCGACGGCGCCAATCGCCATCAGGTTCGGATGACCGGTGAGGGCCGGCCACAGAAAGGAGAACCATGCGGCATGGATCGATCCGGAGGCTCACGGTCGCGATCGGCGTCGTGGCGCTCATCGCCGGGGCCTGCTCGAGCAGCACCGGCGGCGGTAAATCGGTAACCGTGATCGGCACGTGGGGCGGCGACGAGCAGAAGGCGTTCCTGGCCATGGTCAAGCCATGGGAGGACCAGACCGGAAACAAGGTCAAGTACACCGGCACACGCGACATCAACACCGTCCTGACGACCGGCGTCGCGTCGAACGTCCTGCCCGACCTCGCCGGCCTGCCCGGCCCGGGCCAGATGGCCGAGTTCGTCAAGGCCGGCGCGCTCAAGCCGCTCGACTCCGTGCTCGACGTCGCCACCTACAAGAGCGAGACGGCACCGGCGCTGGTCGCCCTGGGAACGGTCGACGGCAAGCTGTCCGGCGTCTTCATCAAGGCCGCCGTCAAGGGCCTGATCTGGTACAACCCCAAGCTCCACGACTACACGGCTGCTCCGCCCAAGACGTGTGACGAGCTCAAGACCCAGGCCGACGCCAACAAGGGCGGCGCGGCCGCGGTCTGGTGCCTGCGCCTCGGCAGTG
>JBGPDX010000018.1:0-25340 GCA_041482475.1 Candidatus Limnocylindria bacterium | reverse complement strand
TGCCGGACCCGCGCCTCGTCATCCCGGTCATCCTGATCGAGGCCTCGGGCGTGGCTGTGCTGACTCCCGCCCTCTACACCATCGTCGCCGCGGCGAGTCCGCACGGCCGGTCGTCGACGGCCCAGGGAATCTTCGGCGCGTCCGGGACGGTCGGCACGATCGTCGCCTCGCTGCTGGCCGGCTACCTCGCCGCGTTCGACATCCGCTACCCGTTCTGGGTCGGCGGCTTCGTCATGTACGGGCTCCTGATCCTCGGCGTCGCCATCGGCGGCAGCGCGATCCGGGCCGGCCAGCCACGCCGACGACTCGATCCCGTGGCGACGGCCTGACCCCGGGAACACCCGCCAGGCGGGCGGCTGCCACTGTCAGATTCCCGCCCCACAGGAATCATTCGGCACGAGCAGGCCGGATTCCGTCAGATTCCCGCCCGGCGGGAGCGAGTCAACCTCGCCACCGGCAGATTCCCAGCGCGAGGGAATCTGACGGCAACCGGGAGCGCAGCCGGCGGTTTTGAGCGTCACCGCGGTGGCAAGGAGCGGCTCCGAATTGCCTCACTCCCGCCCGACGGGAATTTGGCAACCGGCGTCGGCGAGTTTGACCGATCGGGTCGATTCGGCTAGAGTGGATCGTCGCGGGGTGGAGCAGCGGCAGCTCGTCGGGCTCATAACCCGAAGGTCAAGGGTTCGAATCCCTTCCCCGCAACCATCCGTACTTTTCCGAACCCCGGGTCCCGACCACCCGGGGTTCATCCTTTTCCGCCGATCCCGGCGATCGGCGCCTACTCCCAGCGGAACGTTGCTGCCGCGACCGCGGTGGCGGCGGCTCCCCACAGCGCGAGCACGACGACCGAACGAACAACGTCGGCCGATGCGCCGAAGGCCGCCCGGAAGAGATCGGCCAGGGCGGCGGCCGGCAGGATCCCCGCAAGCGCGGCCAGTGGCGGCGGGAGATGGTCGACCGGCAGCACGATCCCGCCCAGCAGCAGGAAGGCCAGGAACAGCCCGTTGGCCAGGGCCAGCGTCGCCTCGGCGCGCAGGCCGCCGGCCATGGCGAGGCCGAGTCCGGCGAAGGCGAGGGTGCCGAGCAGCAGCCCGACGACGACGAGGCCGATTGGTGCGTCCGGCGCCGGCCGCCAGCCGAGCAGGCCGCCGCCGATGGCGACGAGCAGACCCAGCTGGGCCACCTCGACGACGAGGATCGCGGCGATCTTCGCGGCGAGCAGCTGGGGACGCGTCAGGGGCGAGCCGCCGAGGCGCTTGAGCACGCCGTACTGGCGCTCGTAACCCGTGGCGATGCCGAGGTTGACCAGGCTCGTCGCGATGACCGCCAGCGCCAGCGAGCCCGGGAGCAGGAAGTCGACCGGCCGGCCGGGCGTGGGCAGCACCGACACCGACGCAAAGAACACCAGCACGACCGCCGGGATGGCGAGCGTGACGAGGAGGTTCTCGCCGCGACGCGCCGTGAGCCGCAGCTCCATCGCGGTCATCGCCGCGATCGCACGGGCAGGCGACGCCGGCGCGCTCACGCGACGTCCCGGCCGGCCGTCACGGCGGCGTCGCCGGTGAGCTCGAGGTAGCGATCCTCGAGCGTTCCGCCGGCGGCGCGGAGCTCGGTGACCAGGACGCCCCGGGAGGCCGCCCAGGACGCCACGGCCGCCAGGAGCGCAGGATCAGGCAGCGCGCCTTCGACCGACGCCGCCGAACTGTCGCCTGGAACCGGGATGACCCGGAGACCCGGACGCCCCGGCGCGATGGCTGCGCCCAACGACGCGAGGTCGGCGATCGCGACCGCCCCGCCGAACCGCAGCCTGAGCCGCGGGGCCGCGCCGGCGACGAGTGCCGCCGGGCTGCCGATCGCCACGATCCGGCCCGCGTCGAGAATCGCGACCCGGTCCGCCAGGCGCTCCACGTCGACGAGGTCGTGGGTCGTCAGGACGATCGTCACGCCCTGCGACTGCAGGCCGCGGATCAGCTCGCGCGTCGATACCCGGGCCGCGGGGTCCATGCCGGCCGTCGGCTCGTCCAGGACGAGCAGCTCCGGCCGGCCCACGAGCGCGACGGCCAGCGCGAGGCGCTGCCGCTCGCCGCCCGACAGCCGCCGATACCGCGTCCGGGCCACGGCGCGCAGCCCGACCAGGTCGATCAGCTCGGCCGGGTCACGGGGGTCGGCGTGGAACGCGGCGTACAGGCGCAGGATCTCATCGGGCCGCGCGCGCGGCTCCATCCCGCCGTCCTGGAGCATGAGCCCGACGCGCGCGCGGAGAGCGGGGCCGCCACGCGCGGGATCGGTGCCCAGCACGCGGACCTCGCCCGCGTCCGCGCGCCGATAGCCCTCGACGATCTCGACCGTCGTGGTCTTGCCGGCGCCATTCGGCCCAAGCAGGGCGAACAGCTCGCCGGTCGCAACGTCGAACGACACGCCGTCGAGCACCGCCCGGCCGCCATATCGCTTGACCAGGTCGCGGACGATGACCGCCGGCGGCGCGGCCGTCATCGCGCGATCGTGGCGTACTGCCGCTCGAAGTCGGCCGACACGACCTCGCCGATCTGGATCGCCCGCAGCACCCCGCTGCGATCGACGAAATACGACTGCGGCCGGGCCACCGCCTGGTAGGCGGCTCGGAGCCGGCCGTCCGGATCCAGGACGGTTGGCCACGTCGCCCCGAACTGGGCGACGAACGCCCGCGCCTCGGTCGGCGTGTCGTACATCAGCACGCCGACGACGACGAGCCCGTCGGCCGCGTGCTCGGCGAGCTTCGACGTGAAGAGGGGGAACTCGGACCGGCAGGGGACGCAGGACGGGCCCCAGAAGTTGATGATCACCGGATGGCCACGCAGGTCGGCGAGGCGGAAGGGCGTGCCGTCGAGGGTGGTGCCGGTGATGTCCGGCGCCGGCTGGCCCCGTGCGATCCCGGACGACGCCGGCGACGGGAAGGCCAGCCGGACGCCGACGATAACGAGGAGCGTGACGATCGCCGCCGCGGCGACGGCGACCAGGATCGGGCGACGGCGCGCGGGCGTGAGGTGCCTCGCTACCCGACCTTCAACGTGCCGGTCATCGACGTCGGGTGAATGGAGCACTCGAACTTGTAGCTGCCGGCCGGCAGTGCCTTGACCTGGTAGACCTGCAGCTTCGGCCCGGTGATCGTCTGGCCCTCGAAGACCTTCGACCCGTCGGCACCCAGGATGACGACGTTGTGCGGCGTCGACGGGTCCCGGTTGTCGAAGGTGATCGTGAAGTCCTTGTTGGCCGGCGCGCTGACGTCGGGCGTCGTGAACTTCACGCCCTCGGCCACGATCGTCACCGTGCCGGGCGCGCCGGAAGCACCGGGGCTGCCCGAGCCGCCCGAGGCGCTCGGCCCACCCGAGCCGCCGGGTCCGCCCCCCGCGGCCGGGGTCTTCGGCGGCAGGACCCCGCTGTTGAGGATCACGGCGAAGACGACGAGGACGGCGAAGACACCCAGCATCCGCGTCGGCCAGCGCGGAGCCGGGAGGCTCTCGAGGTGGCCGGTCGCGTCGGCCTGGACCGCCTTGGGGTACTCGGCTCGCGCGTCGCCAAGCCAGCCGAGCAGCACAACGATCAGGAAGATGACGCCGACCGCCAGCAGCCAGCCACCAAAGACCAGGCCGGCGAGCAGGACGGCCAGGGCGAGCGAGGCGAGGATGGGCCGGAACGACGGCCCGGGCACATGGACGCCGGGTGGCGGCTCCCGCGGGCCGATGACGGCCGGCAGGCGGTCCGCGCCGCTGGCGTGGTCGTAGTCGGCCAGGCCCTCCCGGCCCCAGTAGAGCAGGCTCAGCACGAAGGCAATGGCCCCGGCCGGCAGCAGCCAGCCGCCGAAGACCAGCCCGAACAGCAGCAGGGACAGTCCAATCGCGGCGACGATCGGCGCGAATGACGGCCCGGGAGCGTGGATGCCCGGCGGTGGGATCGGCGTCAGGCGGCGCCGGCCGCGCTGCTGCGGCCCGATCGTCGCGAAGCGGTACGCCGTCGCGAGGAGCCACAGGACGACGAGGACGAGCAGGGCGAGCGGGATGAGCGCGACGAGCGCGCCCCAGTCGGGGATGACGAGCTTCGACGTGAAGTCGAGGATCGAGGTCCAGAACTTGTCGAGCACGTCGGCCGGGTTCCGAGGCCTTATTCGTTCGGCGAGCCGGCGATGAGGATGTAGAACAGCAGCCCCATCGCGATGCCCAGCGCGCCGAGCATCGTGATCCCGGCGTAGTCGATGTGGCCGCTGCCCAGGTAGGGCGACACCCAGTAGGCGATCGCGATCACGACGAAGATGGCGCCGATCAGGAGCGCGTTCCGCGGGTGCCGCAGCGGGTGCATGCGTTGTGTTCCTCGACTACAGGATGTAGAGCGTCGAGAAGAGGGCGATCCAGACCACGTCCACGAAGTGCCAGTAGATCGAGGTCGCCTCGACCGCGTCGTGATGGCGCGCCGAGAACTGGCCGGCCATGCCCCGATAGAGAATGACGCTGAGCATGATGACGCCACCGAAGACATGGGCGCCGTGGAAGCCGGTGAGCGTGAAGAACGTGGTCCCGAAGACGCCGTCGCCCAGGCCGAAGCCCAGCGTGCTGTAGTCGTACGCCTGACCGAGAAGGAACAGGATCCCCAGCACCAGGGTCACCGAGATCGCCCGGATGTAGCCCGTTCGGTCGTTGCGCCGGATGGCCGCCACGCCCAGCTGGCACGTCACCGAGCTGCTGACGAGGATGATCGTCAGCACCAGCGCATACCACGGCGCGGCGTGGAGGTTGAAATGTTCGGCCAGCTCGGGCGGCTGGATCGGTGGCCAGTGGGGGGCGTTGGCGCGGACGTTGAAGTAGGCGGCGAACAGGCCGGCGAAGAACATCACCTCGGACGTGATGAACAGGATCATCCCCAGGATGGGGTTGCTGATGCCGCCCCGCGTGTCGTGGGCGAGGCCCGCCACGGGCGAGTGCTCGGCGGGGGCCAGCGCCTGGGCGTTCGCGGTCACAAGCGCGTCCTCAGTGGGTTGGCTGGGGGGCGGCGCCCGGGTCGGGCAGCACGGCCACCGGATGGGTTCGACCGTGGCGCAGGTCGAACAGCGGCCGTTCGGAGCGGATCTCCGGCAGGTGGTCGAAGTTGTACGGCGGCGGCGGCGAGCTGGTCGCCCATTCGAGCGTATTGCCCTCCCACGGGTCGTCGCCGGCGAGCCGGCCGCCGCGGAGGGACACGGCGACGTTGACCAGGAACGGGACGATGCTGGCGGCGATGACGAAGCCGCCGATCGACGCCGCCAGGTTCAGCTCGTTCCAGCCGGCGGTCGAGGCGTAATCGGCGATCCGCCGTGGCATGCCCGACAGGCCCAGGATGTGCATCGGGAAGAACGTCAGGTTGAAGCCGATGAACATCAGCACGAACTGGACCTTGCCCAGGCCCTCGCTGAGCATCCGGCCGGTCATCTTCGGGAACCAGTAGTAGACGCCGGCGAACAGACCGAAGACCGAACCGCCGAACAGCACGTAGTGCAGGTGCGCCACGACCCAGTAGGTGTCGTGGAGGGCGAAGTCGACCGGCACCGACGCGCTGAACGCGCCGTTGATCCCGCCGATCAGGAACATGCTGAGGAAGCCCAGCGCGAACAGCAGCGGCGTCGACAGGATCAGCTTGCCGCGCCACAGGGTGAAGATCCAGTTGAACATCTTCACCCCGGTCGGGACGGCGATGAGGAACGTCATCAGGCTGAAGAACGGCAGGAACACCGAGCCGGTCGTGAACATGTGGTGGGCCCAGACCGAGAAGCCCAGGGCGCCGATCCCGGCCGTGGCGAAGACGAACGCCTTGTAACCGAACAGCGGCTTGCGGCTGAAGACCGGCAGGATCTCGCTGATCATCCCCATCGCCGGCAGGACCATGACGTAGACCGCCGGGTGGGAGTAGAACCAGAACACGTTCTGCCACAGGATCGCGTTGCCGCCGGTGGCCGGGTCGAAGAAATGGCCGCCGTAGTTGCGGTCGATGAACAGCATGATCAGGGCGCTGGTGAAGACCGGCGTGGCCATCAGCACGAGGACGCTCGTGACGAGGATCGTCCAGACGAGGATCGGCATCCGGAACAGGGTCATCCCGGGCGCCCGCATCTTGAAGATCGTGACGAGGAAGTTGACCGCCCCCAGGATCGATGCCGTGCCGATCAGGATCAGGCCCACGATCCACAGGTCCTCGCCGGAGCCCTGCATGCCGAGTGGTCGATCCTGGGCCAGCGGGCTGTAGCTGGTCCAGCCCGCCGCCGCCGCACCGCCGGTGAAGAAGCCGCTGAACATGAGGATGCCGCCCAGCGGCAGCAGCCAGAACGACAGGGCATTGATGCGCGGGAAGGCCATGTCCGGCGCGCCGATCTGGAGCGGCACGACGTAGTTCCCGAAGCCCACCAGGACCGGGATGATGAAGAGGAAGATCATCACCGTCCCGTGCATCGTGAACAGCTGGTTGTAGACGCCCTCGTCGTGGAGGAACTGCAATCCGGGCTGGGCCAGCTCCGTTCGGACGCCCAGGGCGAGCAGGCCGGCGAGCAGGAAGAAGATGAACGAGTTGACGACGTAGAGGATCCCGATCTTCTTGTGATCGGTCGTCGTCGCCCATTCGTACAGCCCGCTGCGATAGGCGGGGGCAGCGGGCGTCAGCGCGGTGGTCGCCATCCGAGCTCCCTTACTTGACCGTCAGCTCGCCGGTCATCTGGACCGGGTGGAAGGTGCAGATGAACGTGTAGGTGCCGGCCTTGAGCGGCGGGACGTTGTCGGTCGCCTGGCCGGGCCCCTTGACATCCAGGCCCTTGAAGGTGAGCGATCCGGACGGGTCCTGGATCGAGACGTTGTGAGTGATGCCGGCGTCCTGGTTGTCGAACTTGATCTCGAACGGCTTGTCTGCCGGGGCCTCGAGGGTCGCGCTGTTGAACTTGATTCCCTGGGCGACAAGGCTCAGCGTCGCCGCCGGCGGCGGAGCGCTGCCACCCGGAGCCGGCGAGGCCTTGGCCTGGTCGATCTTCTGCTTGAGCCACGCGTCGTAGTCGGCCTGGGTCAGGGCGTGGACCTCGAAGGTCATTGCCCGGTGGCCGATGCCGCACAGCTCGGCGCACTGGCCGCGGAACGTCTGGCCGGCGTCGTTCTGGTCGACGGTGAAGTCGAACTTGTTCGTCTGCCCGGGCACGACGTCGCGCTTGAACAGGAAGCGTGGCACATAGAAGGCGTGGATGACGTCGGGGCTCTCCAGGTCCAGCTGGATCTTGCGGCCGACCGGGACGACGAGACCGCCATCCGTGCCGGAGGGCAGGAACTGGGTGAACTCCTGGGTCTGTCCGTCGTCGGCGAGATAGACGAAGCTCCATTGGAACTGACCGGCCACGGCGCGAATGTGCAGGTCGGGGTTCTTCGAGACGGCGTCGACCGAGTTGAGCGTCTGCCACGAAACGTAGAAGAGGAACGCGACGATGATCGTCGGGATGAGGGTCCAGGCCAGCTCGGCGACGTTGTTGCCGTGGATCTGCGGCGGGAGGACGTCGTCGCCGGGCTTGCGCCGGTAGCGGATGACCGTCCAGATGATCAGGCCCTCGACCACCACGAAGATCGCCACGGCCAGGAAGAAGACGATGTCGTAGAGGCCGCGAATCTCGTGAGCCTCGGCCGTGGCGGCCGGCGGCGGGAACATGCTGCCCATGGCGTCGCTCGCGGCCTTCGCCAGGTCGACTCCGCGGGCGACGGCGACGGCGAGGAGGACCAGCACGAGGACGAGCATGAGAACGGCCACGATGGCGCCGCTCGACGGCCGCGTCCGGGTGCTACTCGTCATCCAGGGTCCTCGGTGGATAGCGGGCGGTCAGAGGTTCGCGGACGCGGGCCGCGAGGGGGATGGAGATGAGGCGGTCCGCCGCACGGGCAGGCCGCGGACATGATACCCGCTCGTCCGGCGGCCGGGTGTCCGGCGGACCGGTCGCGTCTGGCCAGGCGCCCGCGGCTCGTTCGGTCCATTCGGCCGAGAATGATCGCGTGGATTCCTTCGGACGCGTGCCGCTGACGATCCGGCGAAGCTGGGCCGCGCCGGCCGTCGTCGTGGCCGGGTTCGGCGCCCCGGCCGCCGTCGCCGCCCACGGCGTGGTCGCCGAGGGCCCGCCGACCGTTGCCAATGTCCTCTTCGGCTGGACGTTCGAGCCGGCGGTCGTCATCCCGATCCTTGCCGCGGCGATCGCCTGGGCGTACGCCGTCCGGCGGGTCGATGCGCTGCACCCGGGCAACCCCGTGCCGCGGATCCGCAGCGTCGCCTTCTACGGCGCGCTTGCCGCCGTCGCCGTCGCGCTGGACTCGGGGATCGATCGCTACGACACCGTCCTGTTCTCGATCCACATGGTCCAGCACCTGCTGCTGACGCTGGTGGCCGCGCCGCTGTTCGCGCTGTCCGCCCCGATCATCCTGCTGCTGCGGCTGTCGTCACCAGCCACGCGGCAACGCTGGATCCTGCCGGTCCTGCACAGCCGCGCGATGCGTGCGTTGTCGTTCCCGGTCGTGTCGTGGCTGATCTTCGCCGCGGTGATGTGGGGCACCCACTTCTCGCCGCTGTTCGACCGCGCCCTCGAGGACCCGTTCGTCCACGACCTCGAGCACCTGGCCTACCTCGTCGCCGGGGTCCTGTTCTGGTGGCCCGCGATCGGTCCGGATCCCAGCCCGTGGCGGATGAGCCACCCGGTCCGGGTGATGTACGTGTTTCTCCAGATGCCGCAGAACACCTTCCTGGCCGTCGCGATCCTCAACGCCGCGCAACCGCTCTATCCGCACTACGCGACGCTCATCCGGTCCTGGGGCCCCAGCCCGCTGATCGACCAGCAGATCGCCGCGGCGATCATGTGGCTGTTCGGCGACCTGGCGTTCCTGGCGGAGATGCTGGGGCTGGTCGTCGCGTGGATGCGCCACGAGGAGCGCGAAACCGGGCGCGCCGACCGGCAGGCCGACGTGGCGATGGCGGCGATCCGCGACCGCGAGGCGCTCCTGGCGGACCGCCTGGCCGACGAGCGAGCCGCGAAGGGAAGCTAGCCGGCCGCCGGGATCGGCGCCGCGAGGTACTCGAGATACCGCTCCGGGTCGACGTTCCCGCCGCTGACGATGGCGACGATCGGTCCCTCCACGTCGGCGAGCCCAGCCTCGGCGGCGTGGAAGCGCACCGCCGCCACGCCCAGGGCGCCGGATGGCTCGGCGACCAGGCGGCTCTCCTCCGCGGCCAGCCGGACGGCCGCGGCGATCTCCGACTCCGACACCGTGACGATGCCGTCGAGCAGCGCCGACAGGTGGGCGAACGTGCGCGGGCCGAGGGCGGTCGTGCGCGTCCCGTCGGCGATCGTTCGGCCGACGTCGTCGGACGACCAGGCGACGATCCGTCCGGCGGCGAGCGAGTCACGGGCGTCGGCCGCCAGCTCCGGTTCGACGCCGACGATCCGCGCCGCGGGCCGGAGCGCGCGCACCGCGGCGGCCACCCCGCTGGCCAGGCCGCCGCCGCCGATGGGGATCAGGACCGCGGCGACGTCCGGCAGGTCCTCAACGATCTCGAGGCCGACGGTGCCCTGTCCGGCGATGATCCGGTCGTCATCGAACGGCGGAATGATCGCCAGGCCTCGCTGCGCGGCGATCTCCTCGGCAACCTGCTGGCGCTCGTCGCTCGACGGGCCCACCCACACGATCTCCGCTCCGTCGGCGGCGACGCGGGCGGACTTGATCGCGGGCGCTCCCCGCGGCATGACGACGACCGCCGGCGCCCCCAGCAGGCGGGCCGCGCGGGCCACCCCCTGGGCATGGTTGCCGGACGAGTAGGTGATGACGCCGCGCGCCCGCTGTTCGGCGGTCAGCGAGGCGACGGCGACGTAGGCGCCGCGGATCTTGAAGGCGCCGATGGGCTGGAGGGATTCCGCCTTGAGGAACTGCCGACGCTCCGGCGGGCCGAACGGCACGAGCGGCGTCCGCGTGGCGATGCCCTCGAGAACGGAGGCGGCTTCGCGGATCCGGTCGATGCCGACCAGACCGGTCGCCTCGCCCCGGTTCGAGGTCGTCCGGCGCGCTTCGGTCGTCATCGTCGCCCGGCGGTCCGCTGGCAGTCGATGCACCAGGCCGCCCAGGCCAGGGCCTCCAACCGCTCCGGAGCGATGCGCTTGCCGCAGCGCGCGCAGGTCCCGAACGTGCCGTTCTCGATCCGGGCCAGGGCCGCATCGACGAGCTCGAGATGCTGGGTCGCCCGGTCGCGCAGGGCGAGGTCGCGTTGCTGCTCGAAGACCTGGGTCGCCGCTGCGGCCTGTGAGCCGTAGGTCATCGGGCCCGGCGCCACGATCGCCTCCCCAAGCTCGGTCCGCAGGCGATCGCGCTCCTTGAGCAGCGCCTTGCGGGCGGTGTCGGCGGACTGCGGCATCGGGCGATCGTACGCCCCCGGACTCGGAGCACGTCCCGGCGATGGAGCGGTGCCCGCGGCGCCGTCCGCCGGGACCGTCCGCCGGAGCCGCCCGCCGGAGCCGCCCGCCGGAGCCGCCCCGTAACCGTCCGCTGGAAAGGCGCGGGTAAGCCGCAGGTACGTGGACGGTAAGGGTGAAGAGCCAGACTGGACGCGGCGGAACTGGGACCGGGCACTGCAGGACGGGGTCGGCCGCCAGGCTGCCGGCTTGGCGAGCCGGCGAGAGGAGCTGCCCGTGTCGTCCGTTCGCGCCCGTCTCGTGACGCTGGTCCGGATCGTTGCCCCGCTGGCGACGCTCACCGCCATCGGGCTCGCGGAGGAGGCCGGCCGCCGCTGGCTCTAATGGGTCCGCGACGGCCGGTCAGCTTCGGCTGCCCGGTCCGCCGGAGTCGGAGGCGATGCGCTGGGCGAGATAGACGGGGATCGTCGAGAGGAGGATCACGACGACGGCCACGACGTTGACGATGGGCCGCTGGTTCGGCAGCTTGAGGTTCGAGTAGATCCAGATCGGCAGTGTCTGCTGCGTGCCGGCGGTGAAGGTCGTGACAATGACCTCGTCGAACGACAGCGCAAAGGCCAGCAGCCCGCCGGCGAGGAGGGCGGTCCCGATGACCGGCAACGTGACGAAGCGGAACGTCTGCCACGGGTCGGCGCCAAGGTCCATCGACGCTTCCTCGATGGTTGCCGATGAGCGACGCAGCCGGGCGATGACGTTGTTGTAGACGGTGACCACGCAGAACGTCGCGTGCCCCACGATGATCGTGAAGATGGAGAATCCCACCCCGGCCGTGTTGATCGTCGCGTTCAGCGCCATGCCCGTCACGATCCCGGGCAGCGCGAGCGGCAGGACGAGGACGAACGAGATCGCCTCGCGCCCGAAGAACCGCAGGCGATGGACGGCCAGTGCCGCGAGGCTGCCGAGGAGGAGGGCGATCGCGGTCGCTCCGAACGCTGCCTGGAGGGAAAGCAGCAGCGCCTGGCGAACGCCGGCGTTGCCGAAGGCGTCGGCGAACCAGTGCGTGGTGTACTCGGCGATCGGCCAGGTCTGGGCTCGATCGGCGTTGAAGGCGTACAGGAGAATGATCGCGATCGGCAGATAGAGGAAGACGAGAACCGCGCATGCGGCGACGGCCAGGCCTCGGCGGTTCACGAGGCCATCACGGCGGCATCACCCGCGCGGCTACAGCGCATCGAATGCTCCCAGCCGGCGAGCGACAAGCAGATAGACGGCCATCACCAGCACGGGCACGGTCGCAAAGGCGGCGGCGAACGGCAGATTCCCGGCAATGCCCAGGTTGTCATAGACGACGTTGCCGATGAACTGGCTCTTGGCGACGAGGCTGGGCGTGATGTAGTCGCCCAGGGTCAGCGAGAAGGTGAAGATCGAGCCCGCAGCCATGGCTGGCAGGACAAGCGGCAGGACGATGCGACGAAACGTCGTGCCGGCGCGGCCGCCCAGGTCGGCGGACGCCTCGAGCAGCGACGACGGGATCCGCTCGAGGCCGGCATAGATCGGCAGGACCATGTACGGCAGCCAGATATAGCTGAAGACGAGCCACATCGCGGCGTCGGTCAGGTAGAGCGATACGCCCCGGATACCGACGCTGCCGAGGACCCAGTCGAGCGGCCCGCCGGGGCTGAGGATGACCCGCCAGGCGTAGACACGGACGAGATAGCTCGACCAGAGCGGCAGCAGGACGAGCATGACCAGCACGCCGCGCAGGCGGCGACTGGCGTGGCGAGCCATGAAATAGGCGAGCGGGAAGGCGAGGAGGATGTCCGTCGCGGTGACGAGCGCGGCGATGCCGATCGTCCGGAAGGCGATCGTGCGGTAGACCGGGTTGCCGACGACTTCCTGGAAGTTGCGGAGCGTCAGGTCGTGACGGATCGCCGAGGTCAGCGGGTCGAGGTACCAGAACGCGGCGACGAACAGGACCGCCAGCGAGCCGAGGTAGACGACGCCGAACCAGCCGACCGGTGGGGTCAGCAGGAACAGCAGCTGGACCGATCGATGGCGATACGCGAAGGCGAGGAGGCGCCGCCGAAGACCCTGGCGCGGGAGGCCGGCGGTGATCGTCGAGGTCGCCATCTCCAAACGTGAAGGGACGGACGGCGGGGAGCCGCCCGTCCCTCGTGTCTCAGCGCTCCGTCAGCCCTTGATCTCCGTCCACTTCTGGGCCCACAGGGAATAGTCGGTGCAGGTCGTGCCACGGCTGTCGCCGCAGTCGGCGAGCGGCGTCTTCCAGAACGCGATCTGGTTGTAGAAGCTCGGGTCGTTGACGCTGAACAGCGTGCAGAAGTTCTTGAAGGCGTACGGCCCATAGCCGACGTCCAGGTACTTGCAGGCCTTCGGGTTGGCCGGGGCCTCGCCGAAGTTCTCGGCCACCTGGGCCTGGACCTCCGGCGTGATCATCCAGGCCATCCACTTGAGCATGCAGTTCGGGTGCTGGGCCTTGGACGACATCATCCAGGTGTCGGCCCAGCCGGTCATCCCCTCGCTGGGAACGATCGCGTTGACCGCAGTGCCGCCGCCCTTGAGGGTGTTGAGCTGGTACGGCCACGTCGTCCCGACGGTGGTCGCGCCGGACTTGAAATTGTCGATCTCGTCGCTGAACAGCGACCAGTACTTGCCGACGTTCGGCTGCTGCTGCTTGAGCAGGTCGACCGCCGCGGTGAGCTGGTCGGTGGTCAGCTCGTACGGGTCGGTGATCCCCAGGGCCGGATTGTGGGCCTTGAGGTAGAGGGCCGCGTCGGCGATGTAGATCGGGCTGTCGTAGGCCGTCAGCTTGCCTTTCTGGGTTGCCGCCTTGGCCGGGTCGAATACGACGTCCCAGCTCGTCGGGGCGGGCGTGACCTTGTCGGTCCGCCACATGAGCAGGTTGCCGCCCCAGCCGTGCGGCGTGCCGTAGTGCTTGCCGCCGACGACGTAGTGCGGCGCGTTCTGCAGGAACGGCGCGATGTCGCCGAAGCCCGGAATGGCCGCCGGATCGATGGCCGCGACGTCGCCGTTGGCGATCAGCCGGTTGGTCGCGTCGCCGGACGCCGAAACGCCGTCGTAGACGCTGCCGCCGCCCGACCGGAGCAGGGTGACCATCTCGTCCGAGGTGTTGCCCGGCTTCGACTGGACCTTGCAGCCCGTCTCGGTCTCGAAAGCGTGGACCCAGTCGTACTCCTTGGTGGTCGTGCCGTCCTCGGCGTAGCCGGCCCAGATGATGATGTTGAGGGCGCCCTCGCCCGGACCCCCCACCTTGCTGAGATCGACTGCCGGCTTGAGCGGCTTGATCGTGCCGTACTCGCTGCCGGTCAGCGACGGCGCCGGGGTCACGACGGGCGTGGACGACGCCGCGGCGCTCTCTGATGGAGCATGCGACGCGGCCGGCGACGGCGACGACGCTCCGCTACAGGCGGCCAGGATCATGGCGACCGACGCCGCGGCGGCCGAGAGCGATCGAATCTTCATCCGTTTCCTCCTCCGTGCGCTTCCGAGATCGGGAAGTTGTGCTGGCGTTTCCAGATGAGCCGAACGGCGCGGCCGCGCGCGGCCAGCGCCTCCATCGACGACGTGGCGAGATTCTGCTGGGTCACGACGAGCTCGCCGCCGGCGTCGAGCGCGACGTGGTAGCGGGTGTCCGGACCCAGGTAGACGACCTGGCGGATGTGGCCGGGCGCGGAGATCTCCCCCGCGTCAACGGTCGCCGACGGCTCGGCCAGGCGGATCTTCTCCGGCCGCACGGTGAACGTGCCCGCTTCGCCGACGATGGCCCTGGCCGCCTCGCCGCGCAGCAGGTTCGACGTCCCGACGAAGCCGGCGACGAACGGCGTGGCCGGTCGCTCGTAGACGTCGGCGGGACTGCCGACCTGCTCGATCCGGCCGTCGTTGAAGACGGCGATCCGGTCGCTCATGGTCAGTGCTTCCTGCTGGTCGTGAGTCACGTAGATGAACGTGATCCCGACCTCCTGCTGGATCGCCTTCAGCTCGATCTGCATCTCCTCACGGAGCTTCAGGTCGAGCGCCCCGAGCGGCTCGTCGAGGAGCAGCACGCGCGGCCGGTTGATCAGGGCACGTGCCAGGGCGACCCGCTGCCGTTGGCCGCCCGACAGTTGCGACGGTTTGCGCCGTTCGAACCCCTCGAGGCGGATCAGCCGCAGGATGTCGGCGACCCGCGTCGCCCGGTCGGCCCTCGGGATCTTCCGGATCATCAAGCCGTAGCCGACGTTCTCGCCGACGGTCATGTGGGGGAACAGGGCGTAATCCTGGAAGACCGTGTTGACGTCGCGCTCGAACGGTGGCCGCCCGGTGACGTCCTCGCCATGGAGGAGGATCCGCCCCGCGGTCGGAGCCTCGAACCCGGCGATCATCCGCAGCGTGGTCGTCTTGCCCGAGCCCGACGGGCCCAGCATCGAGAAGAACTCGCCGTCGACGACGTCGAGATCGATGCCGCGCACGGCGGCGACGTCTCCGAAGCGTTTCTCGACGCCCTCGAGGCGGACCGCGGGCTGGGCCTCGGGGCGCCTGGACGTTACGCGCGACGAGGCGTCGCGGGTCTGCGGATCGGTTGCGAACGGGCTCGCCAAGCGGCTCCTGCCAGGTGCGCTCCGCGGGCCGTGGTGCGCGACGGCGGTTGCGGCGCGGCATGGACTCGACGGGGTGGTAACTGCGATCCTGCCGGAGGCGCAGCCCGGCGAGATTGGCGGCACTCTGCGGCGGCGCCCGATGCGGTGTCAAGCCGCCGCCTGTCGTGTTCCGGCTGGGGGCCCGGTCAGGCCTCCCGGGGCCGGCCTCGCCGGGCGTTCGGCCGGGCGTCCGGTGGTACCCTTCCGTTCCGCGCCGGGTCGGGTCCGGTGAGCGTGCCAGGAGGACGCGAATGGCTTATGTGATCGCCGAGCCGTGCATCGACGTGCTCGACCTCTCGTGCGTGTCGGTCTGTCCGGTGGATTGCATCCATTACGACGAGGGCACGGATCGCAAGCTGTTCATCGACCCGAACGAATGCATCGACTGTGGCGCCTGCGAACCCGAGTGCCCGGTCACCGCCATCTTCCCCGAGGAATCGCTCCCACCCGAATGGGCCAAGTACACCCAGATCGACGCCACCTGGTTCACGGACAAGGCGGCCGCCCGCGCCAGCGTCGACCAGTTGAAGCCGGCGGGCTGAGAGCAGGAGGCGGCAACCTCGACAGGGTGCAGACCTTCGCCCACCGAAGTCGGAGGCGACGCCCCTGCGAGCCATCCGATTGAGGTTTGCGCATCGTGTCTCTCCTTCCTTCGGCCACGGAGATCGTCTGCGCCATTGGCCTCGGGGACGAGCTCGTGGGCGTGACCCACGAGTGCGACTGGCCGCCGGAGGTCCTGGGCAAGCCGGTCATGACGCGCAGCGTCTACGACCTCGAGGGCACGCCCAGCCGCACGATCCACCAGCTGGTCGACTCGGCCGTCCACGGCGGTTCGTCGCTCTACGCCCTCGACGACGAGGCGCTCGAGGCGGCGGCGCCCGACCTCATCCTGACCCAGGAGCTGTGCAACGTCTGCGCCGTGAGCTATCGCGAGGTGAACGAGGTCGCCCGCGCGATCGACGCGGACATCCAGGTGGTGTCGCTCGAACCGACCTCCATCGAGGGCATCCTCAACACCATCTCGACGGTCGGCGCCCTGACCGAGTCGGAGGACGCCGCCGTCGATCTGGTCGAGAGCCTCCGGGCGCGGCTGGGCGCCGTCGAGCAGGCGGCCCAGCGACGGCGTGAGAGCGGTCACGTCCCGCCGAGGGTCGTCGCCCTCGAGTGGCTCGACCCACCGTTCGCCGTCGGTCATTGGGTCCCGGAGCAGATCCGTCGCGCCGGCGGCTGGGACCTGCTCGGCGAGGCCGGCGAGCCGTCGGTCCAGACGACGTGGCAGGCCGTGCGCGACGTCGACCCGGAGATGCTGGTGCTGATGCCGTGCGGGTTCCACCTCGGGGAGACGGTGACGGAATGGGCGCGGACGCCGCGGCCGGCGTTCTGGGGCGACCTCGAGGCGACACGTCGGGGGCAGGTCTTCGCCGTCGACGGCTCGGCTTATTTCAGCCGTCCCGGCCCGCGGTTCGTCGACGGCATCGAGCTCCTGGCCGAGATCTTCGACCCGGACACGTTCGTCGACATCGCCCCGCTGGGGAGCTGGACGCCGCTCGCCTAGGGCCGCCCGACTCCGCATGCCGTTCCGATCCTCGTTCGACTGCCTGTGGTGCGGGACGGCGTGGACCGTCCGCGGCCCGGACGATCTCGAGGGCTGGGCCCAGCTCTGTCCGGACTGCGTCGGCAAGGCCGGCGACAACGAGTTCCTGCGGTTCCGCGTTCGGGACGCCCTGGCCGAGCGCGGTGGGCCCCGGACGGCGGTCGTGGAGCGGCCGACCCCACGCCCGGTCAGGCGGCCGAAGGACGACGCCGCGGACCTCGTCGCCTACTACGAGGCGCGGGCGCCCGAATACGACGACTGGTACCTCCGCCGGGGCCGCTACAGCCACGGACCGGTCCACGACGCGGCGTGGAACGCCGAGCTGGACACGGCCGGTCGCTGGCTCGACGCGCTGCCCATCCGCGGCGAGATCGTCGAGCTCGCCGCGGGGACCGGCTGGTGGTCGCCGCTGCTGGCCGAGAAGGGCGACCTGTCGCTCTACGACGCCGCCGCCGCGCCGCTCGAGCGGGCCCGCGAGCGGCTCCTCGCCCACGGCCTGCGGGCGCACCTCCACGTCCGCGACGCCTGGGCGCGGCCCGAGCGCCAGGTCGACGCGCTGTTCGCCGGGTTCTGGCTGAGCCATGTGCCCCGGGGACGCCTCGGCGAATTCCTGGCCATCGCTCGCGCATGGCTCCGTCCCGGCGGCACGTTCGCCGTCATCGATTCGCTTCCCGACGCCCAGTCCGGGGCCGGCGACCATCCCGCGCCGGCCGACGACAACGCCGTTCGTCGCCTGGCCGACGGCCGGGAATTCCGGATCGTCAAGGTCTATTACGAGCCCGCCGAGCTCCGCGCGGCGTTGCTGCGAGCGGGCTTCCTTTCGACCGACGTCACGACGACGGGCCGCTTCTTCCTCCTCGGCAGGGCGACGGTCTAGACGCGCGCGACGACGTCGTCCAATTCGGGCTCGGTTGGCCGGATCGAGCGGGTTTCGGTACCGGGAACTCGGGGGGAACAGGGAGGGACCGCGGCTATACTCCGCGCCGTGTCCCCCCTGACGCAGCGAACCATTGCGACCGTCGGCTCCGGTGTGATGGCGGAGGCGATGATCGCCGGGCTGCTCCGCGGCAGCCTCGTCGAGCCCGCTCAGGTCGTGGCGAGCCACCCTCGCGCCGAGCGCCGCGAGCAGCTCGCTTCGGCCTATGGCATCCGCGTCACTGCCGACAACGGCGAGGCGGTCGACGGGGCGGACGTCGTCCTCCTCGCCATCAAGCCGCAGATGCTCGCCCGCGTCGGGCGCGAGATCGGGCCCCACCTGCGCCGCGGGCAGCTGGTCCTGTCGATCATCGCCGGGGCGACGACCGCGGCGCTGACCGGGTTCCTGGGTCACGACCAGGTCGTCCGGTCGATGCCGAACACGCCCGCCCGCCTCGGCAGGGGGATGACGGTCTGGTACGCAACGCCTGAGACGACGGCCGACCAGCGGGCGCAGGCGAGCACCCTCCTGCGGGCGCTGGGGCAGGAGCTGGAGGTCGACGACGAGAATATGGTGGCGATGGCGACGGCCGTCAGCGGCACCGGCCCCACCTACGTCTTCCTCGTCATGGAGGCGCTCATCGACGCGGCCGTCCACCTGGGCTTCCCGCGCCACGTCGCCCATGACCTCGTGATCGAGACGCTCGAGGGCAGCACGCTCTTCGCCAAGCAGTCGGGGATGCACCCGGCAGAGCTGCGGAACATGGTGACCTCGCCGGGCGGAACGAGTGCCGCGGCACTCCACGAGCTCGAGTCTGGCCGCCTCCGGACCGTGCTGTCCGAGGCCGTCTGGGCCGCCTACCGGCGAACCGTCGAGCTGGGTGAGCAGCTCGAGGCCGGGGTCGGGACGGCCGCGACGCCAGCCCGCAAATCGAGGCGGCCGTGACGTCAGCGACGACGGCGACGGCCACGGTGCCCGCGGCCACGACGGACAAGGTCGATCTTCGGCGAGCCCCGCTGGCCGACCTGCGACGGGTCGACTACCGCGCAGCGAGCCGTGATTTCTGGGCCGACGAAGCGGCGGTGTGGGACCGGTTCCGAGCGTCGTGGGCCGGGCTCGACGACGCGGCGTGGCGGTTGCCGGGTGCCGCGCCATCGGATGCCGGCGGGCCCGACTGGTCGCTCCAGGAGCACGTCGGTCACATGGTCGAGTGGCACGAGATCGCGTCGGACTACCTCGGCCGGGTCCTTGCCGGGGGCGCCTGGCCGAACGACAGCGACTTCGACGGCGGCGACTTCGACGCGTTCAACGAGCGTGGCCGGGCGCGCTGGAAGGACGTCACGGCGGCGGACATCCGCGGCCAGGCGGAACGCGCGCACGCAGCCGCACTCGAGCTGGCGAGGCGCGTGCCGCTGGACGAGATCCGGCGCGACGAGGCGTGGGGCTGGGTCTACCTGGTCCTCCACGGGCACGCCATCGATCACCTCGTGGTCATCGAGCCGTGGGCCGACCGGCTTCGCCTCCGGCAGGTGGATGGCGACCCATTCGCGGCCGATCCGCGCCCTGCCGGCGATGGGTCGCCGGCCGCCGTCGACCGGTTCTGGGCGGCCGAGGCCGGCGTGTTCGGGCTGTTCGACGAGCTCGTCCGTCCGTTGCCGCTCGATCGCTGGAGCGAGACCGGCCCCACGCCCGACTGGACGCTGAAGGACCACGTCGGGCACCTGGCCCGATGGTTCGAGGAGGGCGCCGACGTCATCGACGAGCACCGCCGGCGCGGCACCTGGCGGTCCGGGCCGGCGGACGGGCTCGATGCCTGGAATGCCCGCGAGATCGCCGCGGCCGGTGGGCTGTCGGCCGCCCAGGCGCTCGGCCGCTTCGACGCCGGGCACCGCCGTCTTCGCGCCGCGGCGGCGTCGATGGCCCCGTCGGAGCTCGCCTCCCCGAACGCCGGGGAGTGGACGTACGAGTGCCTTCACGGGCACGTGCGCGCGCACCTCGCGATGGTCGGACCGTGGAGCGCGCGACTGGCGTGGCCGCGCGACGCAGCCGAGGCCGAAGGCTGATGGCCAGGCCGAAGCGAACGACGGCAGCCGCAGCATCGAACGCCGCCCGGGGGACGCAGCCGCTGGCGCCCGAAGCGGTGGCCGCGACCAACCCGCCCGCCGCATCCGGCAACGGCACCGGACCGCGCCGCCGGGGCCGACCGCGGAAGGCCGCCGCCACGCCCTCCGCGCCCCGTGCTGCGGGGGTTGCCTCGGCCGCACCGAAGCCGCGGCGCCGGCGAGCGGCCGCGTCGGCAGCCCCTCCCGGGGCGGCCTCTCCGGCCGGCCGCCAGTCGCGCGACTCGCTGACCATTGAGCAGATCGTTGCGGTCGAGTCGCCGCGCGAGTTCCGGCTCCACCCTCGCGGCACCGCCGTCGCCTACGTCGCGGAGGCGGCCGGCACCCGACAGCTCTTCGTCCTGCCGCTGCGCGGTGGCCCCGTGCGCCAGCTGACCGCATCGGAGAAGCCGATCGGGGATCCGCAATGGTCGCCGGATGGCCGTCGGCTCGCCTACACCCGCGACGACGCCATCTGGCTGGTCGAGGCGGACGGCTCGCGCGCGACACTCGTCAGCGGCCACCCCGCCGGCACGTCGGCTCCGCGCTGGTCGCCGGACGGCGGACGGCTGGCCTTCCTGTCGCGACGGCGCGGCTGGTCGCAGGTCTGGCTGGTCGACGCGCCGGTCCCGCGGCGCGGACGGCCGGCCACGAATCCCAAGCCACCGCAGCCACGGGTCGTGACCCGTGCCGGCTTCGACGCCGAGACATTCGAATGGGCGCCGGACGGCGCGACGATCGCCGTCATGGGCCAGGGCCCGGAAGCCACGATGACGTCGCAGATCCTCGTCGTCGACGTCGCCTCGGGACGCGAGCGGACGCTGGGCGCGGAGGCGAGCTGGGAGACCGGCCCCCGCTGGATGTCCGACGGCTCGCTGCTCTACCTGTCCGATGCGGACGGCTGGTTCCACGTCATCCGCCGCACGCCGGACGGACGGCGCACGGTGCTGACCAGCGGGAAGCGCGAGCACGGCGAGCCGACCGGCGGGTTCGGCCTGGCGCCCCTCGCGTCCCCGGATGGCACGCGCTTCGTCCATGCCGAGTTCCACGACGGCTTCGTCGACCTGCTCGTCGCCACGATCGGGGCGACACCCCCGAAGCGCGGCCGCGGGCGACCGCCGAAGAACCCGCGGCCCGTGCCCGGCGCCGGGGAGGGTCGGCGGGTCAATCCGTGGGACGGCGTCTGGCGGGCGGTGGGCTGGACGCCGGACGGCGCCTGGATCGCCGCCGTCGGCGAGAGCGAGGCGCGCCCGCAGGACCTCTGGCTGCTGCCGGTCCCGGGCGTTGCTCCCGACGGCGCGCGGCCGCGCCAGGTGACCGACTCGATGCCGGCGGTGCTGGCCGCGACGTTCGCGCCGGGTCGCGCCCTGCCGGGGGAGCGGTTCGTCTTCACGGCCCGGGACAGGCTCCGGATCGAAGGAACGTTGTGGCGCCCGGCGGGCGCGACCGGGCGACGAGGCGGTCAGCGGGTCCCGGCGATCGTCTACCCGCATGGCGGGCCAACGTCACAGTCGCTCCGGTCATGGTCGCCGTTCAAGCAGCTCCTCGCGCGCGAGGGCTTCGCGTTCCTCGACGTCGACTTCCGCGGCTCCACCGGCTACGGCCGGGCGCTCCGCCAGGCCAACCGCGGCGAGTGGGGCAACGCGGACGCCCGTGACCTGATCGACGCCGGCCGCTGGGCCGCGGAGCAGCCCTGGTGCGACGGGCGACTGGCGATCTTCGGCGGCTCGTACGGGGGGTACCTGACGTTGTGCGCCATGGTCGAGGAGCCGTCGCTGTGGCGGGCGGGCATCGACCTCTACGGCGACTCGGAGATCGCCGAGAGCTACCGCCATGGCGACCGCCTTGGCCGGCTGGATCTCGAGCGGATGATGGGCTCGCCAGACGACCCGAAGGGAGCCTCACTCTACCGTCGCGGGTCTCCGGTCTACCGCGCCGAACGGATCGAGGCCCCGCTGCTCATCCTCCACGGCCGCAAGGACAAGCGGGTCGTGCCGCTCATGACCGAGCGGATGGTCGAAGCCCTCCAGATCGAGGGCAAGCACCACGAAGTGCACTGGTATGACGAGGAGGGCCACGGCTGGGAGAAGCGCGACACGAGGCGTGACGCGTTCGGCCGGATCCTCGCCTTCCTCAAGCGCCACGTCCTCGACGAGACGCCGCTCGCCTGACGAGGGGTCAGCCGATTCCGGGTGGCCGAATCGGCGGTTTGATGGCGTCGCGCGGAATGACGCTGATGTGCCCGCTGGTCTCGAGCACGACGAGGTGGGCATCCGCCGGGCGCTCGAGCCCGTGACTTCGGAGCGCAGCCATGAGCTCCTCGTGGCTGATGCCCTGGCGGCGCATCGCCGCGGTCATCAGTCGGCCGTCGTGGACGAGCAGCGCGGGCTCGCCCTCGAGCAGCCGCTCGGCGCGGCGAGAGCGGTCCGTCAGCCTCCGGATGCCCCAGTCAAGGCTGACCAGCGTCGCGGCGGCGACGATCCCGCCGTAAACGGTCGTGTTGTCGCCTACCATGGCGTTCTGGACGCCGTTCGAGATGATCAGCAGGACGACCAGGTCGAGGATCGACATCTGGCCGACCTCGCGCTTGCCGGCCACTCGCAGGAGCACGACCATGACGACGTAGATGATCGCCGTCCGCAGGGCGATCTCCGGCAGTCCCGAGCCGATGTTCGGGAGGCTCATCCGCGGGTGGGGCGCAGCGGGCGCATGGCCGCGAGTCTAATCGTCGTGGCCGTTCGCGCGAGGTCGGCGAAGCCCCGGGAATCAGATGAGCCGTCCTGTCGGACGGCTCACCGATCGAACGTGGACGGCGTCGCCGTCCGCCCGAGGTTACGGCCAGCGACGGCCGGCCTCGAGGGCGAGTCCGGATGCGGCCAGCGCCGCCAGCGCCAGCAGTACCCGAACGACCTGGAACTTCAGAAGCTTCATCGCGCGGTCCCTCAGAGTTTGCCTGGGCGAGGCGAGAACCCCTCACTCGGGACGCTACGCGGCCCTCCTGTGAGCGGGAATGACCCATCGGTACCGGTACTTTCGGGTCAGTCGGGTGAGGTTCTCCCGGGCAGTGGGAGGTCCGGTAGCAAAGGGGCCCTTCGGCGGCCCATCGCGGCGGCGATGGCGATGACGATGCCGAGCCCGATCGCCACGTCGCCGAGGCTGAAGACGTTGGCCAGCGGGATCGCCGACGGCAACGCATAGACGTCGGTGAGCGCTGCCACGGCGGGGGCGGCGAGGACGACGCTGTTCGAGTAGCCGCTGGCCGGGTCGAGGCCGGCCAACACGAGGGCCCCGGGACTTGCCGGCATGAAGCCGCCGTTCGCCAGGATCGCGGCGAGGTTCGACAGCGCGCCAAGGGCGACGAGGGCCAGCCCCGGCAGGCGCAGGTTGCGGACGACGGCGGCGAGGACAGCGACGCTCGAGGCGATGTAGATGGCCGGCCCGGCCGAGCCGACTGCGGCGCCAACGGCGTCTGAGAACAACCCGACCTGGACGGCGAGCCCGGCGAACGCCAGCGGCGCCCAGCGGAAACGCAGGCCGGCCAACCGTTCGACGCGTCCGCCAAGGGCGAGTCCCACGAGGAGGCCGACGGGGATCGCGTAGACGATGAACACCTAGCCGCCGCGCTTGCCGGAGACCGCGGCCAGCTGCTGGGCGTGCTCCTGGAGATGGCTGACGATGAACCGCTCCGCCAGCGCCTCGACGGTCATCTCGCCGAGGCGTGGGTGGAGTCCTCGGCGAGCGGCGCCGGCCGGCGTCAGCGTCGCCAGCCGCTTCCCGACGCGGTCCGCGTCGGCGGCGATCCGATCGAACAGCGCCCGTGGCGGCAGCGACCGGTCGCGCTCGAGGACGAGCAGTCGGACCGGGTCGCTGGCCACCCGCCCGAACGGCACCGGCTCCGTCCTGCCATCGACGATCCGCTCGATCTCGCCCAGCCAGAACGGCAGCATCTCGGCGACGTGGGCGAGCGTCTCCGGTGGGCCCCATGACGCTTCGGGTTCGGTGCCGAAGTTGTCGCTGAGCGGCCACGGCGCGCCGGCTTCGACCGCCGGGCGGAGGGCCGCCAGCCGATCGTTCGCCGCCGTCAGCCGGGGGATCAGCTCGCCGATCGCCACATGTGCCTCCCGCTGGCCCGGGTTTCGCCGCGCATCTGCGGCTAGTGTGTCCCATTCGCGGGAGCGTCGGTTGCGACGCGGAGGACTACGATGGAGCTCCTGTCGAATCGCTCCCGGCACGAGGAGCCAACCAATGACCGAGACGGCCGCCCGCCCCAAGGGCACCCCCACGGCGAACCAGGCCGGCGCGCGGGTCAACCGCGACGCCTACGCCCAGGCGCAGGACTTCCTCCCGCTCAGGGGCATCGACCACGTCGAGTTCTGGGTGGGCAACGCCCGCCAGGCGGCAGCCTATTACCGCGCCCTGTGGGGCTTCACCCCGGTCGCCTTCGCCGGCCTCGAGACGGGCATCCGCGACCGGGCCAGCTACGTCATGCGACAGAACGACATCACGTTCGTGTTCACGGCGCCGCTCACTCCGGACGGTGAGATCGCCGAGCACGTCCGCCGGCACGGCGACGGCGTCCGCGACATCGCCTTCAGCGTGGACGACGCGGGGTCGGCCTGGCGGGAGACGACCACCCGTGGGGCCCGCAGCGCGATGGAACCGGCGGAGATCGACGGTGGCGAGGACGGCTCGCTCCGCCGCAGCGCCGTCTGGACCTACGGCGAGACGCGCCACTCGTTCGTCGATCGAAGCGACTACCACGGCGTCTTCGCGCCCGGATACCGTCGGGTGAAAAAGCCGGCCGCGGCCGCCGGCGGGCTGAGCCTCCTCGAGGTCGACCACTGCGTCGGCAACGTGGCGCTCGGCGAGATGGACCGCTTCGTCGACTTCTACCGCGACATCTTCGGCTTCAGCCAGCTCATCCACTACGACGACAAGGTCATCCACACCGAATTCAGCGCCCTCATGTCGAAGGTCATGACCAACGGCAACGGGCGGATCAAGTTCCCGATCAACGAGCCGGCGACGGGGAAGAAGAAGAGCCAGATCCAGGAGTTCCTCGACTGGTACCTGACCCCGGGTTGCCAGCACATCGCGCTGCGGACGGAGCACATCGTCGAGACCGTCACGCGGCTGCGCGCGAACGGGGTCGAGTTCCTGGGCCTGCCGCACGAGTACTACGCGACGCTGGCGGATCGCGTCGGCGACGTGGGCGTGCCGATCGAGACACTCGAGGAGCTGGGTATCGAGGCCGACCGCGACGAGGAGGGCTACCTCCTGCAGATCTTCACCCGACCCGTCCAGGACCGCCCGACGTTCTTCTTCGAGATCATCGAGCGCCATGGGTCGCGCGGCTTCGGGGTCGGCAATTTCAAGGCCCTGTTCGAGGCCATCGAGCGCGAGCAGGCCAGGCGCGGCAACCTCTAGCGGGTAGCAAGCCGGCCTGACAGCGGTGAAGATCGCCCATGTCCGGGAACGCCACGGGCCCGCCGGCGCTGGCTGGCGGCTGGCCGCGGCGCATGGCGGCCGCTGGCTCGACCTCGAGGTCGCCCGCCGCCGCGCGCTGCGCAGCGAACCCGGCCTGGCCCACAACGACGCCCTCTTCCGCCAGCCGGTCACGACCCTCGACGACCACCTCGCCCGCGGCCTGCGCGTCGAGCACCTC
>JBGPDX010000017.1:0-26285 GCA_041482475.1 Candidatus Limnocylindria bacterium | reverse complement strand
GCTCGAGGATCCCGCGCAGGTCGCGCGTCCCCAGCAGCGAGAACGTCGTCACGACAAGGGCGTTGACGACGAACACGGCGATCCCGGCCTGGAGGAACGTCTGCAGCCGATCGCCACGGCGAACGGCGACGATGCCGGCGACCCCGCTCAGGAACACGTAGGCCATCAGCTCGAGCGACTGGCTGTTGACGGCGCCGGCGATGACGGCGACGACCGCCAGTAGGACCGTCGCCGCGCCGGCGTCGAGGAGGATCGCGACGAGCATCCCGATGGCGGCCGTCGGCAACAGGAACGCCAGCGTGGGACGGCCGGCCGTCAGCTTCAGGGCCACGGTCGTGAGGACCAGCAGGAGGCCGACGAGGATCAGGATGTTGTTGCGGTGCCAGAGGTCGCGCCGGAATCGCCAGACCCAGGCGAGGAGGATGCCCACGAGCAGCGTCGCGAGGACGAACCAGCCACCGAACTTGGCGAGGTCGGGATGGTCCTTGGTGAGGCCCAGATTCCCCAGGATCTCCAGATCAGCCGCGGTGATCAGGTCGCCCTGCCGGACGATCGCCTGCCCTCGGCGGATCTGGACATGGACCAGCGGCACCTCGGAGGCGACTCGCTGCCGCTCCGCCAGGGTCAGCTCCTGGCTGAACGACGAGTTGGCGATGACGAATGGCGAGATGAGCTCCGCGGCGAGCAGCCGCTCCGCCTCGTTGAGGCCGCCTGCCATCCGGGTGTCCAGCGTCAGGCGCGTCTGGGCGACATCGGAGTCCTTGAGCTCGGTTCGCTCGGTCGCGTCGAGGATCCGTGTCGCCTCTTCCCGGACGGCGTTCCATCGTCCTGGTGTCAGCGCCACGAGCGTATCCCGGGCGGCCGACGAGAGGCCCGGCAGCGCGGCGGCGAGCAGCGCGTCGCGGTCCGCTTTCCTGGTCGCCGGGTCCAGGGCGGTGTTGACGGGGATGATCGCGCGACGCAGCGCGGCGACCTGTTCGGCGGCGACGGCGATCGCCTTCTCCGTCGAGTAGTCGTACTGCGGCGTCACCGCGTTCGCGGCCGCGCGCCGGAGGGCATCGGTCTGGACGGTGCTGTCGAAGGCACCAGCACCCGGCGCGACGATGTCCCGGCTGGCGACGTCGCCGACGTTCAGTGCCAGCGGCTGCGGCAGGAGGATGTCGACGCCCAGGATCGTCGTGAGGACGAGGACGAGGACGGCCGAAGCGATCCCCAGCCGGCTGGCATCGCGACGGCTGAAGCGGACGACCGATTCGACCTGTTGGGTGAGCACCTGCGGTTCAGCCTGCCGCGCGGTCGTGGCCGGCGAGGTCGGTCCGGGCGAGGGCCTGGGCGACGAGCTCGCTGACCCGCTTGCCGTCGGCGCGGCCGCGGGTCCGCGGCGCCAGCCAGCCCATGACCTTGCCCATGTCGCGGGCCGAGCTTGCTCCGGTGGCGGCAACGGCCTGGTCGACCAGGCTCCGGATCTCCTCCTCGGAGAGTGCCTTGGGGAGGAACTCCTGGAGAATCGCGATCTCCGCCTCTTCCTTGGCGGCGAGATCCTCGCGACCGCCCTTGCGGAACGCCTCGACCGACTCGCGGCGAGTCTTGACCTCGCGGCTCAGGACGCCCAGCAGCTCGTCTTCGGACAGCGGCTTCTGCTGTCGCTTCTCGAGGTTGTAGGCGGAATTCGTCGCCATCCGGAGCACGTCGCGGCGCAGCGCGTCACGCGACCGCATGGCCGCGGTCAGGTCCGTCTGGATTCGCTCTTTGAGGGACACCGGGGATGGCACCTCGGGCGGGGTCCCGCCCGCGGGGCTGCCTAGCCCTGCGGCGTGCGGGCGTTCTTCTTGCGCTTCGCTTCCTTGCGCTTCCGCTTCACGCTCGGCTTCTCGTAGTGCTCGCGGCGGCGAGCCTCGGCGAGGATCCCGCTCTGCTGGATCTTCTTGTTGAAGCGGCGAAGGGCGCTTTCGAACGTCTCGTTCTCACCCACTCGGACTTCGGCCAATCCCGGTTCACCTCCTCGGGCTTCGTTCTCGCCTGGCGATCGCGCTCGTCAGCCCAACGGCACAGTCGCGGTTCGGCCCGATCCTGACACCCGGCCGACGGGCCGCCGGAGTGTAGCCGAGGCCCCTGTGCCGGTCAAACCTCCGGAGGGGCCGAGCGGGCCCCTCCTCAACGCCCGCCGTAGTTGCGTTTGAGCTCGCTGGCCCACGTCCGGCCGAGCTCGGCGCCGTGCTCGGCAATCCATGCCGAGGGCCGGATCGTGCCCCGTGGCGGCTCCTTCGAGGTCAGGAATCCCGACGTCAGCTCGAGGACCTCGTGGCGGGTCAGGACGACGTCGTGGACGATCGGGCCCAGGAACCGGGCCGCCGTCAGGACCGCCCAGTGCGGCATCGGCACGACCAGGGAGTGGCTCCCGACGGCCGAACGGACGACCCGCACGAGGTCGCGATAGGCCATGGCCTCGGGACCCGCGGCATCGGCGACCACGCCGCTGCGGCCCTCGGCCACCTCCAGGCAGATCCGGGCGACGTCGTCGACGTGGACCGGCTGGATCGGATAGCGGCCGCGGCCGGGGACGCCGTAGACGGGCAGGTGGCGGAACGCCCAGGCCAGGTTGTTGATGAGGATGTCGTTCGGCCCGAACGTCACCGTCGGCCGGACGATCCCCCACTCCAGCCGCGCGCCGCGGACGCGGTCCTCGAACGCGGCCTTGGCTCGGACATACGGCGTGAGCCCCGCGCGGTCGGCGCCGACCACGCTGACGTGGACGAACCGCCGAACGCCCGCCTGCCGCGCGGCGGCCAGCAGGACCTCCGACCGGGCGATGGCGGTCTCGAACGTCACGCCGGCCCGCGGGAAGCGGATCCAGTAGGTGTTGTAGAGGACGTCGACGCCGGCGAGCGCGGCGGCGAGGTTCGCCGACCGGTCGAAGTCGAGCGGCTTGACCTCGATCCGTGCCGCCAGCGGATCCTCCGGTCGCGGGTGGTTCGTGAGCGTGACGACCGACCGGCCACCGGCGAGCAGTGCTTCGGCGATGGCCCGGCCGGTGAAGCCGAATGCGCCCGTCACTGCGTCCTTGGCCATGGCCACATCGTCGGGGCGAAACTCGTTCCTGTCAAGTAGCACGTTCTTCCCGTGGCCGGAGCGTGACGGTGGCCATTGGCCGGCGTCGTAGGATCGATGGCGATGGGGACCCTGGTCGACCTGCTGGACGAGGCCGTCGCGCGCTACGGCGATCACGACGCGCTGGGCGTGCGCGGCGACGACAGGACAACCCGCACCTGGAGCTACCGCGAGCTCGCCCGCCGCAGCCGGATCGCGGCCTGGCGCTTGCGGGCCCTGGGCCTCCGCCCCGGCGACCGGATCCTCACCTGGTCGGCGTCGAGCCCGGAGCTCCCGGCCGTCTACTTCGGGGCCATGCGGGCCCGGCTCGTGCTCGTCCCGCTCGACCTCCGCATGTCCGGCGACGCCGTCGCCGGGATCGTCGCCAAGTCGGGCGCCGGCCGGCTGATCCTGGGCACGGGCCGCGACGCCCCCGATCCCGCCGAAGCCCGGCTGACCGACTTCCTGACCTCGACCGTCGATGCCGTGACGGCCGAACCGGACGACAGCTTCCCGGCCGACTGGGAGGCCCAGCTGGCGAGCTGGCCGGGACCGGCCGACGATGAGGTGTTCGAGCTCATCTTCACCTCCGGCACGACCGGGGCGCCGAAGGGCGTGATGCTTGCCCACGACAACGTTGGCGCATCGATCGAGTCGTTCCACCGGATCATCCCGCGGCTCCATCACCGGATCGTGTCGCTGCTGCCGCTGTCGCACCTGCTCGAGCAGTCGGTCGGCCTGTTCTACGCGCTATCGGTGGGGGCGAGCGTCCTGTACGTCCGCAGCCGCAACCCGCGGGTCATCTTCGAGGCGCTCCGCGACCATCGCGTGACGTCGATGATCGTGGTGCCGCAGGTCCTCGACCTGTTCTGGAGCGCGATCGAGCGCGAGGTCGAGAAACAGGGCCGGACGCGTACCGTCGAGCGCCTGCGCTCGATCGCCCGGCGGCTCCCGCCGGCGCTCCGGCGGCTGCTGTTCCGAAGCGTCCATCGCCAGTTCGGCGGTCATTTCCGCCTCTTCGTGTCGGCCGGGGCGTTCCTCCCGCCGGCGCTCCAGCAGGCCTGGGAGGATCTGGGCGTCACCGTCCTCCAGGGCTACGGTGCGACCGAGACGGGGACGGGGACCTGCACGACCCTCGCCGACCACGGCCTGGGCACGGTGGGGCGGCCACCGGAGGGAATCGAGCTGCGGCTCGCCGACGACGGCGAGGTCCAGTTCCGCGGCCCGACCCTGTTCAAGGGCTACTGGGACGAGCCGGCGTTGTCGGCCGAAGCCTTCACCGTGGACGGCTGGTACCGGACCGGCGACGTCGGCCACCTCGACAACGCGGGAAGGCTCGTGCTGTCCGGCCGGAAGAAGGACATGATCGTCCTGCCGAACGGCTTCAACGTCTATCCGGAGGACATCGAGAACGCGCTGCGGATCGCCGGCATCCGCGACTCGGTCGTCCTCGAGACGCGGCCCGGGCGCATCGAGGCCGTCCTGCTCGACCCGCGGACCACGCCGATGGCTGCCGCCGGCAACACCCAGAGCGGCGCGTCCGATGACGTCCGCGCCTCGCTCGACGAAGCGGTCCGGGCGGCCAACCGATCGCTCGGCGCGAACCAGCACATCGCGGCCTGGCGGCTGTGGCCGGAGCCCGACTTCCCGCGGACCCACACGCTCAAGGTGCGACGGGACCAGGTCCGCGCGTGGGCCGCGACCGACGAGCCGCTGCCCGTCCGCGACGGGTTCGCGGTGGCGACCGGCCGCTGAGTGGCGACCCACCGCTGAGCGGCCCCCGTCGCTCTACCTCGGGACGGCGATGCCCGTCCCCAGCGTCTCGAGGGCGGGCTGGATGTCGGCGGCTCGGACGTCGACTGAGTTCGCCGGGGACCAGGCGTAGAACACGATCGTCGTGCCGACCTGGCGAATGACGAAGCGGGTATCGGGCGGGAACTGGATGCGCCCCGGGCCGCTGCCGACGTAGGCCGCCTGCTCGAGGCCCGCGCTGGCGGCAGTCGCCGGGTCCGGGAACTCGTAGACGGACACGAAGCCGTGGCCGGGGTCGTTCGGCAGGAGGACCTGGTAGACCGCTCGCGGTGCAGCGGCCAGGCGAGCCGACTCCGGCGGCCGGAAGGGCACCTTCGGATCGCCCAGCTGGAGGCTCTTCTCGCCCAGGACGCCCGCCAGCGCGCCCCGCGTCTCCGTCACGGCCGCGGTGGTACCCGTCGACGGACCGAAGCTGACGTCCGGAAAGCTGGCGCCGCCAGTGCCGGATGCGGCGATCCCGCAGCCGCCGGCGAGCATTCCGGCGGCCAGGACAAGGCCAGCCACCGGGAGGCCGGTCAGCCTGGCGGCCACGTGAACCGGCGGCCGCCCAGGAGGTGGAAGTGGAGATGGTCGACGGTCTGGCCGCCGTCACGGCCGACGTTGGTGACGATCCGGTAGCCGGTGGCGGCGACCCCCTCCGACCGGGCCAGCGTCGAGGCGACCTCGAAGATCCGGCCGAGCAGCTCGCCGTGCGCCGCCGTCAGGTCGTCCGCCGAGGCGACGTGGGCGCGCGACAGGAGCAGCAGGTGCGTCGGCGCCTGCGGGTTGATGTCGCGGATCGCCACGACCAGGTCGTCCTGGTGAACGATCGTCGACGGGATCTCCCCGCTGACGATCCGGCAGAACAGGCAGCCCGGGGTTGCGGCTGAGCTCACCACAGCTGGGGCTTCGCGCTCATGAGGAAGCCGATCGTACCGACGAGGCCCGCCATGGCGTACGAGACATAGCGCTGCCGGCGGGCACGGGCGATCCAGACCTGGTCATCGGGGGCCGCCCGGACGCCGACCAGCCGGCGAAGGTTCGGTCGCTGGACGAAGAACGCGAGAACCAGGTTCGCCGCATAGATCGCCACGGCGACGAACAGCCACGGTCGGGCAAGGAGCTCCGGTCCCAGCACGGCGAGGAGCGCCGCGCCGGTCGCCGCCAGCCCGGCGCCGAACAGCAGCGTCCCGTCGGACTGGATTCGCAACAGGAACCGCACCGCGCGGTTCGGCGATTCGTTCGCCCGGCGGTTGGCGCGCAGCGCGAACGGCAACAGGATCGAGGGCAGGAACAGTCCCACGGCCAGCGCGACGTGGCTTACCAGCAGCAGGGGAATCAGGGCGAACGCCATGGGACGACGATTGTAGGAGCGCGCGGCCGGTTGGGCCCAGAGACTCGTTGGGCCGAGCGGCTAGTTGAGCCGAACGGCTTCGAGGGCGAGCCAGTCGCCTTCGGCCGTCTTCTCCCGAATCGTCAGACCCGCTGCCACGAACGACGCCCGAACCTCCGCCTCGCGGTCGACGAAGATGCCGGACGCCACGAGGACGCCGCCGGGCTGAAGCTCGTCGCGAAGCGCCGTCGCGAGCCGGACGAGCAGCGAGGCGATGAGGTTGGCGAGGACGACGCCGAACGGCCCGTCGCCGCTTGGCAGCGTCCCGTGCCGGGCACGGACCCGACGCGAGACCCGGTTCCGGCGCGCGTTGGCGGTCGTCGCCTCGACGGCGATGGGATCCGTGTCGAGGCCAAGCACCCGGGCGGCGCCCAGGCGGGCCGCGGCGAGGCAAAGGATCCCCGAGCCGCAGCCCACGTCGAGGACGGCACGGCCGTCAATCCGGCCCGCGTCGGCGAGGCGCTCGATGGTCGCCAGGCACAGGCGCGTCGTGGGATGGAGTCCCGTCCCGAACGCCATCCCCGGATCGAGCGCCAGGACGACGTCGTCCGGGCGCGCCCGCTGGCGCCGCCAGGTGGGGCGGATGACGAGCCGGCGCCCCACGCGGAGTACCGGGAAGTGGGCCTTCCAGGCGTCGGCCCAATCGGCCTCGTGGACGACGCGCGTCGTCAGCTCGCCGATCGGCCGGAGTCCGAACGCCTGGAGATGACCGAGCGCCTGTGAGGCCTCCGCGGCGGCTCGCTCGCCGGCTGCCGGATCGCGCAGCGGAAGATAGGCTCGCACCGTCGCCGGCCGGCGCGGATCGACCCGCGCCCCAAGACCCTCGTCGACCAGCTCGAAGGCGGGCTCGACGCTCGTCCCGCCCGTGGCGACGCGGCTCAGGATCTCGCTGACGGCCTCGACCGCCTCGACGTCCGCCTCGACCGACAGCTCGAGCCACGCGTCGTCGGCGCGACCGCTCACCCCAGGCCGAGCTTCTCGCGCAACCCGCCGCGGCCGTTCTCCGACACCGGCTCCTGCCCCGCCTCGGCCAGATCCTCGAGCAGCTCGCGCTGCCGCTTGCTCAGCCTGGTCGGTACGGCGACCTGGACGAAGACGTGGAGATCGCCGCGCGAGCCCGATCGACGGAGATGCGGCACGCCCTTGCCCCGGAGCCGGATCTCCGTGCCGGGCTGGGTACCGGGCTTGATCTCGACCTCCTGGTCGCCGTCGACGGTCGGGACCGTGATCCGCGTCCCGAGGGCGGCCTGGGCGATCGACACCCGCGCCTCGTAGACGAGCTCGGTGCCCTCCCGTCGCAGCGTGGGATGCGGGCTCACGTGGACGGCGACGTAGAGGCTGCCCGACGGCCCGCCCCTCGGTCCCGCTTCGCCTTCGTTCGACAGGCGGATCTGGTGGCCCTCGTCGATCCCGGGCGGGATCGTGACCCGCAGCGTTCGCCGCTGTTCGACTCGTCCGTCGCCGTGGCACGTCTCGCACGGCGTCTCGACGATCCGGCCTTCGCCCCGGCAGCGGGGGCAGGCCGTGACGTTGACCATCTGCCCCAGCATCGTCTGGCGCGTCGTCCGGACCTCGCCGCGCCCGTTGCACTGGGGGCAGGTGATCGGCGAGGTGCCCGGCTTGGCGCCGCTCCCGGCGCACGTCTCGCAGCGGACGAGGACGGCGAACTCGATCTCCTTCTCCGCCCCCCGGACCGCCTCCTCGAACGTGATGCGGAGGTCGTAGCGGAGGTCCGCGCCACCCGGCGGTCGGCCGCGCCGCGCGCCCGCAGCCCCGCCGAAGAAGGCGTCGAAGATGTCGCCGAAGCCGGCGAAGCCGGCGCCGAACCCTCCCTCCGGCTCCGTCCCGAGGCCGGCCCGCCCGAACATGTCATAGGTCTGTCGGCGGGTGGGATCGGACAGGACGCGGTAGGCCTCGTTGATCGCCTTGAACCGCTCGTCGGCGGCTGGGTCCTTGTTGACGTCCGGGTGCCACTGCTGGGCGAGACGCCGGTAGGCGCGCTTGATCTCGGCGTCGCTGGCGGTCCGGACGACGCCGAGGATCGCGTAGTAGTCGCGCTCCGTGGCCACGGCCGAATGGTAGCCGGAGGTCAGGTGGCGAGGCGGCGGCGGCTACGGCCCCGCGGCGAGCTCCCGGGCGCGCCACAGGACCGCCCCGAGCATCGCGCCGTTCAGCCGGCCGGTGAACGTGTTCTGCTGGCTGGGGTGGAAGGAGCCGACGATGGCGTACGGCCCGACCCGCGCCTCAGCCCCGTGCCCGAAGCTGGGCCGCGGCCGCACTGGATGCCCCAGCGTCGCCAGCGAGCGGAAGACGGCGTCCCAGCCGAACTGCCCAAGCGGCACGATGACCCGGACGAAGTCGAGGATCGCCAGCTCGCGGACCAGGTACGGGGCGCAGTTGTCGCGCTCCTCGATGGTGGGCTTGTTGGCCGGCGGGGCGCAGCGGACGGCGGCCGCGATGTACGCGTCGGTCAGCGTCAGCCCGTCGTCGGCCCGGCGGCTGGTGGCCCGGTCGGCCATCCCCACCTCGCACAGCGCCCGCCACAGGAAATCGCCCGACGCGTCGCCGGTGAACACGCGGCCGGTTCGGTTGCCGCCATGAGCGGCCGGGGCGAGGCCGACGATGAGCACCCGCGCGTCGGGATCGCCGAAGCCCGGCAGCGGACGGCCCCAGTACGTCTCGTCGCGAAACCGGGCGACCTTCTCCCGGGCCACCTGCTCGCGCCAGCCGACCAGCCTTGGACAGCGCCGGCACGCGATGATCTCGGTGGTCAGCGCCGCCAGCGCGGCTCGCCGGGCGACCGCGGCGGCTTCGGCTTCGGCTTCGGTTGCCGTCGTCGTGCCGTCTACTTGAGCAGCAGCTTGTCGAGCCGGCGCCGCGCGACCAGCAGCCCGGCCATCCCCATCGCCGCCAGGTAGGCGACGTGGACCAGGAGGCCAGGGCCCAGGTTCCCGGTCGTCAGCGACCGCAGCAGGTCCACCCCGTGGTAGAGCGGCGTCAGCTGGACGATCGTCTGGAACAGCGGCGGATAGGCGGTGATGGGATAGAACGTCGCCGAGAACAGGAACAGCGGCAGGGTCACCATGGCGATGTAGTCGAAGTCGGTCCACTGCCGCATGAACGTGGTGGCGGCCATCCCGACGGCCGCGAAGGCGAAGCCGATGAGCATCGCCGCCGGCAGGGCGAGCACGGCCCACGGTGAGGCGACCAGCCCGAAGGCGATCATCACGACCACGAAGCCGGTCGCGTAGATCGTCCCCCGGATCAGCGCCCAGGTCACCTCGCCAATGGCGACGTCGCCGACGCCGAGCGGCGTGGCGAGGATCGCGTCGTAGGTCTTCGCGTAGCGAAGCTTGAAGAAGACGTTGAAGGTGCTGTCGTAGATCGCGCCGTTCATCGCCGAGCTGGCGAGCAGCGCCGGAGCGACGAACAGGCCGTAGGAGATCGGCTGGCCGGCGGGGCCGATGACGCTGGGGACGAGCGACCCCAGGCCGTAGCCGATCCCGAACAGGTAGAACACGGGCTCGAAGAAGCCGGACAGCAGCACCATCCACTGGCGGCGGTAGCTCATGACGTTGCGTTCGACCACGCGGCTGGCCCGGCGGGACGACACGAGGGGCATCGGCGGGGCGATGCGGGCGAGGATGGTCATCGTTCGGTCGTCACTTGATGAGCGCCCGCGGGAAGGTGAACCGGCAGGCTGCCAGGCCGCCGGCGACGACCGCGACGAGGACCGCAAGGTGGACGAGCGACGGTCCCAGCTGGGCCGTTCCAAGGGTCAGCTCGCGGGTGAGCGCGACGCCGTGGTAGCTGGGCGTCAGAAGGGCGAGCGGCTGCAGCAGGCCGGGCAGCCGATCGACGGGAAAGAACGTCCCGGAGAAGAGGAACAGTGGCGTGATGAGGAAGCGGAAGATGATGGTGAAGCCCTGGTCGTTCTGCTGGGTCGCGGCGAAGGCGGCGATCCAGGCCGAGAACGACAAGCCGGTCAGCACGCCGACGGGAATGACCAGGATCGCCAGCGCCCCGCCGTGGACGACCCCGAACGCCAGCATGACGGCGAAGTAGGCGCCGGCCACGAGGGCCAGCCGGATGCAGAACCAGCCGAACTGGCCGGCGATGATGTCGATCACGCTGATCGGCGTGGCGAGCATCGCGTGATAGACCTTGTCCCAGACCAGGCGGCCCATGATCGGGTAGGTCGCCTCGAAGCCGCCGGTCTGCATGCACGTCGCCGCCAGCAGCCCCGGCGCCAGGAACGCGGCGTACGACACGGCGCCGCCGAACCCGCCTCCGGTCGCCGCGCCGGTCGAGTTGTTGACGATGCTGCCGAGGCCGAAGCCCATCGCCCCCAGGAAGAGGATCGGCGACAGGAAGGTCATGAACAGCGTTCCCCGCCAGTTCCGCCGGTAGACCCGCGCGCAGTACTCGAGGACGGCGAGCGCTCGCCTGGCCGAGAATGCCTGGGGCCCGGGTTCGGGAGCGGCGCGGACTCGTCCCGCGACCGCGGCGCCGGCCATCTATTCGATCAACGATCGGCCGGTCAGCCGAAGGAAGACGTCCTCCAGCGTCGACCGCCGGACGAGGGCGCTTTCGGGCTGCAGGCCGCGCCGATGGGCTTCGACCGAGGCGGCTTCCCCGTCCGTCGTGTAGAGCAGGACGCGGTCGGGGAGGCGCTCGATACGGTCGGCCAGGCCGTCGAGCTTACCGTCGAGCGACTGCTCGTCGTCCGGTGCGAAGCGCAGCTCGAGGACCTCGCGCGTCGAGTAGCGCGCGATCAGCTCGCGCGGGGAGCCTTCGGCCACGATGCGGGCCTTGTCCATCACGACCAGCCGATCGCACAGCTGCTCGGCCTCGTCCATGTAATGGGTTGTCAGGGCGAGCGTCACTCCCTGCTGCTTGAGCCGGTAGAGCTTGTCCCAGAGCAGGTGGCGCGCCTGCGGATCGAGGCCCGCGGTTGGCTCGTCGAGGAGGAGCAGGTCCGGCTCGTTGATGAGCGAGCGGGCGATCGTCAGCCGCCGCTTCATCCCGCCGGACAGCGGCTCGACCCGGTCCTTGCCCCGTTCGGCGAGCTGGACGAACTCGAGCAGCTCGTCGGCGCGCCGTCCCGCCTCGCGGTGGGTCAGGTCGAAATAGCGGCCGTAGATGAGGAGGTTCTCGCGGACGGTGAGCTCCATGTCCAGCGTGTCCGACTGCGGCACGACGCCGATCCGGGCGCGGATCCGCGGGCCGTCCGCGGCCGGGTCCATGCCGAGGACGCGGAGGGTGCCCGCCGTCGCCGGCGAGACGCAGCCGATCATCCGCATCGTCGAGGTCTTGCCGGCGCCGTTGGGGCCCAGGAAACCGAACGCCTCGCCGGGCGCGACGTCGAAGTCGACACCGTCGACGGCCGTCAGCTGGCCGAATCGTTTCGTCAGGTTGCGGGCATGGATGAGCGCGGTCTCGGGCGGGCCGGACATGGGCGCGCATCGTACCGCGAGCCGATAAGCCGGGGCGAACTGGGGCCAAGGATCGCCTGGGATTCGCCCGGCGGAAGGCGCGGCCCGCGCGAGACATGAAGAGGCCGCGGGTCCCCACGCGGGGCCCGCGGCCTCGACTGGCCAGCCGGGAAGCGGCTAGACCTCCTTGTACTCGCCTTCGACCGTCTCGTCGCCGGCGCCGCCCGAACCGCCGGTTGCGGCACCGGCAGGCTCACCGGCCTCGCCGGAGGCGGACCCGTCGCCGGCCTCAGCGGACGACTCGGCGGACCCGTTCGAGCCGCCGCCACCGGCCGCCGCCGACGCCTGGTAGGCGGCGGTCGACACGCGCTGGAGCGTCTCGGCGAGCGCGGTCATGCCGGACCGGATCGCCTCGACGTCGCTGCCCTTGAGGGCCTCGCGGAGCGACGCCACCTGGGTTTCGACCTGGGCCTTGTCCTCGGACGAAACCTTGTCGCCGAGATCGCGGATCGCCCGCTCGGCCTGGAACGTGAGCGCCTCGGCCTGGTTGCGGGTCTCGACCTCTTCGCGCCGCTGGCGATCCTCGTCGGCGTGGTCGGCCGCGTCGCGGACCATCTTGTCGACGTCGTCCTTCGACAGCATCGACGAGGCGGTGATGCGGACCTGCTGCTCCTTCGAGGTCGCCCGGTCCTTGGCCCGGACGTCGAGGATCCCGTTGGCATCGATGTCGAACGTGACCTCGATCTGCGGAATGCCCCGCGGAGCCGGCGGGATGCCGTCGAGGATGAACCGGCCGAGCGTCTTGTTGTCGGCGGCGAAATCGCGCTCGCCCTGCAGGACGTGGATCTCGACCTGGCTCTGGCTGTCCGACGCGGTCGAGAAGACCTGCGACTTCGACGTCGGGATGGTCGTGTTGCGCTCGATGAGCTTGGTCATCACGCCGCCCAGCGTCTCGATGCCCAGCGACAGCGGGGTGACGTCGAGGAGCAGGACGTCCTTGACGTCGCCGGCCAGGACGCCGGCCTGGATGGCCGCGCCGATGGCGACGACCTCGTCCGGGTTGACGCCCTTGTGCGGTTCCTTGCCCCCGAACATCGCCTTGACCGCCTCGACGACGGCCGGCATCCGGGTCTGCCCACCGACGAGGATGACCTCGTCGATGTCGGACGGCTTGAGGCCGGCGTCCTTGAGCGCCGCCTTGACCGGCGCCTTCGTCTTCTCGACGAGGTCGGCGACGAGGTCCTCGAGCTTGGCCCGCGAGAGGCTCATCACGACGTGCTTGGGGCCGGACGCGTCGGCGGTGATGTAGGGCAGGTTGATCTCGGTGGTCGTCGTCGATGACAGCTCGATCTTGGCCTTCTCGGCCGCCTCCTTGAGGCGCTGGAGGGCCTGCTGGTCCTTCGACAGGTCGATGCCCTGGTCCTTCTTGAACTCGGCCAGCAGCCAGTCGATGACGCGCTGGTCGAAGTCGTCACCGCCCAGGTGCGTGTCGCCGTTGGTCGCCTTGACCTCGAAGACGCCTTCGCCGAGTTCGAGGATCGAGATGTCGAAGGTGCCGCCGCCCAGGTCGTAGACGGCGATCTTCTCGTCGGCCTTCTTGTCGAGGCCGTAGGCGAGCGCCGACGCGGTGGGCTCATTGATGATCCGCTTGACGTCGAGGCCGGCGATGCGGCCGGCGTCCTTGGTTGCCGATCGCTGCGTGTCGTCGAAGTAGGCCGGGACGGTGATGACCGCCTCGGTGACCTTCTCGCCCAGGTACGCCTCGGCGTCGGTCTTGAGCTTCTGGAGGATCATCGCGCTGATCTCGGGCGGGGTGTACGTCTTGCCGACGCCGACCCTGACCACGACGCCGTCGCTCTTGGGGTCCTTCTCGACCTTGTAGGGGACGAGGTCCTTCGAACGCTTGACCTCCGGGTCGTCCCAGCGACGGCCCATGAAGCGCTTGATCGAATAGACCGTGTTGGTCGGGTTCGTGACCGCCTGCCGCTTGGCAAGCTGGCCGACGAGTCGCTCCCCGGTCTTGGTGAACGCGACGACCGACGGAACCGTGCGGCCACCCTCGGCCGAAGCGATCACGGTCGGCTCGCCGCCCTCCATGACGGCGACGACGGAGTTCGTCGTTCCGAGGTCGATGCCGATGATCTTGCCCATCTGTGTGTCTGGCTCCTGTCAGTCGTTCAAGGTGTCGTTGGTGGATTCGGTGCTTGTTCGTCCGTCGTTCGATGGCGCCGCCGAGCCGGGCTCCGAGCCGGCATTCGAACCGCCATGGCCGGCCGCGCCGCCGTGGCCGGCCGCGACCGCCACGAGCGCGGGGCGGATGACCCGGTCGCGGAGGCGGTAGCCTCGGCGGACCTCCTCGACGATCTCGCCGTCACGCCGCCCGGTCGCCGGGACGTTGACGATGGCGTCGTGCTCGCGTGGGTCGAAGGCCCGACCGGGCGAGGCGTCGATCTGGTTGACGCCCTCGCTCTCGAGCAGAGCCCGCAGCTTGCGATCGATGGCGGCGATCCCGTCGGCCCACGAGTTGCCGGCGAGGTCGGCCGGACTCGCGTCGATGGCCCGGTCGAAGTCGTCGGCGATCGTCAGGACCTTGCGGATGAGGTCCTCGCCGGCGAGCCCCAGCTCGCGCTCGCGCTCCTCCGACGTTCGGCGCTTGAAGTTGCTGAACTCGGCGCGCTCGCGCTGAAGCAGCGCCAGGTACTCCTCCGACTGCCGGCGCGCGGCCTCGAGCTCGCCGTTGAGGCGAGCGATGTCCTCGAGGAGGCTCGTCGGCGAGACGTCGATCTCGTCGGCCCGCTGCTGGGCCCGTGTTCGGTGGGTCATGTTGGTCCTGGAACTCCCGTCTGGAGCGCGGCTCGTGCGCCGCGATTGAACGCCGTCAGGCGTAGAGGTGATCCACGAGCTCGTTCATCAGGCCCGACACGAACCTGACCGTGCCGATGGCCTGCGGATACGACATCCTGGTGGGCCCCAGCACGCCGACCACGCCGACCGCTCGCCCCGGCCGCCCGTACGGCGCGAGGACGAGCGACACCTCGCGCATCTCGACCGGCTGGTTCTCCTGGCCGATGAAGACCTGGACGCGGCCGGTGGCGGCAACGCTGACGACCAGCTCGCCGAGGTAGGCCCGGTTCTCGAGGGCCGAGAAGACCCGCCGCAGCTTGTCGCTGTCGGCGAACTCGGGCGCCTCCATGACGTTGAGCAGGCCATCGCTGAAGACCTCCTCGATGGCCGAGGCGTCGTAGTCCATCAGCGTCCTGGCGACCCGGTCGCCGATCCGGCGTGCGAGCGCGCCGTGGGGAACCGCCTCGTCGATCCGGGCAATGGCGGCGGCCGCCTCGGTCGCCGTGAGGCCGGCGACGAGGTCGTTGAGCAGTCCGGCGACCTCGCTGAGCGCCGCCTGGTCGGTCGGCTCGTCGAGGCTGACGAGGGCCTGTTTGATGGCCCCCTCGCGGAGGATGAGGATCAGGCTGGCCAGGCGGTCGTTGATCGTGACGATGTCGAGCCGCCGAAGGTGCGCCGACTGGGGCTTGGCCGGGGTGGCCAGGCCGGCCGCCCGGGTCACCGAGGCGAGCGTCGTGGCGGCGAGGCGGAACCAGTGCTCGCTGGCGAACTCCACCTGGCCGAACTGGTGCCGGATCATCAGCTGCTCGACGGCCGGCAGCGGCACCGCCTCGACGATCGACTCGACGTAGAAGCGGTAGCCGGCATCGGTCGGGATCCGGCCGGCGGACGTGTGGGGATGCATCAGCAGGCCGCTCGCCTCGAGGTCCGCCAGGACATGGCGGACGGTGGCGCTGGACACGCCCAGCCGGTAGCGCTCGACGAGCGCCTGTGATCCGACCGGGATGGCCGTCGTGACGTATTCCTCGATGACAGCCCGGAGGATCGCCTGTGTGCGGAGGTCCAGTGGGCCGCTGGTGCGCCGAAGCCGTCGCGCCAAGGCCATTGCTCCTCGTGGGAGGTGGTTAGCACTCTCGATGCCAGAGTGCTAACGGGTTGCCCGAATGGTAGCAGTCGATGGTGAGGAGTGTCAACGCGCCGGGGCGTCGCCGGCGGCCTTCGGCAGGAAGCGCTAGACCAGCCTCGCGAACAGCTCGTTCGACAGCAGCCGGCCGCGGGTCGTCAGGACGACCCGATCGTCAGCCGTCACCTCCAGCAGCCCGGCCTCCCGGGCCCACCCGAATGACTCCCGCAGGGGCGCCTGCGAGGCACTGCCCAGCGGCACGCCGCGGTCGGTGCGGAGAGCCAGGATCACGCGCTCGGCCGCGGCGGTGTCGGCGTCCAGCGACTCCTCGCCGCCCGGTGGCAGCCTTGCCGGCGACCCATCGGACGGGCTGAGCGCCGCGACCCAGCCGTCGAGCCGGGCGGCGTTCCAGCGCCGGACGGCGCCGTCGAAGGCGTGGGCGCCCGGTCCAACGGCCTCGTACGGGCGTCGCTCCCAGTAGGCCAGGTTGTGCCGGCTCTCGTGTCCGGGGCGCGCCCAGTTGCTGATCTCGTAGCCCCGCCAGCCAGCCGTGGCCAGCCGCTCCACGGCGTGCCGGTACTGGGCCGCGGCGGCGTCCTCGTCCTGCTCCCGGCTGGCGATGTCGCGCCAGCGCCGTGCGCCTCGCGACGTGGGCAGGTGATCGCCGCCCGATCCGGTCAGACCCTCGGCGTCCGGGTCGTCGAGGGTGAGGGCGTAGAGCGACAGGTGGTCGGGCTCCAGGGTGAGGGCGGCATCGAGGTCCGCCACCCACGCCTCCAGGGACGAGCCCGGAAGGTCGTAGAGGAGGTCCACGCTCAGCGACCGGATGCCGGCTCGGCGGGCCGCCGCGACCGCGGCAGCCACGTCGTCCGGCGAGTGCCGCCGTCCCAGCCTCGCCAGCTGCCGCGGGTCGAAGGTCTGGGCACCGATCGACAGCCGCGTCACGCCCGCGTCCCGCATCGCGGCCGGGTCGCCGCGCTCGTCCGGGCCGGGATTGCACTCGACCGTCACCTCGGCGTCCGGCTCCAGGCCGAACCGATCCGCGACGACAGCGAGGATGGCGGCGATGCGTTCGGCGCCGAGAAGGGACGGCGTGCCGCCCCCGAGATAGACCGATGCCAGCGCCGGCCTGCCTGGCCCACCGGGCCGTCCGAACCTGGCGTCCGCGTCGTCGGCCCGCAGGTGGAGCTCGGAGGTCAACGCGGTCAGGAAGCCGTCGATCCGGTTCCGCGGTCCACGTGCCGCCGCGCCGGCGTAGACGACGAAGTCGCAGTACGGGCAGACCGACACGCAGAACGGGACGTGGACGTAGAGCGCGACCGGAGGTCCGGCACGCGGGGGTTGCGCGACGGGGATCACGGGGGCGGCCGCCACGGGCAGTTCGGTCGACACCGGGCTCAGTTGCGTCGTGAGCCGCTCCCGATGACGCGCCAGCCCTCCGGCGTTCGGCGCCGCCGTTCGATGTCCTCCGACTCGCGGCCCCGCGCCGCCACCTGGCCGGCGTGGCCGGTGCACAGGAACACGGAGAAGCGCGTCACGGCGTGACCCAGGAAGGCAGCCGCGATTCCGCCGGTCGCCGCGGTCAGCCACCCGCCGGCCAGCCCGATGAGCAGCGCCAGGACGAGCATGTACCGGTCGCGCCCGGCTGCGCCCAGACGCGTCGACAGGGCGTAGATGACCGCCTGGGCGATGTTGGCGGCGCTGACGTTGATCCCCACGGCGAGGAGGAGGCCGAACAGGACGCCTCGGTAGGTGGCCTCGTCGATGAACGCCGTGGCGACCGAGTTCAGCAACGCGCCCGGGTACGAGGAAACCTTCGGCAGGCGGAAGTGGTGATACCGGACACGGGCGAATACCACGGCCTGGGCGGCCCCGACGACGCCGTAGATCAGCCCGCCAAGGAGCGCAGCGTTGCGCTCGCCAGGGCCCAGGAACAGCGCGGTCCGAGGCGCCGGGTGAACGAACAGGATCAGCACGATCAGCCCGATGCCCAATACATACCAGGCGAGCCGGCGGCGCAGCGACGGCGCGTACCCCTCGCGGCTAGCCTCGTCGTATTCGGCGGCCCCGAAGCGCTCCGCGTCGAAGCGGAGCATGAGCAGGATGAGGACGAGCCCAACCGTGATGAGCTCGCGGATGGATCGGATCAGCCCGTCGTCCATACCGGTCTCCGGCCTCGCTCAGCGGTGCGCCCGGCGCGTGAGCGGGCGGCGCGCGATGGCTGTGCGGCGGCGGACCATCACGCCTCGCCCATCCGCAGCATCGCCAGGAACGCCTCCTGCGGGATCTCCACGGAGCCGACCCGCTTCATCCGCTGCTTGCCTTCCTTCTGCTTCTCCAGCAGCTTCCGCTTGCGCGTGATGTCGCCACCGTAGCACTTGGCCAGCACGTTCTTGCGCATCGCGCGGACCGTCTCGCGGGCGATGACGTTCGACCCGATCGCGGCCTGGATCGGGACCTCGAACATCTGGCGCGGGATGAGCTCCTTGAGCCGCTCGGTGAGTGCGCGACCGATCGGCGTGGCCTTGTCGCGGTGGACGATGAGCGACAGCGCGTCGACCGGCTCGCCGTTGACCAGGACGTCGACCTTGACGAGGTCGGCGGCCCGGTAGCCCAGCTCCTCGTAGTCCATCGAGGCGTAGCCCTGGCTGCGGCTCTTGAGTTGGTCGAAGTAGTCGACGATGAGCTCCGCCAGCGGCATCTCGAAGTGGAGCACGACGCGGGTCGGGTCCAGGTACTCCATGTTGACGAACGCCCCGCGGCGGTTCGTCGAGAGCTCCATCAGCGGGCCGATGTACTGGCTCGGCGTGACGACCGCCAGGGTGACCCACGGCTCGCGGATCTCCTCGATCTCGGCGAGGTTCGGGAGCCGCGACGGATTGTCGATGACGACCTCACCACGGCCAAGCGTCGGGACGACGTGGTACTCGACACTGGGCGCGGAGGCGATCAGGTCGAGGTCGAACTCACGCTCCAGCCGCTCCTGGACGATCTCCATGTGGAGCAGCCCCAGGAAACCGCAACGAAAGCCGAAGCCGAGGGCGACGGAGCTCTCCGGCTCGTAGGTGAACGACGCGTCGTTGAGGTGCAGCTTCTCGAGCGCGTCGCGGAGCAGCGGATAGTCCTCGCCGCCGACCGGGTAGATCCCGGCGAAGACCAGGCTCTTCGCGGGCTGGTAGCCGGGCAGCGGTGCCGCGGCCGGCCGGGCCACGGTCGTGACCGTGTCGCCGACCTGTGCGTCGCGGACGCTCTTCAGGCCAGTGGCGACATAGCCGACGTCGCCGGCGACGAGCTGCTTGACCGGGACGAGCTGGGGTCGGAAGACGCCAAGCTCGAGCGGCTCGGACTCCGCGCCGCTGGCCATCAGCCGGATTTCGTCGTGTCGGCGGAGCGTCCCTTCCGCCAGCCGGACGTGGACGACCACGCCCTTGTAGGCGTCGTAGTGGCTATCGAAGATCAGGGCCTTGAGGGGCGCCGCGGGATCGCCCTTCGGGGCGGGGATGCGGGCGACGATCGCCTCGAGGATGTCCGGCACGCCCGTCCCATCCTTGGCGCTGGCGAGGATCACCTCCTCGCGGGGGATGGCGAGAACACTCTCGAGCTCGTCGATGATCGTGTCGGGATCGGCCGACGGCAGGTCGATCTTGTTGAGGACGGGGATGAGGGTCAGCCCCTCGCGCAGCGCGAGGTGGACGTTGGCAAGGGTCTGCGCCTCGATGCCCTGGGTCGCGTCGACCACGAGGATGGCGCCCTCACAGGCCTGCAGGCTGTGACTGACTTCGTAGCTGAAGTCGACGTGGCCCGGCGTGTCGATGAGGTTCAGGCCGTAGACGAGCCCGTCGCGCGCCTCGTACTCCAGCCGGACGGCGCGGGCTTTGATCGTGATCCCCTTCTCGCGCTCCAGGTCCATCGAGTCGAGGACCTGGCTGGTCATCTGCCGGGCGTCGATCGTGTGGGTCAGCTCGAGCAGCCGATCGGCGAGCGTCGACTTGCCATGGTCGATGTGGGCGATGATCGAGAAGTTGCGCAACCGCTCCTGGGGGATCATGGGCGGCCGGAGTCTAGCAGCCGCCCGTTGGCACGGCCTCTGGTACCATCCGCGTTCGCGCCCGGCGTCCACCGCCGGCCCCGCCACGACATCCACCGGAGGTTGCCACCTTGCCAAAGACGTCGCGCACCTGGACGGGCGCCAGGACGCCCTCGGGACTCAAGCGCGTCCGTCAGGCCAAAGCCCGCGGGGAAGTCCTTCAGCCGCGGCGCAGCGCGGCGAAGACCCTCGTTGCCAAGGCGCTCCGGCTGTCGACCCAGCCGACCAACGGCGGCGACGCGAACGCCGCCCTGCTCGAGGCGCTCAGCGCCCTCGACCGCGCCGCGAAGTCCGGAGCGATCCATCCGAACGCCGCCGCCCGCCGCAAGTCGCGCCTGACCCGACACGTCAACCAGGCGCTCGGCGGCGTCCAGGGCCAGACCGGCTCCCACGCCGTGAAGACGACGGGCAAGGCACAGGCGGCGAAGGCGGCCCGAGCGCGCATCGCGGCATCGAAGGCCGACAAGGCCAAGGGCGCCCAGACCGCGGCCGGCAAAGCCCGCGCCGCGCTGACCAGGACGACCCGAGCCGAAGGCGCGACGGCCGCTCCGACCGCCGCGCCGGCCACACCGGCGGCATCGAAGTCGCGTCCGATCGCCAAGGTTGCCGCCAAGACCGCCGCAAAGTCCGCCTCGAAGACCGCCGCGCCGAAGAAGGCGACGGCCGCCAGGGCGACGGCCAGGCCCGCGGCAAAGAAGGCTGGCTCGAAGGCGCCTGCCTCGAAGACGGCCCCGAAGAAGTCGGCCCCGAAGAAGACCTCGAAGGGCTGACCGCCCGCGGTCAGTCGGAGGTCGCGTCCGATAGCCGGGCGCCGGCCTTCGGCCTGAACACCCCGTAGAGCAGCCCCCCGCCGACACCGCCGGCGGTTGCGAGCACGACGAGCATGCCGGCCGTCTGGAGCTGCTGGTTCCAGTAGAGCCGGGCGAACGAGTCGGCGTCGGTGACTCCGGCCGCGGCGAGGTCGGGCCCACGACCCTCGTCCAGGTACCGGCGGTAGACGCAGTCCGCACCCGCCTTGCAGGTCAAGGCGCCGCCGAGTCCCGGGTCGCGGTAGCCGTTGTCCGCGGCGAAGAAGAGCGCCTTGATGGCGAGCAACAGGAGGGCGGCCGCCAGGCCGGTCGCCAGTCCGGCGAACAGGGCGTTGACCACGATCCGGGGCCAGGGCCCGGACCGCCGGTCCGCGCGCTGGTTGGCGTAATAGCCGATGAGGAGCCCGGCCGGCAGCATCAGGTACCAGTCGATCGGCTCGATCGGGATGACCAGCAGAAAGCTGACGCCGATCGTCACCGCCATGCCTATTCCGACGTACGCGGCGACGATCGCGCCGCGGTCGACGAGGCGCGTCACCGGCTCGCGACCACCTCGGCCGAACCGGGGGTCGGCGTCGTCGAGCTGCGGCCACCCGATGCGGCCAGCGCCGCGCGACCCAGGTAGACCGCCGCATCTCCCAGCTCGCCCTCGATGCGCAGCAGGCGGTTGTACTTCGCGACGCGTTCGGAGCGCGACGGCGCGCCGGTCTTGATCTGGCCCGTGCCGGTGGCCACGACGAGGTCGGCGATCGTCGTGTCCTCCGTCTCGCCGGAGCGGTGTGACACGATCGCCGACCAGCCAGCCCGCCGGGCCAGGTCGATCGCCTCGATCGTCTCGGTCAGCGTCCCGATCTGGTTGAGCTTGATCAGCACCGCGTTGGCCGCCCGCTCGTCGATCGCTCGCTGGATGCGGGCCGTGTTGGTGACGAGGAGATCGTCGCCGACCAGCTGGACCCGGTCGCCCAGTCGACGCGTCAGCTCCGCCCAGCCGGACCAGTCGTCCTCGGCCAGGCCGTCCTCGATCGAGACGATGGGATAGCGGGCGGACCAGTCGGCCCACAGGTCGACGAGCTGGCCCGAGTCGAGCGTCCGCCCCTCTTTGTCGAGCCGATAGCGAGTGGGGCCGTCCGGGCCACCCGTCCCCTCGACGACGAGCTCGGTCGTGGCCGGGTCGAGCGCGATGGCGACCTGCTCGCCGGGTCGATAGCCGGCTCGCTCGATGGCTCGCAGGACGACCTCGACCGCAGCCTGGTTCGAGGCCAGTGACGGCGCGAATCCGCCCTCGTCGCCCTGCCCGGTCGCGTGGCCCTCGTCGTGGAGGATCGCCCGCAGGGCGTGGAAGATCTCGGCGCCGGCCCGCAGCGCCTCGCCGTACGACGCGAGGCCGACCGGCATGACCATGAACTCCTGGAAGTCGGTCGAGTCCTGGGCGTGCTTGCCACCGTTGAGGATGTTGAACATCGGCGCCGGCAGGACCCGGGCGCCGACGCCGCCCAGGTAGCGGTAGAGCGGCAGGTCGTGCGACGCGGCCGCGGCATGGGCGCAGGCGAGCGACACGCCCAGGATCGCGTTCGCCCCGAGCGTTGCCTTGTTCGGGGTCCCATCGAGCTCGACCAGCAGCGCGTCGATGCCCGCCTGGTCCGCGGCATCCATGCCGTACAGCGCGGGAGCGATCGTGTCGGTGACGTTGGCAACGGCCTTCGTCACACCCTTGCCGCCGTAGCGCGACTTGTCACCGTCGCGCAGCTCGACGGCCTCGTGAGCGCCGGTCGAGGCGCCGGACGGCACCGCCGCGCGGCCGACCGACCCATCGGCCAGCACGACGTCGACCTCGACGGTGGGATTGCCGCGGGAGTCGAGGATCTCGCGCGCGTCGACGACCTCGATCGAGGTATTCACGCCCGCCTCCGGGCGTTCGTGGGACGACGCTTACCGCTCGTCGCGGTCCGTTTCCCCGACGGTGGCGTCTTTGCGGTCTTCGCCACCGAAGGCTTCGGTTTCGCGGCGGCTGGTCTGGGCTTCGGTTTCGCGGCGGCTGGTCTGGGCTTCGGTTTCGCCGCGACTGGTCTGGGCTTCGGTTTCGGCGTTGCGGGTTTCTTTGTCGCCGCAGCTGGCCTGGACCTTGTGGTCTGCGTCCGCCTTGCGTTACGCGGCGTGCGGTTCGCGGCGAAGGTGGGTTTCTTTGCAGCAGCGCCTCTTCGGGCTTTCGGAGCAGCGGTCCTCGCCCTCGTCGGCGCGGTCTTCGCCTTCGTCGGGGTGCGCTTTGTCGTCGGCGCGGTGTTCGCCTTCGGCCTGGCGGCGGTGGACCTGGCTGTCGGGGCGGTCGGCCTCGCCGCCGGCCGCTTGGCCTTCGACCTTGCCGGTGCCGCCCTCGCCCTGGCGACGGCCGGCTTCGGCCTCGCAATCGCAGGGGTCGGCCTCGCGACCGCCGGGGTCGGCTTCGCGATCGTCGGGGTCGGCCCGGCGATCGACGGGGTTGGCTGTTCGGCCGCGGCCGCGGCGACGGCTGCCTCCGGCACACCTTGCTTCGGGCGGTCCAGGAGGATGGCGATGCCAGGCAGCTCACGGCCCTCGAGGAACTCGAGCGAGGCGCCGCCGCCGGTCGAGATGTGCGTCATCTTCCCGGCCAGGCCCTGCTGCTGCACGGCGGCCACCGAATCGCCGCCGCCGACGACGACGGTCGCGCCGGCCTCCGCCTTGTCCGCCAGGATGCGCGCGACGTGCCGCGTTCCCGCTCCGAAGACGGGGATCTCGAAGACGCCGATCGGACCGTTCCACATGACCGTCCGCGCGTCGGCGAGCGCCTCCTCGATGAGGGTCAGCGTCTGCTTGCCAACGTCGACGATGTGCCACGACGCCGGGATCTTGTCGGCGGGCAGCGTCTTGTACTCCGTCCCGCGGGTGACCTCCTTGGCCACGATGACGTCGACCGGGAGGAGCACCTGGACGCCCTTCGCCTCGGCCTCGGCGAGGACGCGGCGAGCCTGCTCGACCATGTCGTGCTCGGCCAGGCTCTTGCCGATGGAGCGGCCCTTGGCGAGGAGGAACGTGTTCGCCATCCCGCCACCCAGGATCAGCCGGTCGACCTTGCGCACGAGGTTGTCGAGAACCTTGAGCTTGCCCGACACCTTGGCCCCGCCGACGATCGCCACGAACGGGTGCTCCGGGTCCTCGAGCAGCTTCGACAGCGCGGCGATCTCGCGCTCCATGAGCAGGCCGGCGTAGGCGGGCAACAGCTTCGGGACGCCGACGGTCGAGGCATGGGCGCGGTGCGCCGTCCCGAACGCGTCGTTGACGTAGATGTCGGCGTACGAGGCTAGCGTCGCGGCGAACTTCGGATCGTTCGCTTCCTCCTCCTGGTGGAACCGGAGGTTCTCGAGCAGCAGGACCTCGCCGGGGCGCAGCCGCTTGATGGCGTCCTCTGTCCCGGGCCCGAGTGCGTCGCCCGTCGTCGGGACGTTGCGGCGCAGCAGCTGCGACAGTCGCTCGCCGACCGGACGCAAGCGCAGCCCGTCCTGGATCTTGCCGTCGGGCCGGCCCAGGTGACTGGCCAGAACGACCCGCGCGCCCTGCGCCATGAGGTACACGATCGTCGGCAGCGAGGCGCGGATGCGCGAGTCGTCGGTGACCCGGCCGTCCTCGAGCGGGACATTGAAATCGACCCGGACGAACACGCGTTTGTCGTGCGCGTCGACGTCGCGAACCGTGAGCTTGTCCATGAGGCGTCGTCCCGTCGGCGTGAGGCCTGCCGAAGGCCGGTTGAGGTGGCTCAGCCGCGAGCGGCGGCCGAGGCGGTCTGGCGCGACGCCTGGCGCGAGGCCTGGCCGGACGATCCGTCATGGCGCGCCGCCACGAACCCGATGAGGTCGGCGATCCGGCAGCTGTAGCCCCACTCGTTGTCGTACCAGCTGATGACCTTGACCATCGTCCCGCCGATGACCATGGTCGACTCGGCGTCGATGATCGAGGATCGCGAGTCGCCCCTGAAGTCGGTCGACACGAGCGGCTCATCGGACACGCCGAGGATCCCGTCGAGCGGCCCGGCAGCGGCCTTGCGGAACGCGTCGTTGAGCTCCTCGACGGTCGTCGGCCGGGAGACCTCGGCGGTGAAGTCGACGACGCTGACCGTGGGTGTCGGGACGCGCAGGCTGAAGCCGTCGAACTTGCCCTTGAGATCGGGGATGACGAGGGCGAGCGCCTTCGCCGCGCCGGTCGTCGTCGGGATGATGTTGAGGCCGGCCGAGCGGGCACGGCGGGGGTCCTTGTGAGCGACGTCGAGGATCCGCTGGTCGTTGGTGTACGAGTGGATCGTGTTCATCAGCCCGCGCTGGATCGTCAGCAGGTCGTGGACGACCTTCGCGGCGGGGGCCAGGCAGTTGGTCGTGCAGCTGGCGTTGCTGATGATGTGGTGGCTGGCCGGATCATAGCGATCCTCGTTGACGCCGAGGACGATGGTGATGTCCTCGCCCTTGGCCGGCGCGCTGATGATGACCTTCTTCGCGCCCGCGTCGATGTGGGCCCTCGCCTTCGCGGCGTCGGTGAAGAGGCCGGTCGACTCGAGGACGATGTCGACGCCCAGGTCGCGCCACGGCAGCGATGCGGGGTCCTTCAGGGCGAGGATGCGGATGGTCCGTCCGTCGATGACGAGTGCGTCGCCCCGCGCCTCGACGCTGCCCGGATAGGCGCCGTAGGTCGAATCGTGCTTGAAGAGCAGCGCGTTCATCTCGGCATCGACGAGGTCGTTGACGGCCACGACCTCGACGTCCGGTGTCCGCTCGATGAGCGCCTTGAGCGACTGGCGCCCGATCCGGCCGAAGCCGTTGATACCGACACGGACTGCCATCTGGAACTCTCCTGCTGGGAGGCGCCGCGCGGTGCGAGCGGCGCGGGAAGGTGGTCGTGGAAGGCCGCTCGCGGGAGCCTGGCGAGGCGGCCCCGGATCTTTCGGGCTGGGCCGGCATTCTAGCAGAGGGCCAACGGCGTCCCGGATCAGGTCGCTCGGCGGCGGGCCTCGATGACGTGGCCACCAAGCCCGATGAGGGGCTGGGCGCCGACGAGCCCGACGTCGTCCCCGAGCACCGCCGGCACGATCCGCACCCGCTCACGGGGCACCCGGAACGCCATCGTCGCCACGGCCTCGCGCGCCGGCCCCAGCCAGCGCTCGCCCTGCTCGCGGGCGAGGCTGCCGCCGACCACGATGAGTTCGGGGTTGAAGACGTTGACGAGGCCGACGAGGGCCGCACCGAACGTCCGGCGAGCGCGGCCCATGATCGCGGCGGCGGCCGGATCGCCGTCGTCCTCCGCCTCGGCGACATGGCGCGCCTCGAGCGGAGCCGGCGCAAGCCGCTCGGCCAGGGCGGCCAGTCCCGGTGCGGTGCCCGCATCGATCGCCATCCGCGCCTGCCTGGCGATGCCACTCCCCGAGCTGATCGCCTCGAGATGTCCGTTGGATCCGCAGCCGCACGGTGGACCGTCGATGTCGACCGGGATGTGGCCGATCTCGCCGGCGACGCCGTCGGCGCCGCCGTACAGCTCGCCGCGGGCGACGATCGCGCCGCCGATGCCCGTCGACACGGTCAGGTAAAGGAAGTCCCGAACGCCCCTGGCGATGCCGTAGGTCTGCTCCCCGAGGGCCGCCACGTGGGTGTCGCGCTCGAGAACGACCGGCAGGCCGAGCGCCTCGGCAATCGGAGCGGCCAGCGAAATGTCCCGGAAG
>JBGPDX010000016.1:0-26862 GCA_041482475.1 Candidatus Limnocylindria bacterium | reverse complement strand
GTGCACGATCACCCGCCTGATCACCGGCCGCGGCGGCGTCAGCGGAGCGTTCGGTTACTGGCGGACGGACGGGCGGCCGATCGTCTTCCCGGCCAAGGCCGTGGTCCTGGCGACGGGTGGCATCGGCAGGGCCTACGAGATCACATCGAACTCGTGGGAGTACAGCGGCGACGGCCAGGCCCTGGCCTACGAGGCGGGGGCCGAGCTGATCGACATGGAGTTCGTTCAGTTCCACCCCACCGGCATGGTCTGGCCACCCGGCGTTCGCGGGCTGCTCGTCACCGAAGCGGTTCGCGGCGAGGGCGGCATCCTCCGCAACAAGGACGGCGAGCGGTTCATGTGGAAATACCTGCCGGAGGATCGGCGGGCCGAGTATGCGGCCACCGACGAGGAGGCCACCCGCTGGGTGACGGCACTGTCCGAAGGACGGGAAACGGATGCCCGCCGGCCGCCCGAGCTGTCGACCCGGGACAACGTCGCGCGAGCGATCTACACGGAGGTCAAGGCCGGCCGCGGCTCGCCTCACGGCGGCGTCTACCTCGACATCAGCTACCTCCCGCCGGAGCACGTCCAGCGCAAGCTGCCGTCGATGTACGAGCAGTTCAAGGAGCTCGCCGACGTCGACATCACGCGCGGTCCGATGGAGGTCGGACCGACGACCCACTACGTCATGGGCGGCATCCGCGTCGATGCGGAGACCGGGGCATCGACGGTGCCCGGGCTATACGCCGCCGGCGAGGTCGCCGGCGGGATGCACGGCGCCAACCGGCTGGGTGGCAATTCCCTGTCGGACCTGCTGGTCTTCGGGATGCGGACGGGCGGGTCCGCGGCTTCCTACGCGGCCGGCCAGTCGCAGGTGCCACACGTCAGTCCCATCCAGGTCCAGCACGCCGCTCGCGAGCTGGAGGAACCGCTCGAGCGGCGCGACGGCGAGGAGCCATACACCGTGCAGCGCGACCTCCAGGAGACGATGCAGAGCCTCGTCGGGATCTTCCGCGAGGAGGCCGACCTGGCGACGGCGGTCGACCGCCTGGCCGATCTCCGGCGACGCTGGGAACACATCGGCGTCACGGGCGGCCGCGCCTACAATCCCGGCTGGAACCTGGTCTTCGAGCTTCGCAATCTGCTGACGGTGTCCGAGGCGATCACCCGAAGCGCACGCCAGCGCACCGAGAGCCGCGGCGCCCACAGCCGGATCGACCATCCCGACCAGGACGACGCTCGATGGGGGAAGGTCAACAGCGTCATCGCCCGGGGCCCGGACGGGTCGATGAAGGTGTCAGCTTCGCCGCTGCCCGGCCTGCCGGACGAGCTCCGGCCGCTGCTGAGCCGGCACTGAGCACGAGCGAGACCAGGGAGAGACATGCCCAACGCCCAGCTGAAGGTGTTCCGCGGCTCGCCCGGCCGACCGGGCGGTCTCGTCGATTTCGACGTCCCGGTCGAGGAAGGGATGGTCGTCCTCGACGCCCTCCACTGGATCCAGGGCCACGCGGCGCCGGATCTCGCCGTTCGCTGGAACTGCAAGGCGGCCAAGTGCGGATCGTGCGGCGCGGAGATCAACGGCCGGCCGCGGCTGACCTGCAAGACGCGTCTGTCCGACTTCGACCTGGCCGATCCCATCACGGTCGAGCCGATGCGGGCCTTCCCGCTCATCCGCGACCTTGTCACGGACGTGTCGTGGAACTACGAGGTCAACCGGACGATCCAGCCGTTCACGCCGCCGGCCGACAAGCCGCAGTCCGAGTGGCGTTGGCAGCAGGAGGACATCGAACGCGTCCAGGAGTTCCGCAAATGCATCGAGTGCTTCCTGTGCCAGGACGTCTGCCACGTCCTGCGCAACCACGAGACGGAACGGCCGTTCATGGGGCCGCGTTTCCTCGTCCGGGCGGCCGGCCTCGAGATGCACCCGATCGACGAGGCCGACCGGCTCGAGTACCTCAAGGACGATGGCGGGATCGGCTACTGCAACATCACGAAGTGCTGTACCGAGGTCTGCCCGGAGCACATCAAGATCACCGATAACGCGATCATCCCGCTCAAGGAGCGGGTGGCGGATCGCTACTACGACCCGCTGCAGGTCGCCTGGCGGAAGCTTCGCGGGCGCGGCGCCCAGGGCGCTCCACGGGCGCCACTACCGGTGCTGCCGGCGGAAAGCGGTGGGACGACCGAGTCAGCGCCGACCGCCAGGCCTCACGAGCCACGCACGCCGGCCGGTCGACCCTGAGCCGCGAGGAGCCGCCGGCGCTGTGGCCGGCGGAGTTCGACGAGGCGGCGTCCACGCCGCGTGTCGGCCCGCCGTCCGGGCCCGCCTTCATCATCCGAACCGACGGCGCGGCGCGGGGCAACCCGGGACCGGCTTCGCTGGGCGCGGTGCTGCTCGACGCGTCCCGGCCCGACGCTCGCGATCCGCGGGCCGAGCCGGACGCCAGCATCTCGGAGTACCTGGGCGTCCAGACCAACAACGTCGCCGAATACACCGGCGTCGTTCGCGCTCTCGCCCTCGCTGCCGAGCTCGGCGCGCGGGAGGTGCATCTGCTCCTCGACTCGAACCTGATCGTCGAGCAGCTGGCCGGCCGCTGGCGGGTCAAGGACGCCAAGCTCATCCCGCTCAACGCCGAGGCGCGCCGTTCGCTGTCGTCCTTCGCGCGCTGGACGGCCGCCCACGTGCCGCGCGCCCAGAACGCCCTCGCCGACGCGCTGGCCAACGAGGCCATTGATCGGGTGGCCGCGGGGGGGCCGCCGGTCGTCGTTCGGCGCTGAGGACGAGTCGAACGGTTGTTCGATAAGCCGTGGACACGGTCGTTCGGCGAGGGTAGAATCCAGTGGTCAGCGAGGCGGCCGGATGGTCGCGCGCCACGTCGGGGTTCTGCCCCGTGAAGGGCGCGAGGAAAGTCCGAGCTCCGCAGCGCAGGGTAGCGGGTAACGCCCGCCCGCCGTGAGGCGAGGACCAGTGCCACAGTGACGATGCCGGCCGGCGGCGCAAGCCGGCGGTCGGAGTGAAACGCGGCAAACTCTACCCGGAGCAAGGCCAAGTAGGAGGGCGCAACCCGGTTCGCCGGGGGAGAGGCGCGCTGCCCAGCCCTCGGGTCGGCCGCATGAGCCGTCGGGCAACCGGCGGCCTGAGATGGATGGCCATCGCCGCGGCGTCGCGCAAGCGAGGCGGCGGCACAGAACTCGGCTTACAGGCCGCCTCGCTGACGCTTGACCATCTGCGCGGCCGGACCCGGCTGCCGTCATCCCGGCGGGTCGTCCCAGCCGCCGTCCCCGCCGTCCCAGCCGTCGTCAGATTCCCGTCGGGCGGGAACGCGGCGACGCATCGTCAGGCCGCCGGACCCCTCTGCCACGGCATCGCTCAGGAAATCGGCGGCCCTGGCGCCACTCGTCGAGCCAGATTCCTGTCGGGGGGGAATCTGACGGTGGCAGCCTGCCTCGCTCCCTTGGGGCGGGAATCTGACGGTTTCCCGGCCCGTCATTCCCGTGGGGCGGGAATCTGGCAGGGCCGGGCGCCGGCATTCCCGTGGGGCAGGAATCTGGCAGGTCGCGGGGGGAGGACGAGAGGCGCTGCCGGCGAAACTGCCTCTAGTCCTCGTCGGGCCGGAAGATGTGCGCCGCGGTGCAGCTGTTGCAGATCGGCGTCGCGGAGTCCAGGTCGCCCAGCGGGACCGGCACACGGCGGTCGGGGTAGAGGCACTCGACGTCGTACAGCCGCTCTTCGGTCGAGTCGATGTGGATGATCCGCCGGAACGTGCAGCGGCGGATCCGCTGCGGGGCGAGCCGATAGGCCTCCGGATCGGGCGTTACGGTCGGCAGCGGCAGGGCCATCGGGGAGCGGCGCCTCGTGGATCCTCTCGTTCGGCAGGGCCGACACGTGGCGGCGGGAGACTAGCATTCCCCACTGACGCACGGCAACACCTCCAAACGTACTAGACTCGCCTTCGTCCACCGAGGGCGCGAGGAGGGTACGTGGACGAGGAGGCCCGGGGCTGGCCGGAGAGCTGGCGCCAGGAGCCACCGTGGATCGGTGACACGACCGTCGACGTCGAGACGGTCGAACCCCCCGACCCCGTCGCCCTCGGCCCCGCCGTCACCGGCCGAGCGGCATCGATCGACGTCCGCCTCGGCCGATCCCCGCTGGCCACGACCTGCCCCTTCTTCCGGCGCGAGACGGCCGATGGGACCCTGGGTCGCCCGGTCGAGATGCCCGAGCCGATCAACCGCTGTGCGGCCTACGGCGAGCCCCGACCCCAGTCGCTGCGTCAGCAGGAGCTTGTTTGCCTGACGTCTCGGCACGTCGACTGCCCGCGCTATCTGCGGGCCGCCGCGGCGCCTCGCCGAGTACCCCGAGGCCGCCGGGTGACCCGGGCGATCCTCGCGGCAATCGCCATCCTGATCGCGTCGGCCGCGGCCTCGTTCGCCTTCGTCCTTGCTCGTGGCGGACTGGTCCTGCCCCAGGCCCCGGCCGCCAGCGGGGCGGTCGCCGCGGCGACCGGGACGCCCGCGCCGACCGGGGTGGCGGTGCTGCCGAGTCCCACCGTCACGGTCGGGCCGTCACCCTCGCCTTCCCCGTCGCCCACGCCAACGCCCTCGCCGACCCCGACGGCCACGTCGACAGCCACGGCCACGCCTGCGGCCACCAGCGACCGCTACGCGTTGCTCGTGAAATGCCCGGACAAGCCGGACTGCTACATCTACACCATCCGGCACGGGGACAACCTGACGGCGATCGCGAAGTATTTCGGCACGACGCTCGACGTGGTTCGCGTGTTGAACCCCTGGACCCGGACGAAGGGCATTTCGCCCGGCGACAAGCTGATCCTCCCGACGCCGACCCGCTGAGTCCCCCCGGCGGGCTGATCCGCCGCGACAGGTCTGGCTCGCGGGCGCGCGCCTGATCGCTTCTTCCCGCGAAGTGCTGGGTCGCCGCGTGCCCGCATCCCGATCTGCCACGTGCCAGCGGACATGGGAATGTGGACCGAGGCGGACACGAACCCGGACGCTGACGGCCACGAGATCTGAACGCTGGCGGCCACGAAATCTGGACGGGCTCGCCGCATGGCGCTGAGGGCGCCGTGAGCTGAGCGTCCCTCCCCGGTTCACTGAGGGTGCTGTGGAACCCCAGGGACCAGGGAGGGACGAGGTGAAGTCTGCCGGAGACGTCGTGGAGATCCTCGACGCGTTCGACCTGATCGGCAGCCTGCGCGACGCGGCTCGCCTGGCCGGCTGCTCGCCGATGACGGTCGCCCGCTATGTCCGCCTGCGTGAGACCGGCCAACTGCCGACCGGTCGATCCGCGCGGCGCGATCAACTCGATGATCCGTACCTTGCGAAGGTCGAGGAATGGGTCGAACGAAGCCACGGCAGGGTCCGGGCGGACGTCGTCCACGACAAGCTCCGGGCGCTCGGCTTCGAAGGGCCCGAGCGAACGACCCGACGAGCGGTTGCCCGAGCGAAGAAGGCGTACGCGGCCGGGCGGCCGAGCCCGAGTGACAAGGGGCCATCGGTCTCATTGACAGCGTTAACTCAGCCGCTGACGGCCGCCTGCGGCGGCGGCGGGCAGATCCGACATGGTGCCTTCCGGTCCGAGCGTATCGCATCGGGCGGCTCGTCCGGATTCACGAAGAGGGCGGGCATAGAATCCGGCGAGCTCCCGGAGCGCCTACCCGGGAGGGCTGCCGGACGGGTGTCAGCAGGAGGCCATCGACATGCATGACCTTTCCCCCGCCGATATCGAGGGGATCAGGGCGACGGTCCGCGACTACTACGAAGGATGGTACTCGGCGGATCCCGAGCGAATGCGACGCTGTCTCCACCGGCGGCTCCTGAAGCGGAACGTCTCTCGAGACGGGGGTGGCGCCTGGACGTTAGAGGACATGAGCGCCGACGACATGGTGGCGGCTACCGCGCGGCGAGCGTCGCAGACGCCCCTGCCGGCGTATGAGATCGAGGTCGAGGATGGCCACGGCCGCAGCGCGAGTGTGCGCGGGTCGTCGGTCCACTACATCGACTACCTCCACCTGGGGAAATTCGAGGAGCGCTGGCTGATCGTGAGCGCACTCTGGGAGGACCTGCGCTGACGCGCGGGCGGCTGGTGGCTAACGAGCGGGTCGTGGAGTTCCCCTCCGATGAAGCGATCCTGCGCGGGCGCCTGTTCCTTCCCAACGCGGCGGAGGGTCAGTCTCCAGTCGTGGTGATGACCCACGGCTTCTCGGCGACGATCGACGGGATGGTGGCCGACCGGTACGCCGAGGTCTTCCGGGACGCCGGGATCGCGGCTCTCCTCTACGACCATCTGGGCTTCGGGCGGAGCGGCGGCGAGCCACGTCTCCAGATCAACGCCTGGCGCCAGGGTCGCGGATACGTCCACGCCATCGACCACCTCCAAGCGCTGCCCGAGGTGGACCCGAGGAGGGTCGCCATTTGGGGCGACAGCATGAGCGGCGCCGTGGCGATCGTCGTCGCGGCCGTCGACGAGCGAGTGCGGGCCATGGTCGCCCAGGTCCCCGCCTGTGGCGACGATTCGCCGCCGGAGGACCCCGACGACTCGCTCTTCGCGCGCATGCGCGAAACCTTGCTCCACGGCGAGCTGGGGGCCACGCCCGAGGCGACGATCGGTCCGCTGCCGGTCGTGTCGGCGGACCAGATCGGCACACCCTCGCTGCTGACCCCGATCACCGCCTTCCGCTGGTTCGTCGACTTCGGCGGGCGCGACGGTACGAACTGGCAGAACCGCGCGACCTGGGTAGATCCTCGCTCGATCGGGCCGTACCATCCGGTGCTGGCCGCCGCGCACGTCTCCGTACCGGCCCACTTCGCCATCGCCCTCGACGACGAAATGCCCGGCGCAAGCCCAGCGGTCGCACGCACCGCCTATGAGCGCCTCGCCGGCCCGAAAGAGCTGCTAGAGATCGAGGGCGGCCATTTCGGGCTCCTCTACCACCCAGGCGTGCTCTTCGATCGGGTGAGTCGAGCACAACGGGGCTTCCTCGTGCGGCACCTGGCGATGCCGTAGCGCTGCCGAGCAGCAGATGACCGCGACCCCGGCGGTCATCGTGGTAGCGCCCGGGGGGCCTCGCGAAACTCCATTCAGCGAGTAAAGCTCGCATTAAAGGACAAAGGCAAGCGGAAGCAGGCAATCGGTGCCGTCGCACCCGTTTTCCTTGCTGTTGACGCGGCGCGTCGACGACCGCCTCTTTGCCTGACTGTCCAAATCTCGTAGCCGCGGTCGTTTAGCTTCCGTGTCCGCGCCTGCCCAGATCTCGTGACCGTGGCTGTCCAGATTCACCTGTCCCTTGACAGCCAGGTGCTCGAGCAGTCTCTGAGTCTGCAAAAACGAGCATTGACGGGCCCGTCCGGCGCGCTATAGTGCCGCTAAGTGGCACGAAGTGGTGAGAAGTGGGGAACACGAGCCTCCCCAGCCACCGGGCCCCAGCCGCCTCCCAACAGAGGTCGACCCTACGGTGTTCACCGGCGAGTACCGGCATTCGGTGGACGACAAGGGACGGGTTGCCGTCCCCGCGAAGTTCCGCGCCCAGATCGAGGACGGCGCGGTCGTCTCCCGCTGGCTCGACGCCTGTCTCGCCATCCACACGAGAACCGGGTGGGAGCTGCTGTCGGCGAAGGTCGCCGGCCTGCCCATCACCGATGCCGGATCCCGTCTCTTCCAGCGCTACGTCTTCGCCGGCGCGTTCGAGGCCGAACTCGACCGCCAGGGCCGGGTCGTCGTCCCGGCCTACCTGCGCGAATGGGCGGGGCTGGAGAGCGAGGCCGTGATCGTCGGCTCGCGAGATCACGCGGAGATCTGGTCCCCGGCGCGCTGGGACGACTACCGGCGCGCACTGGAGGACCCGGACTCGCTCGCACAGGCCTTGGACGGCCTGGGGATCTAGGCCACCACATGCGCTTCCAGGGTCCGCTCGGGATCCGATTGTCGGCCGATGGAGGAGAGATGAAGGAAGGGCACCTGCCGGTGCTGGTGGAGGAGGTCATGTCGACACTCGCACCAGCTCCCGGCAGCCTTCAGATCGACGCCACGGTCGGCGGCGGTGGGCACACCGAGCGGATCCTGGAGGCGACCGACCCTGATGGCCGCCTCCTCGGACTCGACGCCGATGGGGTGGCCATCGCCAGAGTCGGTCGACGCCTGGCGAGGTTCGGCGATCGCCTCGTCCTGCGCCAGGCGAACTTCCGGGAGCTGGCCGCGGTCGCTCCGCAGGCCGGCTTCGCCGCAGTCGACGGCTGCCTGTTCGACCTGGGGCTGTCGAGCTTCCAGCTGGCCGACACGGGCCGCGGTTTCGGGTTCCGTGCCGGCGGTCCGCTCGACATGCGCTTCGATCCCTCGCGCGGCGTTCCCGCCGCGGACCTCATCGCGACCCTCGACACGGCCGAGTTGACGGCGCTCTTCCGACGCTACGGCGAGGAGCCGTTCGCGCCGCGCATCGCCCGGGCCATCGTCGAGGCGCGCCGAACCGCGCCGATCGTCACGGCGGAGGAGCTCGCCGCGGTCGTCGGGCGCGCCGCGCCACGCACGGCCCCCGGGCGCCGCCGGATCCACCCCGCGACGCGTGTCTTCCAGGCGCTCCGGATCGCCGTCAACGAGGAGCTCGAGGCGCTCGAGGCCGGCCTGGCCGCGGCGGTCGAGCTGCTGCGACCCGGCGGCCGCCTCGTCGTCCTCAGCTACCACTCGCTGGAGGACCGGATCGTCAAGCGCTTCTTCCAGGCGGAGCGACGGGGCTGCATCTGTCCGCCCGAGCTCCCGGTCTGCGTCTGCGGCCGCAACCCGCGCCTGCGCCTCGTGACGCGGCGGTCGCTGACCCCTGCCGGGGACGAGATCGCTACGAATCCCAGGGCGAGGAGCGCCCGACTCAGAGCCGCCGAGCGGATCGCCGCCTGATCGAACCCGGATCGGGCGGCGTCGCCACCCGGCCATCGTCGCAGCATGGAGGACCTCGCGTGAGCAAGCGCCACCAGCACAGCCGGCGCAAGGCCTACGGGCGCCGGCAGCACGAGCTGCACGAGCGCCAGGAGCGACACCACCTGCCCGAGCACGACGACCGCGGTTGGAACGAGCCGGCGGCCGCCTCGGCGATCGATCCGCTCGCCTTCCTCGACCCCCGCCTGCCGCGATTGCGCTTCGCCTCCGGCGACTGATGGCGGTCTACCAGGGCGCTCGGCGCCAGTCCGTCTTCTTCCCGGGACGTATCGTCCGGCGCGGGATCCCGGCGCAGCCGGCGCGCCGGCGCGTCCGCGCCGCCGTCAGGGCGGACCGGCGGCCGAGTCGGGTCGGCATCCTGCTGGGTGGCATTGTCCTCGCCTTCCTGCTGGCCTTCTTCTCGCTGTCGCAGACCATGCGCGTGTCGGCCACGAGCTACGACATCGATCGTCTCGTTGCCGATCGAGAGCACCTCGACGCCCAGCGGGCCGAACTGCAGTCCGACCTGAACCGGCTGGGTCGCGAGCCGGCCATCCGCAAGCTCGCCCTCGATGCGGGGCTGGGCCAGCTGGCGGCGCCGATCGTCCTGCCGGCGCGTTAGGCCGTCGGCCGAAGCCATGCCGGGCCGGACGGATTCCCGCCGCCGCCTCCTCGTCCTTCTCGGCTGCTTCGTGATTGCCTCGACGGCACTCGTCGGCCGTCTCGCCTGGTGGCAGGTCATCCGCCGCGACAACCTGGCCGAACAGGCCCGGCTGCAGACGTCGCTCCGCTCGGAGATCCCGAGTCCGCGCGGCTCGATCTACGACCGCAGCGGCGTCATCGTGCTCGCCACGACTGTCCGGCGCGACCGCCTCGTCGCCGCAACGGACGGGCTGACGACGCAACAGCGCCGCCAGATGGCCGACCAGCTTGTGCCACTGCTTGGCCTCGACGGCGCGGGCAGGACCGCGCTCCTCGCCAGGCTCGCCGACCCGCACCCGTACGTCGTGCTGGCGCGCGGACTGGAGCCGGAGGTGAGCGCGCGCGTGCTCGCCGCGTCGGCCGCGGGAGGCATCCCGCCGGTGAGCCTCGAGCCCGAACCCACCCGCGTCTACCCACAGGCCGGCGGGGGACCCGACTCGACGCTGGCCGCCCATTTGCTGGGCTTCGTCAACCAGGCCGGGATGGGGCAGTACGGGGTCGAGCAGCGCTACCAGGACGTCCTGGCAGGCACGCCGAAGATCGTCTACGCCCAGAAGGACGTCAACGGCAAGCCGATCCCGGAGACGTCGACGGTCGCCGATCCGGGAACACCCGGCACCGACCTGCGGCTGACCATCGATGCCGGACTCCAGCTGGCCCTCGAGCAGGAACTCCTCGCCGCCTGGGTCGCCGATCGCGCCACGAGCGTCTCCGCCGTCGTCATGGATCCGTACAGCGGTGAGGTCTATGCGGAGGCCAGCTACCCCTCGTATGACGCGAACGACTACAAGACCATCGCCACCGACGATCCGTCCCGCTTCCTCGATCCGGTCGTCAGCGAGGTCTACGAGCCGGGATCGGTGTTCAAGATGCTGACCGCCATCGCCGGCTTCGAGAGCGGCGAGGTCGGCACGCAGACGAGGATCAGGGACGTCGGCACGCTGTGGCTCGACCACCACCAGGCGAAGATCGACGATGCCGACCGCAGGGGCAAGGGCTGGATGACGTTCGAGGACGGCATCGCCTATTCACGCAACGTCGTCGCCGCCAAGGTCGCCCTGGGGCTCGCCCGAACGACGGCCCAGGCCTCGACCATGCTGCACGAGGTGTGGACGCGGTTCGGGTTCGGGGCGCTCACCGGGATCGACGTCGCCGGCGAGGTGCGGGGAATCGTCAACGACCCGGCGGTTCGGCCGTGGCGCCAGATCGACCTCGCCAACGGCGCGTTCGGCCAGGGGGTCGCGGTCACGCCGATCCAGCTGGCGACCGCGTTCTCCGCCATGGTCAACGGCGGGACGCTGGTCCATCCGCACGTCGTGGCGGGCGTCGGCGACCAGAACGCGACGGTCAATCAGGCGACGACGGTCCTCCGACCGGGCATGTCGCCGACGCTCGTTCGGCTGATGAATCACGTCGTGACAGCGGTGCCCTTCTACCGTAACCGAACACTCATCCCCGGCTACTACGTCGGCGGGAAAACGGGCACGGCCCAGATCTGGGACGCCAGGGCGCACGACTGGAAGCCGAACCTCTTCAACTACTCGTTCATCGGCTACGTCGGGCGGGTCACCGGACACCCCGACCTCGTCGTCGCGGTGAGGATCCACGAAGGGCGCCCGACGATCGCCCGGATCGGCCAGCTCGAGATGCCGATCATGTCGTTCGAGCTCTTCCGGCGGATCGCCTACGACGCCATCACGACGCCCGGCCTGCTGTCGACGCCGCCGCCGGCGAGCCTCCCGGCGACCGCCGACCGCTGATGGGTCGCTGTGCCACACTGGGGCCCGTGACCGACGTCCATCCGCCCTCCGCGGGAGCCGGGGACGCCGCGGAGCCCCATTTCACCGTCGACGAGATCGCCCGGATCGCCGGGGGCCGGATTGTCGCCCGGTCCGGGCGCCCGATCCGGGGCGCCGCCGTCGACTCCCGCGCAGTCGGGCACGGCGAGCTGTTCGTGGCCCTCCCGGGTGAGCGCACCGACGGTCACCGGTTCCTCGCCGCCGCGGTCGCGGCGGGCGCCTCGGCGCTCCTCGTGACCCGTGTCCCCGCCGATCCCGGCGGGCTCGGCGACGTGTCGATCGTTCGGGTTGGCGACGGCCTCGCCGCCCTGCAGGCCCTCGCGGCTGCCTGGCGGACGCGATTCGATCCGCTGGTCGTGGGTGTCACCGGGAGCATTGCCAAGACGTCGACCAAGGAGGCGATCGGAGCCGTCCTCGACCGACGCTTCCGGACGCTGCGGAACGAGGGCAACCAGAACAACGAGATCGGCCTGCCGCTGACGGTCCTGCGCCTGGGTCCGGAGCACCAGGCGGCGGTGCTCGAGATGGGGATGTACGCCGGTGGAGAGATCGCTCAGCTGGCCGCCATCGCCAGGCCGCGGATCGGCGTGGTCACCGCCGTGCAGCCGGTCCACCTGTCGCGGATCGGGACGATCGAGGCGATCGCGCGTGCCAAGGGCGAGCTCGTCGAGGCGCTCCCGCCCGACGGGACCGCGGTCCTCAACGCCGACGATGAACGGGTCCGGGCGATGGCCGCCCGAACCGAGGCCCGGAGCGTGACCTATGGCTTCGCCGACGATGCGGACGTCGGCGCGGAGGCGGTCGAATCGGCGGGTGTCGACGGGATGCGGTTCGTCATCCGGGCGGCCGGCCGACGATCCGCGGCCGCCATTCCGACGCTCGGCCGGATGGCCGTCCACAACGCCCTCGCCGGCGCGGCCGTCGGGCTGGCCGCGGGGCTGACGATCGACGAGATCGTCGGCGGTCTCGGCGCCGGCTGGGCCGCTCCGCATCGGGCCGAGCTCGTTCGCGCCGGCGGGGTGACGATCGTCGACGACTCGTACAACGCGTCGCCGGCCTCGGTCGCCGCCGCGCTCGAGTTGCTGGGGGGACTCCCAGGGAGACGGGTCGCGGTCCTCGGCGAGATGCTCGAACTGGCGGAGGGCCACCTGACCGGCCACCGCGCGGTGGGCGAGGCAGCGGCCGCGGTGGTCGAGCTGCTCGTCGTCGTCGGACCCGGCGCCGCCCCGATCGCGGAGGGGGCACGCGGCGCCGGACTCCCGGCGGATCGCATCCTCCAGGTGGCGGACCGCGAGTCGGCCCTCGAGGCGCTCAGGCCGCGCCTACGTGCCGGCGACGTCGTCCTCGTCAAAGCGTCCCGCGGCGCAGCCCTCGACCTGCTGGTCGACGCGCTCGCGACGGACCTGCGGGGGACGACGCCGTCGCCGGGCGCGGCCGGCGGGCCGCCGGCCGCGGTCCGCCGGCGATGACGCTCCAGCTGATCCAGGGCCTGCTGCTGTCGTTCGCCCTCGTCGTCATCCTCATGCCGCCCTACATCCGGCTGTTGCGGTTCGCCGGGATGGGCAAGCAGATCCGCGAGGAGGGCCCCGAGTCGCACTTCGTCAAGGAAGGCACCCCGACGATGGGCGGCCTCCTCGTCATCGGCGTCGTCCTCATCCTGTTCGTCCTGCTGCGGACCCCGGAGCGCGGCGTCATCGCGCCGCTCGCGGCGCTCGCCTTCGTCGGCGTCCTCGGCGCCTTCGACGACTATCTCAACGCCCGGACGGGGGAGGGGATCCGGGCCCGCCAGAAGATGCTCTGGCTCGTCGTCGTGGCCGGCGTCGCCGCCTTCCAGATCCAGCAGACCTACAACCTGCAGGGCTTCCGCGTCCCGTTCGTCGGCGACGTCTTCATCGACCCGAAGGCCTACGTCCTGTTCGCGGCCTTGGCGATCGTGGCCGCGAGCAACGGGGTCAACATCACGGACGGCCTCGACGGCCTCGCCGGCGGGACGCTGGTCTTCGCCTTCGTGGCGTTCATGCTGATCGCCCTGCTCAACGAGCCGAACCAGCCGAACATCGCGTTCCTGTGCGCGCTGATCATCGGCGCCCTGCTCGGCTTCCTGTGGTTCAACGTCCACCCGGCGCAGATCATCATGGGCGACTCGGGGTCACTGTCGCTGGGGGCGACCCTGGCCGTCATCGCCCTCATCACCGGCCAGATCCTGGTCCTTCCGCTGATCGGGCTGATCTTCGTCGTCGAGACGGCCTCGGTCATCATCCAGGTGCTCTATTTCAAGGCGAGTCACGGTCGCCGGATCTTTCGGATGTCGCCGATCCACCACCATTTCGAGCTGGGCGGCTGGGACGAGGAGAAGATCACCCTTCGGTTCTGGATCGTCGCGATCCTGTCCGGGCTGCTCGGCGTCACACTGTTCCTGTCGTCGATCAACCGGCTGGCATGAGCGTGATGACGACGACGGCCAGACCGATCGACCCCGACGCGCTGACCCTCGACACCATCCGGGCCGGCGCGCTGCGCGACCGCCCGGTGACCGTCCTGGGATTCGCCCGGACCGGCATCGCGCTGGCCCGCTTCCTGGCCGACAGCGGGGCGCAGGTCACGGTCTATGACGGGCGAACCGAAGCCGAGCTTACGGTTGCCATCGCCGCGCTCGGGGGCCGATCCGTCGGCCTGCTGCTGGGACCGGATGTCGACCCGGCCGAGGCGTGGCGCGACGCGGCGCTGGTGACGACGTCGCCGTCGATCAACCCGGACTTCCCGACCACCGAACCGCGCCTCCGCGCCGCCCTCGGCGCGCTCGCGGCCGCGCGACGCGGCGGCGACCCCACGGTCCCCGCGCTGCTGTCCGAGTCGGACCTGTTCCTGCGGCTGTGTCCCGCGCCGACGGTCGGCGTCACCGGCACCAAGGGCAAGACCACGACGGCGTCGCTCATCGCGGCCATCCTCGCCGCCGACCCCTCGCATCCGGTCGTCCTGGGCGGGAACATCGGGATCCCGCTGGTCGAGCGACTGTGGGAGCTGAGCCCCGATCATCGGGTCGTGCTCGAGTTGTCGGAGCTCCAGCTGCCGACGCTGTCGCGCGGCACGACCGTCGCGGTCTACACGAACGTCACCTCGGACCACCTCGACCGCCACGGGTCGCTGGCGGCGTATCGGCGAGTCAAGCGGCGGCTGGCGGAGCTGGTCGCCGCCGACGGTGCGCTCGTCCTCAACGCCGACGATCCAATCGTTGCGTCCTATGCCGGGCTGTCGCCTGCACGGACCGTCCTCTACCGCCTGGGGCCGCCGCCGGCGGGCGGCCTCGGCGTGGTCGATGGCTGGATCGTGGCGGATGGTATCGACCGGATCCTGCCCGTCTCCGAGCTCAGGATCCCGGGCCGTCACAACGTATCGAACGCGCTCGCGGCCGTCGGCGTGGGCCTCCATTTCGGGATCGCGCCCCAGGCGATCCGCCGGGCGGCGGCCGATTTCGGGGGCGTCGAGCACCGCCTCGAGGAGGTCGCCACGATCGACGGCGTCCGCTTCGTCAACGACTCGCAGGGGACCCAGCCCGACGCGGTCGTGGCCGCCCTGCGGGCGTTCGATCCGCCGGTCGTCCTCATCGCCGGCGGGCGCGACAAGGGCGTCGACCTGGGCGACCTCCCGAGCGTCGTGGCCGAGCGGGCTGCCGCCGCGGTCGTCATCGGGGAGAGCGGGCCGGCGCTGGGGCAGCGGTTCGCCGACGCCGGCCTCCGGCGCGTCGAGCGCGCCGCGTCACTCGACGACGCGGTCGAGCTGGCCGAGGCGATCGCCAGGGCCACCCGGCGCGGCGACGCCGTCGCCACCGTGCTGCTGAGCCCGGCCGCCGCCAGCTTCGACATGTTCGTCGACTATGCCGAACGCGGGCGGGCCTTCAAGGCTGCCGTCGCCCGCGTGGCGGCCGCCCGCAAGGCGGCTCGGCGTTGAGCGTCGCGCGACCGCTGGCAGTGTCCGCCCGGCCGGTGACGAAGCCGAAGACGACCCTGCGGCGGGAGCAGCACCAGGCCGACTACTCGATCCTCGTCGCCGTCGTCGCCCTGTCCGCCATCGGCATCCTGATGGTCTATTCGTCGTCGGCGATGCGCGAGTACCTCAAGTCGGACGACACGTTCGGCATCGTCGGGCCGCAGATCCAGTGGGCCGGCCTCGGGATCGTCGCGATGCTCCTGACGATGCGGGTCGACTATCGCTACCTGCGACTCGTGTCGATCCCGATGTTCGGCGTCGCGCTGGTGCTGCTCGGCCTGGTCCTGGTGCTGCCCGACCACGGCGCCGTACGGTCGGTGTCGGTCGGCGGTTCGGCTCGCTGGCTGCAGATCGGGCCGTTGCCGGCCGTCCATCCGGCGGAGTTCGCCAAGCTGGCCCTGATCGTCTACCTGGCCCACTGGATGGCGAAGCGCGGAACGTCGATCCGCCTGTTCTGGGGCGGCACGGTCGCCTTCCTCATCATCGTCGCGCCGATCGCCGGGCTCGTCTTCAAGGAACCGGACCTGGGCACCGCGGTCGTCATCGCCCTGACCGCGCTGACGATGTTCTTCATCGCGGGCGCGAACGTCGCCCATCTCGCGGCGATGGCCGCCCTGGCCGTCGGCGCGGTGATCCTCGTCGGCCTCCGCGGCTACCAGCTGCTGCGGCTGCAGGCCTGGCTCAACCCGTGGAGCGACCCGCTCGGCAAGGGCTTCCACACCATCCAGGGTCTGCTGGCCCTGGCGCTCGGTGGCATCCTTGGCGCCGGGCTGGGCGAGAGCCGCCTCGCCGGCGGCCTGTTCCTGCCAAACGCGAGCAACGACTTCATCTTCGCCATCATCGGCGAGGAGTTCGGGCTCGTCGGCGGCGTCGTCGTCGTCGGATTGTTTCTCGTCCTCGCCTACGCCGGCATCCGTACCGCGCTTCGCGCCCCGGACACATTCGGCGCTCTCCTCGCCGCCGGCATCACCGCCTGGTTGAGCGTCCAGGCGTTCATCAACATCGGTGTCGTCGTGGGGCTGCTGCCGGTGACGGGCATCACCCTGCCGTTCATCAGCGCCGGCGGTTCGTCGCTCATCATCAGCTTCGCCGCGGTCGGGATCCTGCTGGCGGTTTCGCGCGAGACGGTCGAACGAGGTTCATGGAACGATGCGCCTGCTGATCGCGGGCGGGGGCACGGGCGGACACATCTACCCGGCACTCGCCGTCGCCCGATCGCTCAGCGACCCTAGCCGCACGACGCGGGAGGAGTTGCAGCTCAGCTGGCTCGGCGGCCATCGAGGCCTCGAGCGGGGGATCGTCCGCGCGGCCGGCATCCCCATCCGGCGCCTCGCCCTGCGCTCGCTCCGAAGTGTCGACCGCGACGTCCACCTCGTCCTCGACCCGGCCCGGCTGGCCGTCTCGGTTCCCCAGGCCGCGGCCATCCTCGTCCGCGAGCGGCCGGCGGCGATCTTCACGACCGGCGGCTACGTCGCCATTCCGACGCTCCTGGCCGCGACGACGCTCCGCATTCCGGTCGTCCTGTGGGAAGGCAACGTCGTGCCCGGCCGCAGCGTGCGCGTGACGGCGCGGCTGGCGTCCGTGGTGGCCGTCTCGTTCGAGGCGACGTGCCACGCACTCCGTGGCGGACGCGGGCCGTGCTTCGTCAGCGGAACGCCGATCCGCAATGTCCGGGAGGTCGACCGGGGGGCGGCACGCCGGCAGCTGGGCGTGCCGCCCGGCGAGGGGTTGTTGCTGGTATTCGGCGGCTCGCAGGCGGTCCGTCGGTTCAACCAGGTGGTCGCCGCGGCCTTGCCGCGGCTCATCGACCGGGTCCATGTCATCCACGTCACCGGCGAGGACGGCTATCGCGCGGCGCTCGCCGGACGCGAGGCGTTGCCGGAGACGGTCCGGGCGCGCTATCGACCACACGCGTTTCTGCGCGATGAGATGCTCCCGGCGCTGGCCGCCGCGGACCTCGTCGTCGGGCGGGCCGGCTCGAGCACGCTCGCTGAGGTGACCGCCCTGGGTCTGCCGATGGTCGTCGTCCCGTATCCCCATGCGGCCGGCCACCAGCGCGCCAACGCCCGGGTCCTGGCGGACGCCGGAGCGGCCCGGCTCGTCGAGGACGATGCCTTCGACGAGCGGGCGCTGCTCGACGCCGCGGCCATCCTCGACGATCCGGCGTTGCACGCCCGGATGTCGGCGGCCGCACGAGCGCTCGGCCGGCCGGGTGCCGCTGACGCCGTGGCCGACCTCGTCCTTGCTCTCGCCGAGCGGCGACCACTGCCGGACCAGGCCGCCGTCGAGCGCCGCTCACGGGGCGCGGCGTGATCTCCTCCGGGGTGGCGTGATGACGGGCCCCGGCGCCGGAGCGCCGGCCTTCGATCCGCTCGCGGTGGGTGGCGAGATCCAGCGCCGGATCGGCGTCAAGACCTCGCGTGACGAGCCGCTCGCCCGCTTCACGACGATGCGCGTCGGCGGCCCGGCGGACCTGTTCGTGACCGCCCACAACCGGATGGAGCTGCGGGCCCTCATCCGCTTCGTCCGCTCACGCGGGCTGCCCCACGTCGTCCTGGGCCGCGGCAGCGACGTCGTGATCAGCGATCGCGGCATCCGCGGCGTCGTCATCCAGAACCGCGCCGAGGGGTCGCGCCTCGACGGCGAGCGCTACGTCGCCGAGGCCGGCGTCCCGATGGCCCGCGCGGCGACGGAGACGCAGCGGGCCGGGCTGACCGGTCTCGAGTTCGGGCTGGCGATCCCGGGCACGGTGGGCGGTGCGGTATGGGCCAATGCGGGAGCCCACGAGTCCGATATCGCGGCAGTCCTCGAGTCGGCCGACGTCCTGCTCGCCGACGGCACCGAGGCCCGTCTCGCCTCGGCCGACCTGGACTTCGCCTACCGCGACAGCCGCCTGAAACGGACGCCGCGGGCGGTCCAGTCGGCGGAGATCGTGCTCGGCGCGACGTTCCGCCTGTCACCGGCCTCGGCCGAGCAGATCCGCGAACGGCTCGACGACATCCGCCGCTGGCGCCAGGCTCACCAGCCGCTGGGCCTGCCATCGGCGGGCAGCTTCTTCCGCAACCCGACCGGGGAATCGGCCGGCCGGCTGATCGACGAGGCCGGGCTCAAGGGATGGCGCGTCGGCGGCGCGGTCGTCAGCGAGAAGCACGCCAACTTCATCGTCAACGACCGTCGCGGCACGGCGGCCGACGTGCGGGCGCTCGGCGACCACGTCCGCGACGAGATCGACCGCCGGTTCGGGGTGCGGCTCGAGCACGAGGTGGTCTTCCTCGGCGACTGGGACGGCTGGCCGTGGCCGGGGACGCCCGAACCTGAGCCGCCCGGGTGACGCCGACCGCGGGTCGCCCGATCGTGGTGGTGTTCGGCGGTCCATCGGCCGAGCACGACGTGTCGATCCTGTCCGGGACCGCCATCGCCCAGGCGCTGGCCGAGGCCGGCCGAACGGTCGACCAGCGGTTCATCAACCTCGACGGCGGCTGGTGGCGGCTGCCGCCGGATCACCGCCGGGACGGTCGCCCGGGCTCGGCCTACGACGATCCGCCATCGCTCGGCGCGATCGGTCCGCAACCCGTCGGCGCCGTCATCGACGAGCTGGCCGCGGCTCACCCGTCGCCGGTCGTGTTCGTCGCGCTGCACGGGTCGTTCGGCGAGGACGGTCGCATCCAGGCGCTGCTCGAGACGGCCGGCGTGGCCTATACCGGGTCCGGCGTCGCAGCGTCGGCGATCGGCATGGACAAGGCGCTCTTCAAGCGGCTCTGCCGGGGCCTGGGCCTGCCGGTCGTCGACTGGCGCGAGGTGGCCGCGGAACGCTGGCGGCGCGACCGCGACGGGGTCCTGGCGGAGCTCGACGCGTTCGCCGCCGGGCGTGCCGATCCGCGCCTGATGATCAAGCCGTCGCGCCTGGGATCGTCGGTCGGGATGACGCTGGCGCACGCGGCGGAGGAGCGCGCCCCGGCGCTCGACCTGGCGTTCCGCCACGACACGCTGGCCCTCGCCGAGGGCTACCTGGCCGGCGCCCGCGACCTCGAGGTATCGGTCATCGGCAACGACCCGACGAGTCTCGAACAGTTCGGTCCGGGCGAGATCGTCGCCGGCCACGAGTTCTACGACTTCGAGGCGAAGTACACCCCGGGCCTGTCGGAGACGTCGACCCATGCACAGGTGTCGGAGGCCACGCGACGGACGATCCTCAAGATCGCCCGCGACGCCTATCGCGCGATCGGCGGCGAGGGCTTTGCGCGGGTCGACTTCCTGCTCCAGGGCGAGACGATCTACCTGTCGGAAATCAACACGATCCCGGGCTTCACGCTGATCAGCCTCTTTCCGACGATGCCCGCGGACGGTGGCTATGACTTCGCCGGCGTGTGCCTCCGAATCGTCGAGCTGGCGGTCGAGCGCCACGCCAACCGCGTTGCCACGCGGCTTGCGCCGACGGATCTGCCGCGATGACCTTTCGGCGGGGGATCCGGCGACCGGGCGGCCATCCGCGTCGCAGCGCCACGGTGCGGCGCGCGTCGGCGAGGCTGTCCCGGGTTCGCGCGGGGGGCGGGCTCGGGATGCTCGTCGCGGCCGCGGCCATCTACGGCGTCGCCGCCTCGCCGGCGTTCGGGCTGCGCCCGGTCGTGGTCCACGGGCTCCACTTCACCGACGCGGCGCAGGTCACGGCCCGCCTCGGCGTCACCGAGGGTGCCAACCTCTTCGCCGTGTCGACCGAACTCATCGTGGCGCGTCTCCGCGAGCTGCCGACCGTGGCCGCCGCGGACGTCACCGTCCAGCTGCCCGACACCCTCGACGTCGAGGTTCGGGAGCGGGACCCCATCCTCGTCTGGACGATCGCGGCGCGGCGCTTCCTCGTCGATCGCGATGGCGTCTTGTTCGCCGAGGTGGGGGAGGGGTCGGCGGACGCCGCGGGGCTGCCGGCCATGACCGACCTGCGGGCCACGTCGGCCTCCTTCGCGGTCGGCGATCGACTCGACCCGATCGATCTCGACGCGGCCACCCGGCTGGAGACCGTCCGGCCCGCCGACGTGGGATCCGCTGCGGCGCGGCTCGCCGTGTCGGTGACGGACGAGAACGGCTTCGTCGTCACGGCCGTGCCCGGCGGCTGGTCGGCCGTCTTCGGCTTCTACACGCCCAGCCTTCGGCGGCCCGACCTCATCCCGGGCCAGGTCCGGCTGCTCCACAGCCTGCTCGCCGGCCGCGAACCGACCGTCGATCGGGTCATCCTCGCCTCGGACACGAGCGGGACCTGGATCCCGCGCTCGTCGCCGGCGCCATCGGCGACCCCGCGCCGATGACCATCACGCCGGGCACACCCCAGCTCCCCACCCGCGCCGGAATCGTTTGCTGGGCCGCTGTCACGTCGGTTAGCCTTGCCGAAACGCACGGAAGAGAGGCCCAGACGGCGTGCTCCTACCCCTGGCGGGTCTCGTTGTGGGTGTCCTCGCCGGGCTCGTCCTCAACGTCAACGTCAGCTTCGAGTTCAGCCGCTACTCGGCCGTGGCGATCCTCGCCGCGCTCGACTCGGTCCTCGGCGCGGTCCGCGCCGAGCTCGACGGCGTCTATGACAATCGGATCTTCATCAGCGGCTTCGTCGTGAACGCCATCGTCGCGGTCCTCCTGACGTTCATCGGGGACCGACTGAGCCTGGACCTCTATCTCGTCGCGCTGATCAACTTCGGGTTCCGCATCTTCAACAACGTGGCGCTCATCCGGCGCCACTTCATCTAGGCCAGTGCGGGGGGCATCGCGAGGAGACGTGCAGTACGTGGAGAGAGAAGCGGTCCTCGTCGGGATCGACGTCGGCACGTCGAAGGTCTGCGCCCTGATCGGTGAGGTGAGCCGCGATCGGCGGTTGACGATCATGGGCCACGGGACCGTCCCCGCCTCCGGTCTGAAGAAGGGCGTCGTCGTCAACATCGATCAGACGGTCCGGTCCATCGCCGACGCCGTGGAGCGCGCCGAGCGGCTGTCCGGCTGGAAGATCGACCGGGCGTTCGTCGGCGTCGGCGGAATGCACGTCGAGAGCCTCAACTCGACCGGTCAGGTGGCCGTGACGGCCCATCACCGCGAGGTCACCCGCGAAGACGTCAACCGGGCGATCGAGGTCGCTCGCGCCGTGTCGATCCCGTCGAATCGCGAGGTGCTCCACGTCGAGCGGCGAGGGTTCATCGTCGACGGCCAGGAAGGCGTCAAGGACCCGCTCGGGATGAGCGCCCTGCGCCTCGAGGTCGAGACCCACATCGTCACCGCGTCGGCGACGGCCGTCCAGAACCTGTCGAAGTGCGTCGCCCAGGCCGGCGTCAAGATCGACGAGCTCGTCGCCGGATCGCTGGCCTCGGCCGAGGCCGTCCTCAACGACACGGAAAAGGAGCTGGGGGTCGCCGTGGCCGACATCGGCGCCGGCACGATCGACCTTGCCCTGTTCACCGACGGCTCGCCGTTCCACACCGCCGTCCTGCCGATCGGCGGCAACAACGTCACGAACGACATCGCGATCGGGGTCAAGACCAGCCTGCCGGTCGCCGAGGAATTGAAGATCCGCCACGGCACGTGCGATCTGAAATCGATCCGCGGGGACGAGGAGATCAGCGTCGCCGTCCTCGGCGACGACGCCGGCCGAACCGTCAGCCGCGAGGAGCTGTGTCGGATCATCGAGGCCCGCATGCGCGAGACGTTCGAGCTGCTGCGGAACGAGATGCGCGACGCGCCCGGGATGCTGCCTGCCGGGATCATCCTCACCGGCGGCGCCGCCCAACTGGCCGGCGTGGCGGAGCTCGGCCGCGACGTGCTCGAGATGCCCGTCCGCGTCGCCGGGCCGGCCGGTATCGGCGGCCTCGTCGACACGCTCCTGACGCCAACTTACTCGACGGCCGTCGGGTTGCTCCAATGGGGCGCGGCCAGCCTCAACTCGACCGAGTCGTCACGCTACGAGTCGGCCCCGGCGATGGGGGTCCTCGGCCGGATGCGGGACGCCCTCCGGAGCATGTTTCCTTAGACCGATGGCCGCCCGGAGGGCGGCCTCGGTCTGCGGAGGGCGGGCGGCAGTACCTCGTTGAGGTTGCCTCTTCTTGGTCATGAAGACGACCGAATTGACGATTGATACGAGTTCACGGCGCGGGCCGTTCGACCTGACGGACGCCTGCTCAGCCTTCGTCGCCGGCGAGGGTGACGGGCTGCTCAACGTGTTCGTGCCGCATGCGACGGCCGGCGTCGTGGTCATGGAGCTGGGATCCGGCTCCGACGACGACCTGGTCGCGGCCCTCGACCGGCTGCTGCCGCGGGACGATCGGTGGCGCCACCGCCACGGCTCGGCGGGTCACGGCGCGGACCACGTGCTGCCGCTTCTCGTCGCCCCGTCGCTCATCGTGCCGGTCGCCGGCGGCCGGCTCCAGCTGGGGACCTGGCAATCGATGGCCCTGCTCGACTCGAATCCCGACAACGCCACCCGCACCGTCCGGCTGAGTCTCGTGGCGGGCTAGCGGCTCATCGGCCGCCTGACACGCGGGATATCGCACCCATCGTTGTGGACGGGCCCTGTCCGGCGCGATCCGTTTCGTCGCGTGCGCCGTACCGCGTCACGGACGCCTGAGGTATCGATGGACGCGATAACGGGCGCGATAGCCGACGCCCGCGCCGCCCTTGTGGACCCCGCTCCTGCTCGGGTCATCGATGGGTGCGATACGAGTTGCGGCCCAGCAGCCGCGCGACGTCGCGACGCCGGGACACCGCAATGGCGCGACGCCGGCCTCCAACCCCAAACCACCGACGCGTTCGACCGCTCGGCCGACGGAGCCCGGTGGTAGACTCCGCCCAGCCCCGAGGGCCCGCGCAGCCGGGTGCCCGAGCCGCTCCGCGGGGCTGCGATCAACGTCATTGACGGTGCCCCGCACCCACCGAGGAGAGGCGATGCCGCTGCGATCCGATTCCGAGAATTTCGCGCTCATCCGCGTCATCGGCGTCGGCGGCGGCGGCAGCAACGCCGTCAACCGGATGATCCGGGCGGAGATGATGGGCGTCGAGTTCATCGCCTGCAACACGGACGCGCAGGCGCTGCTCCAGTCGGACGCACCACACAAGATCCGGATCGGCGACAAGATCACCCGCGGGCTGGGCGCCGGCGGCGACTCCAACATCGGCCAGCGGGCGGCCGAAGAGGACTCCGAGAAGATCGGCCAGGCGCTCGCCGATTCGGACATGGTCTTCATCACCGCCGGGCTCGGCGGCGGGACGGGCTCCGGCGCCGCGCCGATCGTCGCGGAGCTGGCCAAGGAGGCCGGCGCCCTGACGATCGCGGTCGTGACGAAGCCGTTCGCCTTCGAGGGCGCGCGACGGAAGCTCGTCGCGGAGAAGGCGGCGGAGGAGCTCAAGGCGAAGGTCGACACGCTCATCACCATCCCCAACGACCGGCTCAAGGACGTGGTCGAGAAGAACACCTCGATCCTCGATGCGTTCAAGGTCGTCGACGACGTCCTGCGCCAGGGTGTCCAGGGGATCAGCGACATCATCACGATGCCCGGCCTGATCAACCTCGACTTCGCCGACGTGCGGGCGATCATGAAGGACGCCGGATCGGCGCTCATGGGCATCGGCCACGGGTCGGGCGAGAACCGGGCCCTCGATGCCGCCCGCGCGGCGATTGCCAGTCCGCTCCTCGAGGTCAACATCGCCGGGGCGCAGGGAATCCTCTTCAACATCACGGGCTCCTCGAATCTCAGCCTGTTCGAGGTCACCGAGGCCGCCGAGGAGATCCGCGCCGCCGCCGACCCGGAAGCGAACATCATCTTCGGGACGAGCTTCAACGACCGCCTTGGCGAGGAGGTTTCGATCACCGTCATCGCCACCGGCTTCGACGGCAGCCGCCGCCGCGAGTACTCGCGGCGCGAGTCGGCTGGTCGCCAGGCCGACGCCGGCGCCTCCCGCGGCCAGCGCGACTTCCTCGGGGAGCTCGAGCGGCAGCGGACGCTCGGCGACCAGCCCGGCGAGGAAGCGGCCGGCGGCGATCAGGCCGCCGCGGCGGTCCGCATCGATCGGCCGGTACGCGAGCCGGTGCCGGTGATGAAGCGGCCGACGTACGACGCCGACGATCTCGAAATCCCCAGCTTCCTCCGCCGCAAGTGAGGCGCGCCGGCGAGGGCCGGCCTTGACCCAGGACGACGCCGCGGCCATCCGTGCCGCCGGCGCACGTGTCCTCGGACGCATTGCCGCGGCTGCCGTGCGGTCGCATCGCGACCCGGCCGGCGTGACCCTGGTCGCGGTGTCGAAAACGGTGCCCGCGTCGCGGCTCCGGTCGGCCGTCGCGGTCGGCCTCGACCTCTTCGGCGAGAACCGGGTCCAGGAGGCGGAGACGAAGGTCGCCCAGGTCCCCGGCGCCGCGTGGCACCTGATCGGGCCCCTGCAGTCGAACAAGGTTCGCCGGGCGCTCGACACCTTCGCGGTCATCCAGACCGTCGGATCGATCGAGCTCGCCGGACGACTCGATGCGCTGCTCGCCGGAGACGAGCCTCGCTCGCCGTACCCGGTCCTGCTCCAGGTCAACGTCGATCGCGACCCGGCCAAGGCCGGCTTTCTGCCCGACGATCTGGCGCCGGCGATCGAGCGCCTCGACGGCCTTCGCCGCCTCGACTATCGGGGTCTCATGACCGTCGGACGGCTCGTCGGCGAGCCGGAGGCGGCCCGACCGACGTTCGTCGCGCTGCGGCGGCTGTCGGAGCCGCTCCGCGCGGCCTGGCCACGGCTGGGCCCGGACCTGTCGATGGGGATGAGCGACGACTTCGAGGTCGCCGTCGAGGAGGGCGCCACGATTGTCCGCGTCGGCCGGGCGATCTTCGGCGAGCGGCCTCCGCCGTAAGCCCGCTCGGAGTTGCGTCTCTCCGTCGGGCCGTTCGATCGCCGGTGGGTGGGAGAGCGTCGACTGGTAGACTGACGGTCCATGGAGGCGTTCGTCCGGAACTTCGCCGAGCTCTTCCTGCTGATCTTGTTCGTGCTCGTCTTCGCCCGGATCCTCGTCTCCTGGGTCGATCCAATGAGCCGCAACCAGGCCTCCGTCCTCATCGTCCAGACGACCGAGCCAATCCTGGCACCGGTCCGACGGGCGCTGCCGCGGACCGGGATGATCGATCTCTCCGCCACCGTCGTCCTGTTGGTGCTGTTCACCCTCATGAAGCTGTTCTGAGTCCTGACTGAGAACGAGGTCCGCTTCGCCGTTCGTCTGACCCCCCGTGGTGGGTCCGACCATGTCGAGGGCGTGGTCGACGGCGTGCTGCGAGCGCGGGTTGCCGCACCGCCGATCGAGGGCGCCGCAAACCAGGCGCTCCTGCGGTTGCTGGCCGACGAGCTGGGGGTCGCGCGGCGGGCCGTCCGGCTGGTCGCCGGCGCGGCCGGCCGACAGAAACTCGTCGTCGTCGAAGGGATGACGCCCGGCGAGGTCACGGCTCGGTGGCCGGGCCTTCGGGTATGATCGCGCGGTCCGGCCGGCCGCCGGCCGCGGACCAGCGGGCGATTGGCTCAGTCGGTTAGAGCGCGCGGTTCACATCCGCGAGGTCACTGGTTCGAATCCAGTATCGCCCACCACCCCCAACCGGGCTCGAGCTCCGCGACTTCGCCCGTCTCCGTGACAAACGGGAGGGCGCCTCGCGGCGCCCTCCCGGTGATCGCGAACTGTCCCGATCAGGGCGCGAGATCGCCGTAGATGTCCTGGTCGAGGCCGCCCGCGCGCGGGCAGGTGTCGCCCGTCCAGGCGCCGCCGACGAGGGTTCGGCACTGCTGGACGTCGGCGCCAGGGTCGTGGTCGTCGGCCCCGGTCTCCCGCTGGTCCGTGCCGCCGACGACGTTGCGGTAGTCGGTCCACACGGCCCACGCCGATGTGCCCATCGAGGTGAGCCAGATGTAGTCCCCGTTGAACGGGACCGTCCGGCCGCCGAACTGCTCCCACGCGGCGTTCAGCGTGGCGTCGGTGATCCGGGTGCTCGTGGCGAAGCTGGTACCGCCGTTCGAGGAGCGGGTCCCGTAGACGTCGATCGATGCGACGATCGGCGTCGCTGCACCCGGCGCGCAGTTGCCGATGGGACGCTGCCGCGAATAGCAGGCGTCATTCCGGGAGTCGTACCAGATGACGTGCAGCGTGCCACCGGCGATCGAGACGTCCGGGAAGAACTGGTGCCCGGTCGCGATGGGGTCGACGAGCCTGGGCGTCGTGGCCACACCGGTCGCTCCGTTGAGCCGCACGAAGTAGATCCCGCCCTGGCCGCCCATGCCTGGGCCGGCGGACCCGAAGGTCGTGCCGCTCGAGATCTCCGTGCCCGGGATGGTCGCCTCATAGGCGACATAGAGGGTCTCGTCCGTGCCCGCCGCGGCCTGGTCGGTCGCGGTCCTCGGCGAGCTGCCGTTGCGGGCAAAGGCGTAGCCGGACTGGCAGGCGCTGGCGGCGTCACCGCAGTCTCGTGCGCCGCCGCCCGACACCAG
>JBGPDX010000015.1:0-26894 GCA_041482475.1 Candidatus Limnocylindria bacterium | reverse complement strand
CGGTCGCACAGGTTCATGACCAGCGGGATGTCGTGGGCGACGAGCACGATGGTGATTCCAAGCTCGTCCCGCAGCCGCCGGATGAGGCCCAGCAGGTCCTGGGTCTCGATCGGGTTCATCCCGGCGTTCGGCTCGTCCAGCAGGAGGATCCGCGGCTGGGTCGCGACGGCCCGCGCGATCTCCAGCCGGCGCTGGTCGCCGTACGGCAGGTTGCGGGCCAGCTGATCGCGGCGCGCGGCCAGTCCAACCAGGTCCAGCAGCTCCGTCGCGGCGGCGTCGATCTCCGTCTCGCGTCGACGGAATCCCGGCGTCGACAGGAGCGTCGCGGTGAGCGAGGTGCGCCAGCGCCGCTGCACGGCGACCTTGACGTTGTCGACGACCGGAAGGTCACCGAACAGCCGGATGTTCTGGAAGGTCCGGCCGATGCCCAGCCGGGCGACCTTCCAGGCGGGAGAGCCTGTGATGTCGTGGCCGTCGAAGGCTATCGATCCACCAGTCGGGCGCAGGAACCCGGACAGGAGATGGAACAGGGTCGTCTTCCCGGCGCCATTCGGGCCGATCACGCCGTGGATCGCCCTCGGCGCCAAGTCCAGCTCGTACCCATCGAGCGCGCGCAGGCCGCGGAAGGACTTCGACAGCCCGCGAACCTGGAGGATGATGGGCGCGCTCGGCTCGGTGGTCGCAGGTGTCGGCTGCACCCTGCCCTCGACTTCGGAGACGGGGAAGAGGGAGGCCGGGTGCGCGGGCAGCCCGGACGAGCGACAGGATACGGCAGCGCCCGGGCGGAATCAGCCGCCCGTCTCGGTCCGCCACGCCAGCAGGCCGGGCACAGATGTTGGCTCCCTGGAGAAAGCCGATGACCGTCACGATCCGACAAGCCGAAGCCGCCGACTACGACCGGGTGATCCCCGTGGTCGACGAGTGGTGGGGCGGCCGGCATATGTCGGCCATGCTGCCGCGGCTGTTCTTTGTCCACTTCGCCGATACGTGCTTCGTGGCCGAGGACGATTCGGGCCGGCTGGCCGGATTCATCGTCGGCTTCCTGTCGCAGTCGCAGCGAGACGACGCCTACGTGCACTTCGTGGGCGTCGCCCCGGATCATCGACGGACGGGCCTGGCGCGGCGCCTGTACGAACGATTCTTCGAGGCTGCCCGCGCGGCGGATCGGCATGTCGTCCACGCCGTCACGTCGCCGATCAACCGGGTCTCCATCCACGCCCACCAGGCGATGGGCTTCGAGGTGGTATCGGGTCCGGCGGAGCAGGATGGGGTCCCCTTCCATCCCGCCTACGACGGCGAGGGTGGCGACCGGGTGCTGTTCGAAAAGCGGATCCAGGCGCGAGGGGTATGGAACGCCATCCGGGCGCCTTGACGCTGAGCGAGGACGACCGGCGAGTGCTGGCCGTGTGGGCCGCCGACTGTGCCGAGCGGACGCTGTCTTTGTTCGAGGCGCAGGCCCCCAGCGACACGCGCCCTCGTGATGCCATCGACGGCCTGCGAGCGTTCGCCCGTGGCGAAATGCGGATCGGAAAGGTCCGCGCCCTTTCGGCCCGGGCGCACGCGGCGGCTCGGGAGATCGGCGACCCGGCCGCGGTGGCCGCGGCCCGGGCCGCGGGTCACGCGGCGGCCGTGGCGCACATGGCGGCCCATGCGCGCGGCGTGCCAGCCTACGCCGCGAAAGCCGCCGGGCTTGCCGCCCCGGAAGACCCGACCGCCGTCGCCACGGAGTTCCGCTGGTGCCTGGGCCACGCCTCGCCGGATGTTCGGGATGTCCTGCGGAAACTGCCGCCCCCGCCCCGCCCCGCGGGGATGCTCGGGGCGCTCATCAACGACCTGCACGCGACGCTTGCAGGGGGCGGATGACGCTCGTCCGGAGGTCAAGGTGCACCCCGACGCTCGGTTTGACGCTCACCGGGGCCCGCCGTACGCTGGCCCCTCCGAGTCACCCGTCACGCCACCCGACGGAGTCCCCGTGGATATCACCTCGCCATCGCGGGGCTGGTGGGGCTTCAAGCCGGTCCCGCCGCAGCCTCGCTCCATCGTCGAGCTCATCCGGGCCGGGACGCTCGACGCCGACCTGGCGGCGCTCCTGTGGCTGCTGGTCGAGGCCCGCCAGCCGGTCGTCGTCGCGGCGGAGCGTGGACGCACCGGAAAAACGACGCTCCTCTCGGCGCTTCTCGACTTCCTGCCGCCCGGCACCCGTCGGGTCGAGCTGGCGGGGATCGCGGAGACGTTCGACTGGCTGCCGCACGCGCGGGAGCTCGGCTGGCGCGGGCCCATGACAGGGGAGGCGCCGGCAGCCGAACGAACGGACCCCTCGACGACCTGGCTCGTTGCCGCCGAGCTGTCCGACCACCTCCCGGCCTACACCTGGGGTGACGCCGCGCGGGTGGCGGTGCGGGCCATCTCGGTGGGCTACGGCCTGGGAGCGACCATCCACGCCGACTCGCTCGAGGAGGTCTTCGACATGCTCCACCGGCCGCCCGTCGCGCTGACCGACGACGAGCTGTCCCGGCTGGGCGTGGTGATCGTCCTGCGGGCGATGTCGCCGCCGCCCGGCGATGCGCATCCCGGGCCGCTTCGGCGGGTCGTCGCCGCCCATTGGGTCCGGCCGGTGGCCCGCGACCAGCACGGCCACGTCCAGCGCCTGGGTCCGGCCGTCCTGGCGACCTGGGATCCTGACGACGATGCATTCGAGCACTTCGCCTGGGGCGTCATCCCCGAGCTGGCGGAACGCATCGACCGACGGCCCGGCGACTTCGAGATCGAGCACGACCGCCGGCGCGACTACCTCGCCGGGCTGGCCGCTTCCGGCGTCACGGGCGTCGACGAGGTCAGAACTGCCATCGACGGCTATCGGTCCGCCGCTGCCGCCGTACCCTCCCATCCCAATTGAGGCATCGATGAGCTCATCCCGCGTCAGATCGCGAACCACCGATCGGCCGACCACCCTGGGCGAGCTCCGCGCGTCAGGCTGGCGCAGCCGAACCGTCAAGGAGGAGCTCCGATCCAACCTCCTCGCCCGCCTGGGCGAGGGCGAGGCGATCTTCCCGGGCGTCGTGGGCTTCGACGACACGGTGGTGCCGGCGGTCGAGAACGCGATCCTCGCCGGCCAGGATCTGGTGTTCCTCGGCGAACGTGGGCAGGCCAAGACCCGCATGGCGCGGCTGCTCATCGGCCTCCTGGACGAGGCCCTGCCGGTCGTCCGCGGCGGCGAGCTCAACGACGACCCGTACGCCCCGATCAGCCCGGCCGCCCGCGCCCTCGTCGACGAGCGGGGCGACGGCACGCTCATCGACTGGCTGCCGCGCGACCGCCGCTACGCGGAGAAGCTCGCCACGCCGGACATCACGATCGCCGACCTCATCGGCGAGGTCGATCCCGTTCGCGTCGCGGAGGGCCGCTACCTCAGCGACGAGCTGACTCTCCACTACGGGCTGATCCCACGGGCGAACCGCGGCATCTTCGCGATCAACGAGCTGCCCGACCTGGCCGAACGGATCCAGGTGGGCCTGCTCAACATCCTCGAGGAGCGCGACGTCCAGATTCGCGGCTTCGTCGTCCGCCTGCCGCTCGACCTGTTCGTCGTCGCCAGCGCGAACCCGGAGGACTACACCAGCCGCGGCAGGATCATCACGCCGCTCAAGGATCGCCTGGGTTCGCAGATCCGGACCCACTACCCGCGGACGCTCGACCACGAGATCGCCATCGTCCGCCAGGAGAAGCAGCGCTTCGAGGCTGACGACGCGCCGGCGGTGGTCGTGCCGGCCTTCATGGAGGAGCTCGTCGCCGAGCTGACCCACCTCGCCCGCCGCTCCCCGGAGATCAGCCAGCGGTCCGGCGTCAGCGTCCGCGTGTCGGTCGCCAACAGCGAGGTCCTCGAGGCGGCCGCCGTGAAGCGGGCCGTCCGGCTGGGCGAGCCACTGGCGGCCCCGCGCGTGTCGGACCTGGGTGCGGTCATCGCCTCGACGGTCGGCAAGGTCGAGCTCGAGACGGTCGGCGACGAGGCGCCCGAGGAACGGATCATCGAGCGGCTGATCACCAAGGCGCTCTTCACGACGTTCGGCCGGCGGGTCGACGTGGACGATCTCGACGAGGTCGTCCAGGCCTTCGAGGAGGGGCTCGTCGTCGAGACCGGCGATCGCGTGCCGTCGCGCGAGTACGTCCGCTGGATGGGCGAGATCCCGGGCCTGCCGCAGGCGATCAGGCGGCTCGGGGCGTTCGACGTCACCGACGGGGCGGAGGAGCCCGCCGTCGTCGCGTCGGCGATGGAGTTCCTGCTCGAGGGCCTCCACCTTGGCCGGCGGATCAACAAGGACCGCGGAGCGGTGGGGACGATCTACCGCCGATGACCGGCTGGACGCCGGACCGGCGCGACCTGCGCGGTGGCGAGGGAATCGCCGCCCGTGAGCGTCTGCTCGCCGATCGCGCCCGCTACTCTCGCTGGGACGGCAGCCAGTCGCTGCCGGACCTCGATCCCGACGAGATCCTCGACGAGCTCGCCGACGACGTCATGGCCGAAGGCGACATCGGCGCCGCGCTCCGCCGGCTGATGGACCGCGGCTGGCGCTCGGCCGACCCGTCGCGCCGGGACCTGTCCGGGCTGCAGGACATGATCGAGCGCATCCAGCGGCGGCGGGAGGAGCTGCTCGACCGTTACAAGCTGGGCGACGTCCTGGCCGACATCCGGCGCGAGCTCGACGAGATCGTGGCCGAAGAACGTGCCGGGGTGGAGCGTCGCCTCGACGAGGGCTCGGCCGCCGCGCCGGTTGACCCGCCATCCCCCGACGACCCGACGCTCCGGAAGATGCTCCGCGACATGGCCGGCAAGCGGCTCGATCAGCTCGATGCGCTGCCGCCGGACGTCGGCGGGAAGATCAAGGGACTGCAGGAATACGACTTCATGGAGCCGGCCGCCCGTGAGCGCTTCGACGACCTCGTCAAGCGGCTCCAGAAGCAGGTCCTCGACCAGTACGTTGCCGGGTTGTCCGAGGCGATCCAGGGCATCACGCCGGAGGACCTGGCGGCCAACCGCGAGATGGTCCGCGACCTCAACCAGCTGCTCCAGGAGAAGCTCGCCGGCGGCGACCCGGACGCGTCGGATTTCCTGGCCAAGCACGGTCGGTTCTTCCCCGGGGCGCGGAACCTCGACGACATCATCGAGCAACTCGCGCGGCGGATGGCCGCCATGCAGTCGCTCCTCCGCTCGATGACCCCGGAGCAGCGCGCGGAGCTCCAGGAGATGACCGATGCGCTGCTGCGCGACGACCGGCTCCGCTGGGACCTGGCCCAGCTGGCGGCGACGATGGACCAGCTGGTGCCCGGCGGACTCGGCGATCGCTTCCGCTTCGGCGGCGACGAGCAGCTGGGCCTCGACGGCGCCCTGGAACAGATCGCCCGTCTCCAGGCACTGGACTCCCTCGAGGACACGCTCGGCGACGTCGACGGGCCCGCTGACCTGGCCGACGTCGACCGCGCGCGGGTCAGGGACCTGCTTGGCGACGACGCCGTCCGCGAGCTGGACGGGCTGGACGAGCTGGCGCGACAGCTCGAGCGTGCCGGCTACCTGACCCGACAGGGCGATCGACTGGAGCTGACGCCGCGGGGCAGCCGTCGGATCGGGCAGAAGGTCCTCGACGATCTCTTCGCGCGGCTGCGGCGGGACGGCTTCGGTGGCCATCGGATCGAGCGAGCCGGTCGGGGAGGGGAGCGCGAGGAGACGACCAAGCCGTACGAGTTCGGCGACCCGTTCCACCTCGACCTGCGGCGAACCCTGGCCAACGCCCTGACCCGGGAGGAGAACGCCCCCGATCGGCGGCGGGCGGGCCGAAAACGCGGGCTCACCCTGGCGTCGGAGGACTTCGAGGTCTTCCGGACCGAGCAGCTGTCGCAGACATCGACGGTCCTGCTCGTCGACATGAGCCGCTCGATGCTGCTCCGTGGCTGCTTCCTGGCCGCCAAGAAGGTCGCCGTCGCGCTGAACACCCTCATCCGGACACAGTTCCCGCGCGACTACCTGGCGGTCGTCGGGTTCGCCTACTACGCCCGCGAGATCCGGCCCGAGGCACTGGCCGAGCTGACCTGGCACGGCTACGAGTACGGCACGAACCTGCAGCACGGCCTGATGCTCGCCCGGCGGATCCTCGCCAGGCACCGGGCGGTCAATCGCGAGATCGTCGTCATCACCGACGGCGAGCCGACCGCCCACTTCGAGGACGGCCAGGTCGAGTTCAGCTACCCGCCGACGCGACGGACCATCCAGGAGACCCTCCGCGAGGTGCAGCGCTGCACGAAGGAGGGGATCACGATCAACACCTTCATGCTCGAGCGATCGCGTGCGCTCGCCGAGTTCGTGGCCCTCGTGACGCGGCTGAACCGCGGCCGTGCCTTCTACGCCACGCCCGAGCACCTGGGCGAGTACGTCCTGGTGGACTTCGTCTCGCGCAGGACGAAGAAGGTGTCGTAGGCGTCCGAATCGCCGCTGCCGGGGCTGCTATCGTCCCCGACGATTGCCCCGCCCGAGAGGTGTCCCGCATGCAGTGGCTGTTCCCGTGGCTCCTGTTGCTGCACGTCGTTGGTGCGGTCGTGGCGTTCGGCCCGACGTTCTCCTACCCGCTGATCGGGGCGATGGCGGGCAGCGAGCCGCAGCACGCGAATTTCGCGACCCGGATCACGCTCCTCGTGTCCGACCGCCTGGTGATCCCGGTCGCCCTGACGATGCCGATCACCGGCGCCGGGATGATCCTGGTCAACGGGATCGACCTGGGGGCGGCGCAGTACCGCTGGCTCGACGCGGCGATCGTCGTCTACCTGATCGTGCTCGCCTTTTCCGTCGTCGTCCAGCGGCGGACCGTCGAGCGGCTCATCGAAGTCACCTCCGCGCCACCGGCTGCCGGCGCCAGCGGCCCGCCTCCCGAGGTGCCTGCCCTCGTGGCGCGTATCCAGCGCGGCGGGATGTTCACGGGCGCGGGGATTGTCCTGATCCTGTTCCTCATGGTGGTCAAGCCCGGCTTCGGCGGCTGACGCTCGCTTCTCCGCTCAGCCTGTCCTCCAGCCATCGCCCATATCGCAGCCATCGATGTCCGGAGCCGGAGGACGCGCGGCAGCGCCCGCCGAATCGCCCCTTGCGCATGCGGCTATCGATGGGGGCGATACCGCCGGCTGGTTTGGCCGATAAGGCCACCCCATCGGCCCGGCCCGCCAGCCTTCGACCATCTGAACCGCCCGGGTCATCGATGGAGGCGATACTGAATTGACGAGGTGGGCGACCCGCCGCGACGACCAGGGAGACTCGGGCTACCATCAAGGATGTCGCCAGCCCGCCCGGAGCCGCCCGCATGCCGCATGTCGCCACCTCCGTTTCGGATCTCCTCGAGCACCTGCAGGGGAGCATTCGACTCGACGGCGAGCGCGTCGCGGTCGTGGACGAGCCGCGCCTTCGGGGCGATGCCATCCGCGACCTGGCCTGGACGGCGGCCTTCGCGACCGACGATGCGGTGGTCGATTCGGCCCGCTGGATCGTCTGGGAGGCGAGCCAGGCCGTCGGCATCCGGTCGGCCAGCATCCATGACCTCTACATGGCACGGGCCCGCGGCGAGGTCCACGGCTTCACCGTCCCGGCCATCAACCTTCGCGCCCAGACCTTCGACATGGCGCGGACGGTCTGCGAGACCGCCCAGGCCGGCGACGTCGGTGCGGTGATCTTCGAGCTGGCCCGCAGCGAGCAGACGTACACGTTCCAGCGGCCGGCCGACTATTCGGCCGCCGTGCTCGCCGGCGCGATCGCCGCCAGCTGGCAGGGTCCGCTCTTCATCCAGGGCGACCACTACCAGTTCAACGCGAAGAAGTACGCCCAGGACCCTGAGGCGATGACCGAGGAGATCCGGCGCGCCTGCCACCTGGCCGTCGAGGCGGGCTATCGCAACATCGACATCGACAGCTCGACCCTGGTCGACCTGTCGAAGCCGACGGTCGACGACGAGCAGCGCGAGAACTACCGAAGGGCGGCCGAATTGACGGCCCTGATCCGCTCCCTCGAGTCGGACGGCGTGACGATCAGCGTCGGCGGCGAGATCGGCGAGGTCGGCAAGGCGAACTCAAACGAGGCCGAGCTGCGCGCCTACCTCGACGGCTACCGGCGCGAGCTCGAGGCCCGGGCACCGGGCGCCATCGGCCTGTCGAAGGTCAGCATCCAGACCGGCACCTCGCACGGCGGCGTGCCGCTGCCGGACGGAGGCGTCGCCCAGGTCAAGCTCGACTTCGACGTCCTGAAACGGCTGGGCGAGGTCGCCCGCCGCGAGTACGGCCTCGCCGGGGCCGTCCAGCACGGGGCGTCGACGTTGCCGGACGAGCTGTTCCACCATTTCCCGGCCGTCGAGACCGCCGAGATCCACCTCGCCACCGGCTTCCAGAACCTCCTCTTCGAGCATCCGGCGTTCCCGAAGGCGCTCCACGCGGCCATCGAGGGGTGGTGCCACGACAATGCCGCCGACGAGCGGAAGCCCGACCAGACCGAGGAGCAGTTCGTCTACACCACCCGCAAGAAGGCCATCGGGCCGTTCAAGCGCCAGCTGTGGGACCTCGCGACGAAGGACGAGATCCTGGCGGCCCAGCGCCGGAAGGTCACCTTCCTGTTCACCGAGCTGGCGGTCAACGGCTCCCGTGAGATGGTCGAGCGCTACATCGATCCGGTCGAGGTCCACCGCCCGCTGCCCGACCCCCTCCGCTCCGCGGTCGCCGCTCGCTGACGGGATCGGCTCGCGCTGCGAATTCCGTTGACGCGCTCCTCGCGGCACGCCTATCCTCGCCCGAAGCTCACGGCCTGAGGGGGCCGGTACCGAGCATTCCCGGTGTCTTCGCGTTTCTCCCCGGAGGTCAGCTCGCACGCGTTCGTGCGGTGGTAGGAGGAGGATCGTCGTGGCGGGATCGATCAGCACCCAGGACCAGGTGGCGCGCGACGACGCGCACCTTCGGTCGCTCGGAATCAGGCCGGAGCTGCGACGGACCCTCGGGTTCCTGTCGAACTTCGCGGTGGCGTTCAGCTACATCAGCGTCTCGACCGGCACGTTCACCAATCAGGCCGTCGCGTTCGGCGTGGGTGGCCCGGCGGTCTTCTGGGCCTGGCCGCTGGTCATCCTGGGCCAGACATTCGTCGCCCTGAACTTCGCCGAGCTGTCGAGCCACTTCCCGGTCGCCGGCTCGATCTACCAGTGGTCGAAGCGGCTGTCGAACAAGACCCTGGGCTGGTTCACCGGCTGGATCTATTTCTGGGCCGGCGTCATCACCGTGACCGCGGTCGCGGCGACCGTTCCACTCGTCCTGTCGACGATCTATCCGGACCAGATCAAGCTGGCCGACCCGTCGCCCGTGCCCGGTCTGGACATGCAATCGTTCATCGGGCTGCTCGCCCTCGTCACGACGACGCTCATCAACGTCTTCGGCGTTCGCCTGCTGGCAATCATCAACAACATCGGCGTCGGCGCGGAGATCGTGGGGATGGTCGTGTTCGCGGGCATCCTCCTCTTCTTCGCCAACCATCAGCCGGTATCGGTCCTGTTTGACACGTCGTACACGGCCGATCTGGCCGGCGGCGGGTACCTGCCGGTCTTCCTCGTCGGCATGTTCATGGCGCTCTTCGTCGTCTATGGCTTCGACACCGCCGGAACGTTCGGCGAGGAGACGCTCGACGCCGGCCGCCAGGCGCCGCGCGGCGTGCTGTCGGCGATCTGGCTGAGCGGGATCGTCGGGGCCATCTTCCTGCTCGCCGTAACGCTGTCGTTCAAGGACATCGGCGCCGCCATCAAGAGCGGCCAGGCATTCGGCTTCCCGATCGCCGACACGATCAAGGACAACCTCACCTTCAGCCTGGGCGGGGTCACCCTCGGCGAGCTGTATCTCGTCGTCATTCTCGTCGCCGTCTACGTCTGCACCCTGGCCATCCATGGCGCGACCGTTCGGTTGATGTTCTCGATGGGTCGCGACGGACGGTTGCCGTTCGGCCGCACCTGGGGCCACGTCAACCACCAGTTCCGGACGCCGGCGAACGCAGCGCTGGCCGTAGGCGTTCTGGCCGCGATCCCGTTCGTCATCACCGGCGCCGGCAGCGCGATCTACCTGGCAATCGGCGCGACGGGCATGATCTACATCAGCTACTTCCTGTGCAACATCGGCGTGCTGGCCGCGCGCCGGCGGGGCTGGCCGCACAAGGGCGCCTGGTTCAAGCTTGGAAGCTGGGGCACGATCCTCAACATCCTCGCCCTCGTGTGGGGCGGGGTGATGGTCATCAACATCGGACTGTGGACCTGGCCGCAGGTGTTCGGCGCGTTCGGGACGGATCTCCGCAACACCTGGTCGAATCCCTTCATCAACACGTTCCTGAAGGTCGGAGGCAACGTCCTCGACAAGTTGCCGGCGATCCCCGTCTTCGAGGCGCTCGTTGGAGTGGTCGTCATCGCCGGGGCGATCTACTACCTCGTGGCGCAGCGTGGCCGCGAGGACATCGTCGAGGCCGATCTCGCGACCGGCGAGGCCAGGATCGCCTAGCCGCGGGCGCCGCAAGGCCCCGGCCACCGAATGGTCAGCGAAGAGGCCCTCCGCGGCGAGCTGCGCGACCAGCTCGTCGCGGGGCTGACTCGACTGCCGGAGCTGGCGGGTCGTGAGCTGACGCTCACGACCCTGTCCGGCGGCATCACGAACCGGAACTACCTCGTCACGCCGGCGGATGGTCGCGACCGCTACGTCATCCGGCTGGCCGGCAACGATACCCACCTGCTGGGGATCAGTCGCGAGGTCGAGTACGCGGCGACCGTGGCGGCCGCGGGCGTCGGCGTTGGCCCGGAAGTGGTGGCCTTCATCCGGCCGGAGGGCTACCTCGTGACGCGGTTCATCGAAGGCAAGCCGCTGCCCGAGGCGGACGCGCACCTCCCGGCGACCCTGGCTCGCGTCGCCGACGCCCTGCGGCGGTTCCACGATGGCCCGGCCATTCCCGGGCTGTTCATCCCGCTCCGCATCGTCGAGGTCTATCGCGCCCTGGCCGTGGCGCGCGGGGTCCGCATCCCGCCTGAGTACGACCTCGCCCGCGCGATCGGCCGGCGGATCGAGCTGGCCCTGCTGGCCGCGCCGATCGAGCTGCAGCCGTGCCACAACGACCTGTTGAATGCCAACTTCATCGACGACGGCGAGCGGATCAGGATCGTCGACTGGGAGTACGCCGGGATGGGCGACATCTTCTTCGACCTCGCCAACTTCAGCGTCAACCATGAGCTGTCGCCCGACGAGGACGCGGTGCTGCTCGAGGCCTACGACCGTGGCGCGCCACGCGCCGGCCGCCTCGCCCGCCTGGCGTTGATGCGGGTCGTGTCGGACTTTCGCGAGGCGATGTGGGGCGTGCTGCAACAGGGAATCAGCACGCTCGAGGTGGACTTCGTCGCCTACGCCGGCGATCACTTCGAGCGGCTTCTGCGGAACGCCGCACGGCCCGCCTTCGAACGCGCCCTGCGCGAGGCCGCCGGCGGCTGAGAACGCGCCCGGGCGGCGAACAGCCGCTAGGCTGTCTCGGCCAGCGGGGATCGATCGGCAGGAGGAGTCGTGGAGCACGCGCGTGCGGTGGTCGTCGGCGGGGGCGTCGGTGGGACGTCGATCGCCTATCACCTCGCCGAGGCGGGCTGGACGGACGTCGTCCTGGTCGAACGCGCCGAGCTGACGTCGGGGTCGACGTTCCATTCGGCCGGCCTGGTTGGCCAGCTGCGTTCGACCGTCACCCTGACCCGGATGATGATGTACGGCGTCGAGCTGTATCGGCGCCTGGCAGCCGCGACCGGCGTCGATCCGTCGTGGCACGAGGTTGGTTCGCTCCGTCTCGCCTCGAGTGCCGAGCGGATGGAGGAGCTCCGCCGCCAGGCGGGCTGGGCGAAGACGTTCGGCCTGCCGCTCGATGTCATCTCATCGGAGGAGGCGCGGCGGCTCTTCCCGCTCATGTCGATCGACGGCGTCCACGGCGCCGTCTACCTGCCGACCGACGGTTGGCTCGATCCGTCCGGGCTGGCCCAGGCCCTCGCCGCGGGGGCCCGCGCTCGCGGCGCGAGCATCCGGACGCGAACGAGGGTCGTCGGCGTCGGCGTGCGCGATGGTCGCGTCACCGGGGTCGACGTGGAGCGCGACGGCGAGCGTTCGACGATCGCCGCCGAAGTCGTCGTCGACGCCGGGGGGATGTACGCGCCGGAGATCGCCCGGCTGGCCGGCGTCAACGTCCCGATCGTGCCGATGGCCCACGAGTACGTCTTCACCGAAGCCATCGATGGCGTGCAGCCCGGCCTGCCCACGATGCGCGATCCCGACAACCTGTGCTACTTCCGCGAGGAGGTCGGCGGGCTGTGCATGGGCGGCTACGAGCGCCACTCGGCGCCGTGGGGCCTCGACGGCATCCCGGCGGACTTCAACGGCCGCCTCCTGGAGCCGGACTGGCCACGCTTCCAGGAGATCATGGAGGGCGCCATCCGGCGCGTGCCGGCGATCGAAAACGTCGGGATCAGCCGGATGATCAACGGCCCGGAGGCCTTCACCCCGGACAACGAGTTCATCCTGGGCGAGTCCGAAGTGCGTGGCTTTTTCGTCGCCGCGGGGTTCTGCGCCCACGGCATCGCCGGCGCGGCGGGGATCGGCCGGGAGATGGCCCTCTGGATCGTCGACGGCGAGCCGGAGCTGGACCTGTGGAAGATGGACATCCGGCGGTTCGGGGCCCAGTACACCTCGCCGTCGTACACGCTGGCCCGGACGCGTGAGGTCTACGAGACCTACTACGACATCCACTACCCGAACGAGGAGCGCCAGGCCGGGCGGCCCTTGCGCCTCTCGCCGGCGTACCCGCGTCTCGTCGCGCTCGAGGCGGAGTTCGGCGAGAAGTCCGGCTGGGAACGGGCGAACTGGTTCCGGGTCAACGAGGGCGGCGCCGGGGTGGGGGAGCCGGATGCGCTGGAGGCCCTCCGTCCGCGCGGCTGGGCCGGCCGGCACTGGTCGCGGGCGATCGCGGCGGAGGCGCTCGCCACGCGACGTCGGGCCGCCCTGTTCGACGAGACGAGCTTCGCCAAGATCGAGGTCACCGGACGCGGCGCGTGTGACTTCCTCCAGCGGCTGTGCGCCAACGACGTCGATCGCCCGGTCGGGTCGATCGTCTACACCGCGATGCTCAACGCCGGCGCCGGCATCGAGTGCGACCTGACGGTCACGCGCCTGGGTCCGGACCGCTTCCTGCTCATCACCGGGACGGCCGTCGGCAACCACGACATCGGCTGGATCCGGCGACATGCGCCGGACGACGGCAGCGTCATCGTCAGCGACGTCGCCTCGGCGCGGGCGGGCTTCGGGCTGTGGGGGCCGGCGGCGCGGGAGATCCTGTCGGCGACGACGACGGTCGACGTTTCCGACGCCGCCTTCCCGTATCTCACCGCCCGCCAGATGACGGTGGCCAACGTGCCGCTCCTCGCCCTCCGCGTCACCTACGTCGGGGAGCTGGGCTGGGAGCTCTACCCCGCCGTGGAGTACGGCGTGGCCTTGTGGGACGCGCTGTGGGAGGCGGGCCGGCCGCACGGTCTTGTCGCCGGCGGCTACCGCGCCATCGACGCGCTGCGCCTCGAGAAGGGTTACCGGGTCTGGTCCAGTGACATCACCCCGGAGGAGACGCCGTACCAGGCCGGCCTGGGTTTCGCGGTCAACCTCGACAAGGCGGTGGAGTTCATCGGTCGCGAGGCGCTGCTCGTGGCACGGGCGGCCGGCCCTCGCAAGCGCCTGCGCTGCCTCGTCCTCGACGATCCGCGGGCCGTCGCGCTGGGCAACGAGCCGGTCCGGGTCGGCGGCCGGATCGTCGGCCGCGTCACGTCCGGGGGCTACGGTTTTGCTGTCGAGCGGTCGATCGCCTACGCCTACCTCCCCAGCGACGACGCGGCGATCGGGACGCGCGGCGAGGTCGAGGTGTTCGGCGACTGGATCGGCTTCGAGGTCGCCCGCGAGCCGCTGTACGACCCCGAGGGGGCGAGGATCCGGTCGTGACGGCGCGAGCCGCCCGCGGTGGCGACGCCGGGGAGCAGTTCGGCCCCCAATGGTCCGCCTCGCTCCGCCGGGGCAGCGATGCCGAGCTGCGCGGCTGGATCGACCTGGCGATCGCGGCCTGCGACGAGGCGGACGCGATCGCCCTCCGCCACTTTCGGCGCGACCTCGAGATCTCGACCAAGCCCGACCGGACCTTCGTGACCGCCGCCGACACGTCGATCGAGACGGCGATCCGGTCGCGCTTGGCCGCGGCGCACCCGGATCACGGCGTGGTCGGGGAGGAGCTCGGCGTCGAGGCGGCGGACGCATCGGTTCGCTGGTACGTCGACCCCATCGACGGCACGCACAACTTCATCCGCGGCATCCCCCTGTTCGGGACGCTCCTCGCGGTCGAGCGTGACGGCGAGCTGCAGGCAGCCGTGCTGTCGGCGCCGGCCCTGCGCGAGCGCTGGTGGGCGTGGCGCGGCGGCGGCGCGTGGGCGACCGGCGCGGCCGGCACGACCGGCACGCGGCGGCTCCACGTCTCGACGGTCGCGTCACTCGGGGACGCTCAGCTGCTCTACGGATCCGGCCACGACATCGAGGCCTCCGGCCGGGCGCCCGGGTTCCGCGCGCTGCTCGGCGACGTCTGGCGCGAGCGTGGATTCGGCGACTTCTGGGGCTACGCCCTGGTCGCCGAGGGAGCCGCGGAGGCGATGGTCGAGGTCGAGCTGTCGCCGTGGGACGCGGCCGCTCCGATGGTCCTGGTCGAGGAGGCCGGCGGCCGGGTCACCGATCTGGACAACCAACGGCGGATCGACAGCGGGACGTTCCTGACCACGAACGGCCTCCTCCACGAGGAGGTCCTGGCCCGGCTGCTGCGCCCCGGGAAGTCCTGACCGCCGAACGTCCGAACGGCCGACCGGGACCGTCGACCGGCTGGTCCTCGCCAGGAGCAGCCCGCACGATCGCCGGGCCGCTATGGGCCCAGGTCATGGCGCATGAGGATCCGCGGCCGGCCGTCGCTTCGGGCGGCCGTCTCGACCACCCGCGCGAATCCCGCGGCCTCGAACATCCCGACGAAACCGACGTAACCGAAGGCGGTGTCGGCCCGTCGCTCGCCGGGGTCGATGGGGTAGGCCTCCAGCGCCGGCGCGCCCGAAACCCTGGCGTAGTCGATGGCGCCGGCCAGCAGGGCCCGGGCGATGCCGCGTCGCCGGAACCCGACGCGGATCATGAAACAGACAATCGACCAGACCGGGACGTCGTCGACGGCGGGGATCGTCTGCGACCGGACCAGCCGCTCCATCGACGGCCGCCGACCCAGGCCCAGCCAGCCGGCGGGCTCGCCGTCGACGTAGCCGATCAGTCCAGGCGCCGGCTCCCGCGCCACGAGGTTGCGCAGGTGGTTCGGCCGGTCCGGGCCCTTGGTCCGGCCGTAGTCGCCGGCGGACAGGCGCCAGTAGAGACACCAGCAGCCGCGGTCGCCGTCCCGCCCAAGGAGTGTCGCGACGTCATCCCAGCGATCGGCGGTCGCCGGGACCACGGTGACCGTGGCCTGCGCCTCCCGGATCACACCGCCTCGGGTCAGGCTCCCGCGGCGTCGAGGCTGTCGGCCAGGATCGCCAGAGCCTGATCGACCTCGTCCGCGGTCGTCACGAGCGGCGGAATGATGCGAATGACGTTGGCGTAGGTGCCGGCCGTCAGGACGATCAGCTTGCGGTCGAGCGCCTGGGCCTGTACGCGCTTCGTCAGCTCGGGGTTCGGGACGCGGCCGTCGCCTTCGGCGGGCTTGACGAACTCGAGGGCGAGCATGCAGCCGAGACCCCGGACGTCGCCGATGGACGGATGGCGCGCCGCGACCTTTCGCAGGCCGGCGAGGAACTGCGTGCCCCGCCCACGGGCGTTGGCGACCAGGCCCTCCTCCTCGATGACGTCGAGCGTCGCGTTGGCGGCGGCGCAGGCCACGACGTTGCCGCCGAACGTGCCGCCGTGCGTGCCCGGCGGCAGCTTGTCGAGCAGCGCACGCCTGGCGATGAGCCCCGACAGCGGCAGCCCGGAGGCGATTCCCTTGGCCATGACGAGGATGTCCGGCTCGGTCGAGGTGTGCTGCACGGCGAACATCTCGCCGGTCCGCCCGAAGCCCGTCTGCACCTCGTCGGCGATGAGGAGGATGCCGTGTTGCCGGGTGATCTCGCGCAGGCGCGGCAGGAAGCCCGGCGGCGGTACGACGTAGCCACCTTCGCCAAGCACCGGCTCGACGATGATCGCGGCGACGCGATCCGGATAGATGAACTGGTGGAAGAGGAGGTCGAGCTCGGCCTCCCAGTCGCAACTGCAGCTGGCGTCGGGCGCATGCGCACCGCCACGCGCCCGGTAGCAGTACGGGAACGGGGTGTGGTAGACGGAGCCGGGGAGCGGCTCGAACGCCGCCCGGTAGACGTCCTTGGCGGAGGTCAGCGCCATCGTCTGGGCGGTTCGGCCGTGGAACCCGCCCCGGAAGGCGACGATCACCGGCCGGCCGGTCGCCACGCGCGCCAGCTTGACCGACGCCTCGATCGCCTCGGCGCCGGAGTTCGACAGGAACGCCGCCCAGCCATCGCCGGGCAGCAGCCGCGAAAGCCGGTCGTAGAGCCGCAGCCCGGCCTCGTGGTAGACGATGTTCTGCTGGCCGTGGAGGAGCCTGGCCGCCTGTTCCTGGATCGCGGCCACCACGCGCGGGTGGGCGTGGCCGGTGTTCGTCACGCCGATCCCGGAGGAGTAGTCGAGGTAGCGCACGCCGTCGGTCGTCACGAGCCACGAGCCCTCGCCGTGGTCGACGACGAGGTTCGTGATCCGGCTCCAGACGGCCGGCACGACGGAGCGATCGGGGAGGGCGGGGCGGGCGGCGAGTTCGGTCACGCGCTGATCACCTCGATAGGAGCGAAGTCACGAGCAGGCTGGCGCCGCTGCCAGAGCGTCGTCAGGACCAGGCTCACCGCCGACACGAAGATCATCGTCCCGATGACGTTGACCTGCACCGCGTTCCCGCGCTGCAGGGCGCCGTAGATGGAGAGCGGGAGCCTCGATGTCCGCGGGGCGCGGAACTCTGGATCGCGGGTCCACCTGGGGCAGCCGGTCCGGGGCTCGTCAGGGGCTGAGCACCTTCGAGAAGGCCTGGTTCCAATCCTTCTCCTCATTCGCGTCGAGGGCGCGGAACTGGTGCAGCCGGGCGACGACGTCGGCCGGCGGGAAGATCAGCGGGTTGTTGGCGACGTCGGGGTTCGTGGCCTTCAGGACCTCGGCCGCGCCCTTGACCGGGCAGACGAAGTTCACGTAGGCCTCGACCTGGGCGGCGATCCTCGGGTTGTAGTAGAAGTTGATGAACGCCTGGGCCTGGTTCTTGTTCTTGACGCCCTTTGGCATGCACATGTTGTCGGTCCACAGCATGCCGCCTTCCCTGGCGACGGCGAACCGAAAGTCCTGGTCCGGCTTCTGGTCGGGAACGAGCAGGGTCAGCACGTCAGCCGAAAATGCCATCGCGACGATGGCATCGCCCGAAGCCATGGCGTCGACATACGAGTTGCCGGCGAGCTGCCGAACCAGCTTGCCCTTGACCGCCTTGTCGATCTCCGCCAGCGACTCGTCGAACTGAGCCCTCGTGATCGTCGCGGGGTCGAAGCCGAGCTTGATCGCGGTCAGGCCGACGGTGTCGCGCATATTGTCGGCGAGGTAGGTGATCCTGCCCTTGTATTTGGCGTCCCACAAGGCGGCCAGGGAGGTGACGTCGCCGGTCTTCTTCCTGTCGAAGCCGATGCCGGTCATGCCGGACTGCCACGGGGCGGCGAACTTGGTGCCAGGGTCGAAGGACCGGCCATGGTACTGGGGCAGGAGGTTGGCCGGGAAGTTCGGGGTGGCGGTCAGGTCGATCGCCTCGAGCCAGCCCAGGCGGACGAGCCGGGCCACCATCCAGTCTGTGACGACGATGAGGTCCCATGCGGTCGCAAGGTTCTGGCTGAGCGGCGGCTGCAGGTCGCTGTTGAAGAACTCCTCGTTGTCGCTGATCGCCTCGTTGTAGTTGACGCTGATGCCAGTCTGCTTCTTGAACTCGTCGAGGCTCGGGTAGCTGCTCCCGTCCTCGGAGACGTCGATGTAGCCGATCCAGTTGGCGAAGTTGAGGACGCCGCCGATCTTGCCCCCCGCCGCCGATGGGCTCGTCGACCCCGAGGCCGCGGTCGTGGCGCCAGGCGCGCTGGTTGCCGCGCCCGCCGAGGCGCTCTCGCTGGCTCCCTGCGCGCCGCACGCGGCGAGAAACGCGCCGACGCCCGCGAGAGCGGTCGCCTGCAGGAACCGGCGCCGTGCGATCCGCTGGTCAGGCGGTCGGTTGCGCTCGTCGTTCATCCGATAAGCCCTCTCGTGGCGATGTCACCGACGGATCCTCGCCCCGCGCATCGTCGCGATTCCCACGAGCCCGACGGCCGTCAGGAACACGACCGAGCCGATCACGTTGATCTGGGCCGGCAGTGCGTTCTTCTGGACGCCCCACACCCAGATCGGGAACGTGTTGGTCGTCCCCGACACGAAGTTGGTGATCACGAAATCGTCGATCGACAGCGAGAACGCGAGGAGCGATGCGGCAAGGATGCCCGGGAAGATCAGCGGGAAGGTGACCCTCCAGAACGTCGTCCACTCGTTCGCGCCGAGGTCCATCGCGGCTTCTTCGAGGTGCCGGTCGAAGCCGGAGATCCGGGCTCGCACGGTTACGACCACGTAGCTGATGTTGAACATGATGTGAGCGATCAGGATGGTGTTGAAGCCGAGGGGATAGAGCGTCCCCTTGGGCAGCTGCTCGAGTCCCGGCGGCAGCACGCCGTTCTGGAGCGCCGTGTTCACGAAGAGCGTCAGCAGGCTCGACCCGAGGACGATCTCGGGGGTCGCCATGGGCAGGAAGATCAGGCCATTGACGAATCCGCGGCCCCGGAACCGGTATCGGGTCAGCGACAGGGCGATGAGCGTGCCGAGGATCGTCGATCCGACGGTCGACAGTACGGCGATCCTGAGGCTCGTGCCGAGGGCCTCGCCCAGGCCGGGCCAGGCGAGAGGATGGAGCCAGGCGCTGAGGGTGAAGCCGTGCCAGATGAAGTTGAACTTGCCGGCGTAGTCGTTGAACGAGAACACGATCATCACCGCGATCGGGACCAGCAGGTACCCGATCGCAAGGGCGGTGAAGGCCGGCATTACCCAGTGGGAGAACTGGCCCCTCCGCCTCGGGACGCGCTTCGCGCGCGGGACGGTCGTCGCGACGGTCGCCATCAGCCGGTCAGCTCCTCGGTCCCGAGCGCCCGGGCGTACAAGAGGACCGCCGCGAGGATCGCCACCATCAGCAGGAACGACAGCGCCGCGGCCAGCGGATAGTCGTTCTGCTGCAGGAAGCGCGCCTGGATGACGTTCCCGATCATCCGTGTCTTGGGGCTACCCAGGAGCTCGGCGTTGACGTAATCGCCGAGCGCCGGGATGAATGTCAGGATCGAGCCGGCGAAGACGCCCGGGAGCGCGAGCGGCAGGGTCACTCGCCGGAATGCCTCCCAGCGGCCGGCATAGAGGTCGTTGGCCGCCTCGATCAGCCGTGGGTCGATCTTCTCGAGCGCGACGTAGAGCGGCAGGATCATGAACGGCAGGAAGTTGTAGGTCAGACCGGCGATAACCGAGAACGGCGTCCCGATGACGGTGAAGTCCGTCGGTATGACATGAAGGTCGTTCTTGAGGAGCCCGAAGATGGGTCCCTCGTCACCCAGGAGGATCTTCCAGCTGATCGTCCGGATCAGGAAGCTCGTGAAGAAGGGGGCGATCACAAGGAACAGCAGGAGGTTCTTGTAGCGACCGCCCCGGAACGCAACTGTGTACGCGACCGGAAATCCGATGAAGAAATCAAAGATCGTTGCCGCACCGCCATACAGCAACGAGTTGCCGAACTGGACCTGGAACTTCCCGAGGGCGTCGGCGTACGCCTTCGTCGACCCGGTGACGCGGAAGCCCGTATCGAGCGTTCCGGACGAGATCGACATGAGGAACATCTGGAAGCTCGGCCAGATGAAGAAGTAGACCAGCCAGAGAATCCCGGGGGCGAGCAGGATGTACGGAGCGGCCCCGGACAGCCGCTGTCGCCAGGGCCGAGGCCGGGCGATGGCGACAGCGGCAGCAGTCACGTGGCGCTAACGACGATAGAGCGGCGTCAGACGCCCGACAGGTCCGCGTACAGCTCGTTCATCTTCGCCTCGAGCTCGTCGCTCAGGAACTGGAAGTTGTGCTGCTTCGCGACGACGTCGTCGGGCGGGAACAGCAGGTCGAGGTGAGCCTGGTCGAGGGGCGCAGCCTTGTTGAGCTCCTTGAGGACCGCCTCGGCGCCCTTCACCGGGGAGACGTAGTAGACGTAGTTCGCGATCTGGCCGGCGATCTTCGGGTCGTACACGAAGTTCATCATCAGCTCGGCCGTGTACTTGTTCTTCGCGCCCTTCGGGATGAGCAGGTTGTCGGTCCAGATCATCGTCCCCTCGGTCGGGAAGGCGAACGTGTCGCCCTCGGTCCCCGAGGAGGCGAGGTCGCCCGACCAGACCATCGCGGCATAGACCTTCTTGGCGGCGAAGTCCTGGAGATACTCGTTGCCGGTGAACTTGAGGCCCTTGTCGACGAGCGGCTTGATGTCGTCGTGGACGGCCTGCAGGTCGTCGGCCGTCGTTGTCGCCGGATCGGCGGTCTTGCCGAGCTTGAGCAGGGCCAGCCCGAAGGTATCGCGCTTCTCATTGAGGAACGTCACCCTGTCGGACCGGATCGCCCACAGGTCGGCCAGCGACTTGGGCGCGGCGACCTTGGCGGCGGCGAGTGTCTTGCTGTTGTAGCCGATGCCGGTCATGCCCGACTGCCACGGGTAGTGGTAGTCGTTGCCGGTGTCCCAGGTCTGGTTGCGGAGCGCATCGCGCAGGTTGGCGGTGCAGTTGGGAACGTTGGCCTGGTCGATCTTCTCGGCCCAGCCCTTGCTGATGATCTTGGCCGCGAGCCAGTCGGTGACGGTGATCAGGTCCCAGCCGGTCGGCAGGCCACCCTGCAGCTGCGGCTGGATCGTCGCGTAGAAGTCCTCGTTGGCCTCGATCTTCTCCTCGTAGTCGACGTCGACCCCGTACTGCTTCTTGAAGGCCTCGATGGTGGGCGACGAGCCGGGTGCGTAGGCACCTGCCTCGCCGGCCTTGCCGGTAAGGTCGATATAGGCCGGCCACTGGGCCCACTTGAGCGGACCGGTCGGGCTGGGAACCGGTGTCGGGCTCGCGACAGCGCTCGCCGAGGCGCTCGCCGCCGCCGTCGCCGAGGCGCTCGCCGTCGTGCTCGGCGAGGTCGCGCCGCCCGTGCAGGCGGCGAGGAATGCGCCGAAGCCGGCAAGGGCGGTTCCCTGCAGGAACCGCCGCCGGGTCAGCTCCGCGGCCACGCGACGGACGCTCGTGTCGTGCTCTTCCATGGTCTCCTCCTTGCTCGCCGGGCGGCCGCCCGGCTCGGGTCAGTGCTCCTCCGCCGCAACGACAGCCGGGTCATGAATGACGAACGAGTGGTCGGGCAGCCAGCTCATGACCACCTTCTCGCCCGCCGCCCACAGCTCGGCCCGCGTCGCGCGTTCGACGTTCTGCTCGTAGACGGTGACAAGCGCGCCTCCGCGCGCCTCGACGATGTACTGGGTGCTGACGCCCAGGTAGGACGCGTCACGGATGACGCCGTGCAGGACATTCGCGCCGGCAGGCAACGTCTCGTCCGAGCCCGACAGCCGGATCTTCTCCGGGCGGACGCCGATCTCGATCGTCGCGGACCCGTTCACGAGCGCCGCCGGCACGCGGATCCGGGCGTCGTCCGCCAGGCGGATGACGGCGAACCCTCCGCTGGACCCATCGTTGCGACCCTCGAGCAGGTTGGACACGCCGAGGAACCCGGCGACGAACCGGGTGGCGGGCCGCTCGTACAGGCTCTCGGGGTCCGCCAGCTGCTCGTAGCGGCCGCGGTTCATGACGGCGATGCGATCCGACATCGTCATCGCCTCCTCCTGGTCGTGGGTCACGTAAATGAACGTGATCCCGACCTCCTGCTGAATGCGCTTGAGCTCGACCTGCATCTGCTTGCGCAGCTTGAGATCGAGCGCCCCCAGCGGCTCGTCGAGCAGGAGGACGGCCGGCCGGTTGATGAGCGCGCGCGCCAGGGCGACGCGCTGGGCCTGTCCGCCCGAGATCTGTGCGGGCTTGCGCTTGTCGTAGCCCGGCAGCTCGACAAGCTCGAGCATCTCGCCGACCCGCCGCCTGACCTCGGCGTTCGCGACGCCGCGGCGGCGGAGGCCGAAGGCGACGTTGTCGAAGATCGTGAGGTGGGGGAACAGCGCGTAGTTCTGGAAGACGGTGTTGACGTTCCGCCGGTACGGGGGCAGCCAGGTCACGTCGCGGCCCTGAAGCTCGATGACCCCGCTTGTCGGTTGCTCGAAGCCGCCGATCATCCGGAGGGTGGTCGTCTTGCCGCAGCCGGACGGGCCGAGGAGGCTGAAGAACTCACCGTCGCGGACCTCGAGATCGACATGGTCGACGGCGACGACATCGCCGAAGCGTTTGACGATCTGGGCGAGGCGGACGGCGACGGCGGGCACGTTGCTTCCCACTCCTGCGTCCCCTTGGGGCGGCCCCGGGGCCACGACATGCGCCACACCGGCAGCGCGACCCCGCCGTGCGATCGTGCAGGGGTGGCGGAAACATAGGGTCCGGGAGGTGGGCTGTCAAGGAAACGAGTTGCCGCCGCGATGAAGGTAGGACGTGCGAATCTCGCACGACAAGGGCCCACCACGAGCCAGACTTCGTGACCGGGCGGCCTCCATCAATCGGGCGCCGCCGGGCTCGGGCCGGCTCGATCGAGGCCCGGCCCGAAACGGACTACGATATCGACGCGCCGAACGTCAGAAGGCGCCACGTCCGCCCGAAGGGAAACCGCGACCCCATGACCAGCATCACCGAAGCCGCGATCTACGACGCCCTCCGTACGGTCCAGGAGCCGGAGCTTGGTGGCGACCTCGTCAGCCGCAACATGATCCGCGACCTGCGGATCGACGGCGCGGAGGTCGCCCTGACGATCGAGCTGACGACGCCGGCCTGCCCGCTGAAGGACGAGATCGAGACCAACGTCCGCCAGGCGCTCAACCCGCTGGGGGTCGAGACGGTGCAGATCGGCTGGGGAGCGACCGTCCGCCGCGCGGCGCCGGCTCAGCCGCAGCAGCTCGTTCCGGGCGTCAAGAACATCATCGCCGTGGCATCCGGCAAGGGCGGTGTCGGCAAGAGCACCGTCAGCGTCAACCTCGCCGTGGCGCTCGCCCAGTCGGGCGCCTCGGTCGGGCTGCTCGACGCCGACATCACCGGCCCCAACATCCCGCTGATGCTCGGCGTCGAGGGACAGCCGAAGGCGAGCGCGAACAACAAGATCACCCCGCTGGAGCGATACGGCGTCAAGGTCATCTCGATCCAGTTCTTCGTGCCCGAGGGTCAGCCCATCGTCTGGCGCGGCCCACTGGTTGGTGGCGCCATCCAGCAGTTCCTGCGCGACGTGGAGTGGGGCGATCTCGACTACCTCGTCATCGACCTGCCGCCCGGCACGTCGGACGCGCAGCTGACCCTGGCCCAGGCCGTCCCGATCAGCGGCACCGTCCTCGTAACGACGCCCCAGGAGGTCGCCCTCGCCGACGTCGGCAAGGCTCTGGCCATGCTCAAGCGCATGAGCGTGCCGGTCATCGGCATCGTCGAGAACATGACCGGCTTCGTCTGCGGCCACTGCGGCGAGATCACCGAGATCTTCGGGCGGGGAGGCGGGGAGCGCTTCGCCGCCGAGCACGACATCGAGTTCCTGGGCGGCATCCCGCTCGACGTGACCGTCCGGCAGGGCGCCGACGTCGGCGTCCCGGCGGTCGTCCAGCGGGAACCCGGACCCGCCGCGCAGGCGCTCGGCTCACTGGCGCGCACCGTCGCCGCCCGGATGAGCGTCCGCGCCGCGACTCGAGACGAGCAGCCCGTCCTGACGATGTCGTGACCCGTTCCCGGCTGGACGCGACGGGTAGACTCCGCCCGTAGCGGCCGGGAGGACCCGCTGCCCCAGGGGAGAAGGGATTCCGTGCGCTGTCCTGCCTGCGACGCCCCCCACGGGGCCGCCGCCCGGTACTGCGACCAGTGCGGCACCCGCCTGCCGCCGCTTCCGGTCGCGCCTGCTACTTCGCAGGATGACGGTCGGGAGGCGCCGCAGGCCGGCGATCGGCGCGTCGTCACGGCCCTCTTCGCCGATCTCGTGGACTACGTTCGGATGCTCGCCGAGCACGACGCCGAGGAGGTGAAGCGCCGCGTCGACGCCGCGCTGGCAACGCTCGATGCCTCCGTCGGGCGGTTCGGCGGCAGCCGTGAGAAGTTCATCGGCGACGCGGTGTTCGCCGTATTCGGCTACCCCACCGCCCACGACGACGATGCGTTGCGAGCGGGCCTGTGCGCCCTCGAGATGCGGACGGCGCTTGCCGACATGGCGAGCCACGGAGAGGAGCCGCTCAACGTCCGCATCGGGCTCGCGACGGGCGAGGTCGTCGCCTCGCCGCGGGCGGCCGGCGAGTCGCGCGACGGGGCCGTCAGCGGTCCGGCCATCGCGATCGCCGCCCGGATCCAGGGCCTCGCGGCGCCCGGCGAGATCCTGGCCGACAGCGCCACCGTCCAGGCCGCCCGGGGCCGCCTGGCGGTCGAGGACCGCGGAACGACGCGATTGCGCGGGCATCCGACGCCCGTCCACCTGCACGCATTGACGGGTGAGCAGGCCGCGCGCCCCGCCGCGGCACCGGCGACTCGCCTGGTCGGCCGGATCGTCGAGCGGGCCCGTCTCGTGGCGCTCATCGACGCCTGCCGCGCGACCGGCGCGGGAGGCGTCGCCGTGGTCATCGGCGACGCCGGCATCGGCAAGTCGCGACTCATCGCCGACCTCGAGACCGATGCGCGCGAAGCCGGCCTGCACTGGACGTGGACCGACAACGTGTCCTACGGCGCCGGCGAGCCGTACCGTTTCCTGCGCGCCTTCGCCCAGGCGATCGCCGACGAAGAGGGAACGGATTCGGGGACGCTCGCCAGGCGCCTGATGTTCAGCAACGACCTCGACCCAGGGGCCGCCCGGCGGATCGCCGGCGCGATCGCGGCGATGGCCCGCGAGGCGTCCTTCTCGGGCTGGGAGGCCGAGGCGGTCCATGCGCCGACCGACGCCACCGATGTGGCGGCCGCGATCCTCGAGGCGGCGCTGCGCTACATCGCTCGGCTGGGAGAGGTACTAGGGCCCAGGGTCATCGTCGTCGATGACCTCCACTGGGCCGACCCGTCCAGCCAGCCGGCTCTCGAGCAGCTTGCCCGCGCCGCGTCGGAGCTGCCGCTCGTGGTGATCTTCGGGACGCGATCCGGCGGGCTCCCGCCGTGGCTGGAGGCGCCCGGCGTGGAGCGGATCGAGCTGGGCGGACTGAGTCCAGAGGAGACCCGGGACCTCGCCCGCGAGGTCGCCGGCAGCGAGCTCGCCCGCCCCGACGCGCACGCCGTGCACGAGCGCACCCGAGGCAACCCGCTGTTCGTCGCCGAAACCGTGCGCGCTCTGCTCGATGACGGTTCGCTGGCGATTCGCGGGGGGCGGCTCGAGCTGGTCGCCGACCCGGCCGCCGGCGGCCTGCCGCTGACACTGCGGGCGCTGCTGGGAGCGAGGATCGACGCCCTGTCCCAGGCCGGCCGCGAGGTGCTGGGTGTCGCCGCCGTCATCGGCATGACATTTCGCACGGACGTCGTCGCCGAGCTCGTCGGGCGGTCGCCCCGTCGCTCCGTGCTCGATGGGCTGGCCGGCGCGGCACTCATCGTCGCCCAGGACGGTGGAACGACCTGGCGGTTCGCGCATCCGCTCATCCGCGAGACGGCCTACGCCGGCCTGCTCACCGTCCGCCGCCGTGCCCTCCACGCCCGGCTGGCCGACCGCCTCGAGGTCGAGCCCCGGGTCGCCATCGGACGGGTCGCGCGCCACCGCGCGGCTGCGGGCGACGTCGCCCGGGCCGTGCCGCTGCTCGACCGCGCGGCCCGGGATGCGCTCGCCCTGGGCGCCACCACCGAGGCCGCCGAGTTCTGGCGGGCCGCGGCACGACTGGTGGGGGATGGGGATTCGCGGGCGGCCGAATTCAGGCGCGCCGCGGTGGTCGCCCAGCATGCCGGATCGACCGGCCAGGACGGCGCCGCGGGGCAGCCGACCGGAGCGGAAAAGGGCTCGCCACCGGCGATCCGCGGGCCGATCCTGTCCGCCGGGGGGCCGACAGAGCCATCGTAGGATGCCGCCGTGATCGACACCCGCTCGGCGACTGACCCACTGGCCGCCGTGCCGCTGTTCGCCGGTCTCGACGAGGCCGACCTGGACAGCCTGCGCCGCGTCGTTCGACCGCGGCGCTTCCGCCGTGGGGAGGTCATCTTCCATCTCGGCGACCCGGGCGACGCCTTGTTTGTGGTGTCCAGCGGCGCGATCAAGATCACCCTGCCTTCGGAAGGTGGCGAGGAGGCCATCCTCGCCACGCTTCGGCCGGGGGACTTCTTCGGCGAGCTGGCGTTGCTCGACGGGGCGCCGCGGTCGGCGACGGCCGTCGCCCTCGAGCCGACCGAGACCCTCGTCCTGCCCCGCGAGCGCTTTCGGGAGCTTGTCGCGACGCAGCCCGCGATCCGCGACGCGCTGCTCGCGGCGCTGGCGCGCGAGCTGCGCCGGCTGACGGTCCACGTCGAGGAGCTCCACTTCCTCGACATCGCCGGCCGACTTGCCGCCCGGCTTGCGCGGCTGGCCGCCGAACAGGG
>JBGPDX010000014.1:0-27873 GCA_041482475.1 Candidatus Limnocylindria bacterium | reverse complement strand
GATCCGGGCACCGCCCGAATCATTCAACCCCACGATCGGCGCGCCGACCTTCATCGCCAGGTCCATCACCTTGCAGACCTTGCCGGCGTACGCCTCGGCCAGCGAGCCGCCGAAGACGGTGAAGTCCTGGCTGAAGACGAACACGAGCCGACCGTCGATCGTCCCGTGACCGGTGACGACGCCGTCGCCGAGGACGACCTGGTCCTCCAGCCCGAAGCCCGTCGAGCGATGCGTGACGAACGCATCGAGCTCGACGAACGACCCGTCGTCGAGCAGCAGCTCGAGACGCTCGCGCGCCGTCAGCTTCCCCCGCTCGTGCTGCTGGTCGATCCGGGCCTGCCCGCCGCCCAACAGGGCCTCGGCCCGCATCGCCTCGAGACGCTGGATCCGTTCCTGGTTCGTCGGCAAGGCGGCTGCTCCTCAAGGGCCCGTCTTTGCGCAAGGACAGTCGGCATCATAGCGGCGCGCCTTGTCCCCGAACCGGCCCTGTCGGCGGGCCACATATCCACAGAAACGGTGAACAACTCGCGGATCGTGTGGATAACCGGGTGCCGCGCGGCACCACCCGTGCGGTAGCATGGCGGCACCGCCCCCCGTCCCCCGTCAGGCGTGATTTCCCCGATGTGAGGTGATGCCCTGGTGACGAACGTGATTGCGATCGCGAACCAGAAGGGTGGCGTCGGGAAGACGACGACGGCCATCAATCTCGCCGGCGCATTGGCGGAAGAGGGCTACCGCGTCCTCTGCATCGACATGGATCCCCAGGCGAATCTGACGGCCGGCCTCGGGATCAACCTCAACACGGTCGAGCGCTCGATGGCCGACGTCCTCACCGACGGGCGATCCACCATCGAGGACATCATCCGGCCCACGGAGGTCCCCGGCATCGACGTCGCCCCGGCTCACATCGACCTGGCGTCGACGGAGGGTGAGCTGTTCACGGCGCTCGGTCGCGAGCAGATTCTGCGCGACTGCCTCGAGGGTCATCTCGATGGCTACGACTTTGCGCTGATCGACTGCCCGCCCAACCTGGGCCTGCTCACGGTCAATGGCCTCGTCGCGGCGAACAACGTGATCATCCCGGTCCAGACCCAGTACTACGCGATGAAGGGCCTGAACAACCTCGTCAAGGTCATCAACATGATCCGGATGAAGTTGAACCGGGACCTCAAGATCCTGGGCTTGTTGCCGACGTTCTTCGACAGCCGGACGAACCTCGCCAAGGACATGCTGGACGAGCTTCGCGTGGTCGGCGATCACCACGTCTTCACCAGCATCATCAAGAGCACCGTGAAGCTGGGCGAGGCGCCCCTCGTCGGCCGCCCGATCACGACCTACGCCGGCAGCTCGGAAGCGGCCAGGACCTACCGGAGTCTCGCAAAGGAGGTGATCGACCTTGGCCAGGCCTGACTTCCGCGCCGCCGCGGCCCGGCGGCTTTCGGAGGAGCGCGAACTCTCTCCCGCCATCGTCAGCCTGCTGACGTCCGACAACGCCGGCCGAACCGTCGGCGTCCGGACGGTCCCGGTGGATCGGATCACGCCCAACCCCGAACAGCCCCGAATGGTCTTCGACGAAGTGACGCTCCAGGAGCTCGCCGCCTCCATCCGCGAGCACGGGGTCCTCCAGCCGATCCTCGTCCGGCCCCTCGGCAACCACCAGTTCCAGCTCGTCGCCGGCGAGCGCCGCTGGCGGGCGTCGAAGATCGCCGGCCACGAAACGATCCCCGCCCTCGTCGAGGAGATCGACGACGACACGGCGCTCGAGATCTCGATCATCGAGAACCTCCAGCGCGAGGACCTGTCGCCGCTCGACGAGGCGTCGATGTACGACCGGATGATCCACGAGCATGGCTACAGCGTCCGCAAGCTGGCCCAGAAGCTGGGCAAGGACAAGGGCTACCTGGAGAACCGGCTCCGCCTGGCGGACGCGCCGCCCGAGGTCCGCGAGCTGGTGTCTGTGCGCAAAGACACCCTGTCCCACGCCTACGAGCTGTTGAAGGTCGAGGACCCGAAGAAGCGGCGTCGCCTGGCCGATCAGGTCGCTCGCGGCGAGCTCTCCCTGGTCAAGCTCCGGGAGCGGATCGAGGGCCGGACGGTTCGTCACGCGGCCGAAGGCGACGACCAGGAACAGGGCGACCGTCGCGACCCGAGGCGCGGCTCCCGCCGTGGCGCCGACACGGAGCCGGCCTGGTCAGGACCCGGTCACGACTCCGTCCGGGAGATCGGCGACGACTCGCTCGTCGCGGCGAAGCAGCAGCTGGCGGACGCCGTCGAGGAGCTCGTCGCTGTGCTCCAGGCGCCGGACGTCATCCGGTCGATCCCCGAGGTCGACCGGGCCAACCTGGCCAAGTACCTGACGATCGCCAAGCTCAAGCTGGAGAACGCGATCGCCGTCGTACGCAACGGCGAGGGGAACTGACCGGCCCGTCGAAAAGCCTGTGGCAAACGAGAAGCCGGCGCCTGGGGCGCCGGCTTCTTCGCGTTCGGCGGTGGATCGGCCGCCGGGGGTCAGCTTCGGTTGTGGCCCTTGCCGTGCTTCCCGGCCTTGCCGTGGACGCGATCGGCCTTGGCGGTCTGCTGGGCGGCTGCGGCAGCAGCGCAGGCCTCCGGGGTGAGGGCGCCCAGGAAGTCGGCCGTCGTCGTGCCGGTCGGGATGGCTGAGGTGTCCTTCATGTGGGCGACGCACGAGACGAAGGCGCCGTGGTTGGCGAACCCAGCCGGGGTCGTCATCTGTGCCGCCTGCGAGACGAACGCGCCATGGTTGGCGGCGTCGGTGGTGGTCGTCACCTGTGAGTCGGTCGGCGGCGGGGGCGTCTGCTGGTCGGCGCTGTCGGTCTCGTCCGCGTCGGGCGCCTCGTTGTCGTTCTGGTCGGCCTGCTCGTTCTGATCGCCCTGGTCGTTCTGGTCGCCCTGCTCGGCGGTCGTCCCGGAGGCCGGGGCCTGGAGCACGACATTCCCGGCGAAGACCGCTCCGGCGGACAGGCCGAGGACGACGATGGCGATGAGGACGCCGCGGAACCGGCGGGCAATGAGATCCACGATGCGGTTGCCTCCTGTGGCGGTGGTTGCCAGGAAAAACGACCGGCACGGTAAGACTGTTAGGGGTACCTTCGGCGGCCGGGGGGCAGTACCCCGGCGCGATCAACCGGCGATGGGGGCGATGCCCGCGATCCAGGCTGCCGCGAGGACCGCCGTGCCGATCGCCTCGAGCTCCCATCCCCGCTCCCTGGCCCCTGCGGACCCGCTCCGGGCCAGGCCGACGCCGGCAAGGATCAGCACGGCGGCGGCAGCGGCGCCGAGGAGCACCGGCAGGGCGGCGCCGGCGCCGAGCAGGCTGGCGACCGCGACGGCCAGGACGGTTGCCTGGAGCATCGCGTGGGCCGTCCAGGCGCCGGCATGACCGAGCTGGTCGACTACCGAGCGGGCTCCGGCGGCTCGGTCGCGCTCGACGTCGACGAGGGCGTTGGCGATGGCCAGGCCGGCTCCGCTCACGAAGGCGGCCGGCAGCAGGAGGAGGAACCATTCGGGGGCAGTGCCGGCCGCGCCCACCCAGGCGTATAGCGGCAGCAACGGGATCCCGAGCGCGAACGGCAGCCACGACCAGGCCGTGCCCCGCAGCCACAGGTCGTAGAGCAGCCCGACGGCAAGGATGGCCAGCGCGATGATCGTCGTCGCGAGGCCTGACGGGAGGCTGAGCAGCAGCCCGACGGCCGCGGCGGCGAGCGCGACGCCGGTGGCTGTGGCCGGGCTGACGAGGCCGGCGGGGATCGGCTTGCCTCGCTTGCGACCGGTGTCCCGCGGCACGTCGACGAGGTCGTTCACCGCGCCGATGGCAGCCTGCAAGGCGACCATGGCGAACCCCAACCGAAGCGCATCGAGCGGCCGCCCACCGGCGAGTACCGCGATCGCCAGCGTGGCCCCGCCGTCGAGCAGCGATGGGAACGGGTGGGCCAGCCGAACGAGACCCGCCAGGCGGGCCCCGAGCCCGGGCCGCGCCGGCCCCGCCGCCCCACCGGATTGCCGGGGCCGGACGGCCTCGTCAGACGTAGACGAGCTCGTTGAAATTGAGGACGAGGTACTCGATCAGGCGGGCCCGGCCGTCGGGGCGCTGCGAGCGGATGCCGGGAACGAGTGCGTGGAGCGTGATCGCCGGCACCATCAGCCGCCCGTCGCCGTCGCGGCCGACCACGGCCGGTGGTCCACCGCCTGAAGCGAACACCCGTTCTAATTGCCGCTCATCGAGCGCTGCCGCCTTGCGGAAGTCGGCGATGACCCGCAGCACGCCACGCCGGATCGCGATGTCGCGCATGAGCTCCGCCGCCCACGCGTCGATCTGCCCGTCGGGCTGCTCGTCGAGGCGCTTGCGGTACTCCTTCGGGTCCGGCGACAGCCCGCTCGTGGCCACGGCTCCTCCTGCTTCGGGACGCCCGAAAGTATGCCAGAGCGAGGACCGCCGAAGGCCTGCCGGGACCGGTCCCTCGGCGACGGCTCAGGCCCCTGCGGACGGTCGCGATCCCTCCGGCCAATCGTTGAAGCGTTCGGTGATCCAGCGCCCGACGGGCCCCGGCCGCGGGACGTCCGGACGGTCGGCGACCAGGGCATGGAGGTCGTTCCAGGCGCGGGCGGTCAACTCCTCGATGGCCTCGTGGGTGGGGCGCCCCGCACGTTCGATCGGCTCACCCACCTGGACCCGAACCCGGCCGCCGAAGCCCAGCCAGCTCGTGCCGTTGATCGCGAGCGGCACGAGCGGGACCCCGCTCCGCAAGGCGAAGTACGCGGCGCCCTCGTTGAGCGGCAGCAGGTCACGCTCGCCGGCGTGGATCCGGCCCTCTCCCGCGATGGCGAGCACGCCGCCGCTGGCAAAGATCGACTGGACGATCCGGGTCGCCTCGAGGAGGTCGTTCTTGCCCGGCTTGTACGGGACCGCCGAGCCGGTCCACGACATCAGCCGATTCCGGCCGCCGCGGGTCATGTCCTCCTCCTTGGGGCCGAAGAAATAAAGACGCGGTCGCATCGGGAGGGTCGCCATCAACACGAACGGGTCGCTCCAGTTGAGGTGGTTGAAGCAATACACGGCCGGGCCCGCCGGCAGCCGGTCGCGACCCTCGAGACGGGGCCGCAGCCAGGCCCGCACGAGCACCGCTGAGGCCAGCCGCGACAGCCAGTAGCGGAACGTCCGGCGCCAGGGCGAGATCGACGGCCCGGGCAGCCGGCGCCGGGGGGGGCGCGGCGGCGCCTCGGTGGCTTCAGGCACGGCTGGCCGCCTCCACGGCGGGGTCCAGGTCGGCCAGTCGGTCGAGGACCGTGTCGGCCAGCTCGGCGGTTCCGTCTGGCGGCGGGATCGTCCGGTTCGGCACGAGCACGCACGTCATCCCCGCCGCCCTGGCTGCCTTGACGCCGTTCAGCGAGTCCTCGACCACGAGGCACCGGGTCGGCTCGACGCCCAGCCTCCGGGCAGCCTCCAGGTAGACGTCCGGGGCCGGCTTGCCGCGCTCGACCTCGTCCGACGAGACGACGACCCGGAAGACATCCGAGAGGCCGGTCGACGCCAGCGCCGCGTCGATCACGTTGCGGTGAGCCGACGAGGCTACGGCCGACGGCCAGCCGCGCGCGATCCGCCTGACCGCCTCCACCGCCCCCTCGATGCCGGGGGCTCCTTCGCGCCGATAGCGATCGACCACCGCGTCGACGATCGCCCGCTCGATGGCGGTCTCTGGCTCGTCCAGGCCGAGGCGATCGCGCATCGTCCGCGACCATTGGCGCGAGTTGGCGCCCATGACCGCGGTTCGATCGGCCTCGCCCCATGCCCGGCCCCGCGCGACAGCGAAATCGCGCCGCGCCTCGTCCCACCAGATCTCGGAGTCCACGATGACGCCGTCGAGGTCGAAGATGACGGCGCTGATCCCAGGTGAGCCGGGGACGGTCACGCCGACCTGGTGCGCGGTTGCTGGACGTTCCCGTCGGACTCCGAAGGTGCGGCCGCGGAGGCGGCCGCGGGGGTCGACTTCGCTCGCGACCCGCCGGCCTTCGCCCGGGCCCTGCCACGAGCGCTCGCCCGCGAGGCCACCTTCCCGCGGCGCGACCGGGCGGAAGCCAGGTCGGGCATCGGTCGCCCGTCCACGGCGGCGAACAGGGCCAGGGCGAACCCGCCGATCCGGTCGGCGACCGCATCCCCGCCGCGCAGGACGTGCTGCTCGACCTGGAAGGTGACGAGCCGGTGGCCGGCCTGTGTCTCGACGGCCAGCTCACCCAGCTGGACGCGGCTCCAGCGGACGAGCTTGGCGCTGGCCCGCGGCCCCTCGCCGGGGACGCTGACCCGGACCACGCAGGTGACAAGGCCCGGGGCGATCGGAACGAGGATCGAGTAGCGGATGGAGGGATCGTCGCCCCAGGCGACCCAGCAATACGGGTCCGGGTCCGCTCCCATCGCGGCGAGGACCGGCTCGATGACGGCCAGCACCTTGAGGGTCATCGCGTCGCGCGTCGGCGCCGACGCTCGCCACTCGCTCAGACGCATCCGTTCCACCCCAGTCGCGCCGCGGAGGGTCGTCCGTGCCGCTGCGACCCGCCGGCGAGCGTAGCACGGCACGACGACGCCGCGCGGGGCCCTTCGCCGAAGGGAGGCGACCGGTCCCGCGCGGCGTCCGAACGGGCGGCCATCGACGGATCGGCGGCGTCTCCGCCGCCGATCCGCGACATTCAGGCGGTGGCGTCCTCGCCCCGGCGCGCGCCCAGGCTCAGGAGCGCGACGATGAGGGCTTCGATGAGCGTCCAGCCGATGAGCGCGACGATGGCCGCGACGTCCAGCGTGGAGCCCTGGTTCGCCGTCACGCGGTCGAGCTGGAACACGCCGCGGAACGGCTCGACGAACGGGTTGGTCGCGCTGAGGATGAACGACACGATGTCGTTGCCGGTGTTCGCGACGAGCAGGAGCAGGACGATCCGGAGGATCAGCAGCGCCTGCAGGACGCCGAACAGCAGCATCACGATCCGGCGAATGACCTCGCCGCCCGTTGGACCACTCCGGGAACGCGCCTCGCGGGTAACGACCCGCTCCTGGGCTACGCCGGGATGGTCGACCGGATCGGTCGTCGTCTCCCGCACCGTGGTTCGATCGTCGTCGGTCACGTTGGTCCCTCCGTGGATGACTTGAGCCACGGTCACCGTAGGTGAGGTCCGGCTGTGGATCGGCTACACCTCGGCCGCCGCGGCTTGCAACCCCGCGACAGTGGCGAGCCGCCGTGATGGTCCGGTGCAGTTCGGGACAGTTCGCCGATCCATTGGTGTACGGTTTGGCCCTCGCGCGCGTGCCGGGAGGAGTCAGATGCATCTGAATCGTCGGCTGGCGGGCTGGGGGGTCTTCCTGATCCTCCTGGGGGCCACACCCCTGCTCGTGCGGCAGGGTGTCATCCCCGTCGAAGCGGTCTCCCGCGCCTGGAGTCTCTGGCCGCTGCTGCTCATCGCGGCCGGCATCGGGCTCCTCCTTCGGCGGACGCCGCTCGAATTCGTCGGCGGGCTCATCAGCGCGGCCACGCTCGGGATCATCGGCGGCGCGTTCCTGGCGGGTGGGATCCCCTTCGGCGGCTGTGCCGGAGACCAGAACGCCGCGGCCTTCCCCGCGAGCCAGGGCGAAATTGGTCCGTCGGCAACGGTCGAGCTCACGGAGAATTGCGGCGATCTGACGGTCGGCATGGCCGCCGGCAGTGCCTGGCGCGTCGAAGGCCGCAGCTCGAACGCGCCCCCGAACGTCGACGCCGCGGCCGACCGGCTGCGGGTCACGGCGGCCAACCGGTCCGGGCTCGACTTCCTCGCGTCGGCCGACCAGTGGACGGTCACCCTGCCGACGTCGCCCCGCCTCGACCTGCAGGCCCAGGTCAACGCCGGAACGGGACATTTCAACCTGGCCAATGCCAATCTCGGCCGCGTCCAGCTGACGGTCAACGCCGGCGGGCTGACCCTCGACCTGTCGCACGTCGCCGCGATCGGCAGCCTCGACGTCCAGCTCAACGCGGTCGGCGACCCGCGGATCCTTCTCCCCAACCTCGCCCTGCGCGGCTCGATCGATGCCAACGCCGCCGGCAACATCCGCCTCTGCGCACCGGCCGGGGTCGGCCTCCGACTCACCCCGAACGACAACATCACCGCCACGTACAACTACGCCCAGCGCGGCCTCGTCCGCGTCGGGAGCGCCTGGCAGACGGCGGGCTATGACAGCGCCGCCGTCAAGATCGAGCTTGATACGAGCGTCAACGCCGGCGGCTTCAATCTCGAACAGGAGGGCAGCTGCGGTGGCTGATCGGCTTTACCGGTCGCGCGACGAGCGGATCATCGGCGGCGTCGCCGGCGGGATGGCGGAGAACCTGGACCTCGACCCGGCGATCGTCCGGATCGGCTGGGTCCTGCTCGCCATCGTGGCGCCGATCACCCCGCTGTTCTACCTGATCCTCATGTTCGTCATCCCCGAGGAGCCTGAAGCGCCGCGCGACGCCAGGCTGGCGGCGCCGACCGCCGACGCCGGCGCGACGAGCGGGACCGTAACCTCCAGCGGGGGAACGACGAGCGCAGCGACCACACCGCCCGCGCCCAACGCGTTCGCCTCGAACGACCGTGGGGCACGCCGCCAGGCGCGTCGGGCCGATCGGGCCGCACGTCGGGGCGAGGCGGGCCGGTCCGGAGGGCTGATCCTCGGCCTCCTGCTGGTCGTCGTCGGCGGATGGTTCCTCGTCCGGCAGTACTTCCCCCGGCTCGACCTCGGGGCGTACTGGCCGTACGTCGTCATCGCCCTGGGCGTCGTCGTGATCGCCGCCGCGATGCGGCCGGGGGGACGTTCGGCGGACTAGTGGCCGCCAATCGGCATCCCTACCATCGCCGGCGTGGTGCTTGTTGTCGATCCGCAGCCCGTGTTCCTTGCCGTCGCCGGCATCGCCGGCGGGCTCGCGCTGCTTGGCCGCGGCTTCGTCGGCTACCGCCGGGCCGGCCAGATCGCCGGGACGTCGACGTCGACCGTCACGTCGCTGGCCGCGGGCGAGGTTCGCGTGTCCGGGGTGGTCGAGGCGAGCGAACTCACGCTGGTGTCGCCCCTCCAGTCCGCGTCGTGCGTCTACTACCGCTCGTCGGTTCATGAGGGCAACGGCCGCTCGAACCGGAAAGTCGTCGACGAGGAGCGGGCGGTCGGCTTCCGCCTGCGCGACGCGACCGGCGCGGTCCGGATCTTCCCGAACGGGGCCCGGTTCGACGTGCCGGCCTGCTTCTCCGAGTCGACTGGCGCGTTCGGCGACGAACCGGCCGGCCTGCTGCTCCGTACCGGGCCGGCGATCGCCGAGGCTCACCCCGACCGAGCCTCGCAGATCGCCGCGCTGCTCACCGTCCACCAGGTCGCCGGTACCGCGGAGCTCGGCGGGCTGGGCGTGCTGAGCGGCACGCGGGGCGCCTCCGTCCAGTACCACGAGTCGCGCATCGAGCCCGGGCAGCTGGTAACCGTCATCGGCCAGGCGCTGCCGTTCGACCAGCTGCCGGACCCGGCCTCGGCCGACCAGGCCGGATCCGACGATCCCCTCGCGCCCGGCGACCCCGAGATCGCCGCCGACCTCGCGGCCGCCCGCGAGGCGGGCGTGCTCGCGACCGACGCGAAGACCGCCTGGGGCAACGCCGCCATCCCCGGTTTCGGCGTCGGGCACCCGGTCAGCCAGCCGACGCTCGACCCCGCCGCCCATCGGCTGCCGCTGGCCACCGCCGAGCAGGCCAAGGCAGCCAGCCGGACGTTCGAGATCCCGCCGAATGAGCTCGTCCTCGCCGCCTCGCCGGACGTGCCGCTGACGATCGCCCTGGGCGGGCCGGCGGAGGCGACCGGCCGGGCCGAAGGGGTATTCCTCGTCGGACTGCTCGGCGCCGTCCTGGCCATCGCCAGCGCCGTCGCCCTGGGCTTCATCCTGCAGGTGGGGCTTCCGTGACCCCGCTGCAGCTCGCCGCCCTGTTCGCCGTCGGTGTCGTGTTCGTCGTCCTGGCTTTCGTTGTCTTCTCGACCTACAACGACGTCGTCGCGCTCGAGCGGCGGATCGACAAGGCCTGGGCCAACATCGACGTCGCCCTCAAGCAGCGCTGGGACGAGCTGCCGAACCTGGTCGCGGCGGTCCGCGACGTCATGACCTTCGAGCACGACGTGCTCGCCGAGGTGACCCGCCTCCGCGCCGCGTACGCGCCCGGCGCGCCGATCGCCCGCCAGGCCGAAACCTCCGAGGCCACGACGGCCGCCGTCCGCCAGCTGTTCGCCGTCGTCGAGCGCTACCCCGCCGTGCGTTCGCAGCAGAACGTCCTCGACCTGCAGGCGGAGATCGAGCGGCTCGAGGGCATCATTGCCGACCGCCGCGAGCTCTACAACGACCAGGTCTACCGGCTGAACACCACCATCGCCCAGGTCCCCGCGGTCCTCCTCGCCGGACTGTTCGGCTGGCGACCGCGGCCCTTCTTCTCGACGCCGGCCGCCGAGACGGCTCGCCCCGACACGAGCCTCGCCACGGGCTAGGGGCCGTCACGAGCCCGTCACGATCACGAGCTAGAATCCGGGTCGAACGAGAAAGGGATCCGCTCCATGTTCTTCTTGTCGAACCCCAGGATGCCCGCGCCGGCCGACGCGCTGCCCGGGCGTCCCGACCCGATCGAGACGTCGACGACCCACGTGGTCAACGGCCGGCCCATCGCCCCGCCCTACCCCGACGGCCTCGAGACCGCCACCTTCGGCCTCGGCTGCTTCTGGGGCGCCGAGAAGACCTTCTGGCAGACGCCCGGCGTCTGGGTGACGGCCGTCGGCTACGCCGGTGGCTTCACCCCGAATCCCACCTATCGCGAGGTCTGCTCCGGCAAGACCGGCCACACCGAGGCCGTTCGGGTCGTGTTCGACCCGCGCCTCGTGTCGTACGAGGAGCTGCTCAAGACGTTCTGGGAGGCCCACGACCCGACCCAGGCGATGCGCCAGGGCAACGACGTCGGGACCCAGTACCGGTCGGCGATCTACGTCGCGAACGACGCCCAGCGCCGCGTCGCTGAGGCCTCGCGCAACATGTACGCGGAGCGGCTCGCCGCGGCGGGCTTCGGCGCCATCGCGACCGAGATCGCCGACGCCGGCCCGTTCTATTTCGCCGAGGACTACCACCAGCAGTACCTCGCCCGGAATCCGCGGGGTTACTGCCCCGACCATTCGACCGGCGTCTCGTGCCCGATCGGTGTGGGCGTCGGGGCCGGAACCGACATCCAGGGCTGACCTGCACGGGGGCCGAGGGCATCGAGCTCCTCGGTAGCTCCGCTGCGAGACGCCGCTCTCGTTGACCCGTGCCCGCGCGGCACCCACAATGCTCCGGGACCGCCAAGGACGGCCCCGCGCGAGACGGAGCCCAGGCACCGAGCGCCGTCACCGTCGAGCGAGCGAACGAGGGCAGCCCGTGAAGGTGCTGGCAGTCGTCACCATCGCATTGTTCATCGCCGCTTGCGGCGCGCCTGCAGGCGGATCGGCGTCGAGCTCGCAGGGGTCGCAATCCCCGGCCTCCAGCCTGACGCCGAGCCCGGCTCTCGCCGCCTCGCCAGAGCAGAAGTCCACGTCCGCGACAATCATTCCGACGATCGGCAAGCCGGCGGATGACGGCGCTCGCATCATCGAGGTCAGGACGGTCGGCGTACGCACCAGGGACCTGAAGATCGACTCGCCGGCGGTCGGCCTTGTCCAGGTGCGGCTCCTCGTTCCTCGCAAGTTCGACACGCAACCGACGACCCGATGGCCCGTGTTCTTCCTGCTCCACGGCGCCACCGGGTGGCACCTTGACTGGACGCAGAACACGGACGTCGAGGCCTTAACGCGATCGACGGATCTGCTCGTGGTGATGCCGGATGCGGGCGACCAGGGGTACTACTCGGATTGGTGGAACGGTGGCCACGGCGGCGCTCCAATGTGGGAGACATTCCACCTGGGCGAACTGCCTCAGTTGCTGCAACGGAACTGGCATGCCAGCGAACGGCGGGTCGTGGCCGGGCTGTCGATGGGCGGCTACGGCGCGATGGAGTACGCGGCGAGGCGACCCGGCATGTTCCTCGCAGCCGCGTCCTACAGCGGCGTCCTCGACCCGATCGGAGGACAGATGGACACCGGAACCCAGGGCCTATGGGGAGATCCGGTGGCGCAGGCGGACGTGTGGAAGGCGCACGACCCGGTCAATCTCGCGGCCGAGCTCAAGGGCACCGAGCTCTATGTCTCGTATGGCGACGGAACGCCAGGCCCGTTCGACAGTGGTGTTGTGTCGCCCGATGATCCCGAGGCCTGGATAGCCGACCAGAACAAGACCTTCATCGCTCGGCTGAGTGAGCTCAAGATCCCCGTCACCGTCGACGCGTACGGCGCGGGATCGCACGACTGGCCTTACTGGCAACGGGCCCTTCATCGCTCGCTGCCACTCTTGCTCAAGGCGCTTGGGTGAATCGGCCTATCAGGTACTGACCGGGCGAGGGCGCGCTTCTTGTGCGGCGCGATCGCCGGTCGCGCCGGCGGTCTGGCCGCCGGCCGAGGACGATGCCGCTCTACTACGCTCCCGGCGGCCGGGGCGTCGCGCGACGCTTACGCGGAGCGGCTCGCCGCGGCAGGCTTCGGCCCGATCACGACCGAGATCGCCGACGCCGGCGAGTTCTATTTCGCCGAGGACTACCACAGGCAGTACCTCGCCCGGAAGACAGATGGGTCAGGTTATTGCCCGAACCACTCGACCGGCGTCTCGTGCTCGATCGGGCTGCGAGTCGCGGTCACGGACTGACCCGGAAGGGTCTTCGAGCGACTCCGATCCTGGATCGGAGTCAGAGCGGCTGCAACGTCCAGGCTGCGTCAACGTCTCTGTGATGCGAGTTGGTCCGGAGCCCTCGCATGCACCATAGAGGCGTTGAGAAAGACGATGAAGCTTGCACGGATCGGCGGGTGGCTGCTCATCACAGGCAGCGCCGTCTTCTGTGTTGCCGTCGCGCTCGGACTGTCCGTCGGGCGCGCAGGCACGGGACTAGACCCCCTGACTCTCACATTCGCGATCTCAATCGCGCTGGCCGGACTGGGGGCTGCCGCGGTAACGGTGGCCGCCGTATCGCCCCTGCATACCCAGGCCACCCGAGCCGGTACCGGAATCATCGCTGTCGGGCTGCTCGGCTGCGTCGTCTTCTGGCTCGCCCTCGCGTCAGTCCCGCCCGCTGACCCAGGCGCATGGCTCCCTCGTCAGGAGGTGTTCGACCTACTGCGGTGGCTAATGGTGTTTCTGTTGACCGCGGCCCTTGGATGGCTGGTGACCGGCGCCTCGATCGTCGGAGCGTCTGGCTTGCGACGATGGGTGGGCGGGCTGCTCTTGGTGGGCGTGCCGACAACCGCGCTTGGCTCGACCATGTGGCGGACTGAGCCCGCCGTTTGGGCGCTGGGTATCAGCCTGATCGTGCTGGGCACGGTCGGGATCGGTGTGCTAGCAATTCGGTGGCCCGAACCTTCCGTCACGCTATAACCTGACTCGTTCCGAACCCGCAGGGTTACTGCCCCGACCATTCGACCGGGGTCTCCTGCCCGATCGGTGTGGGCGTGCGAGCTGCCGCCGTCGGCGATCGGTGACCCAGGCGTTCCTCGGTACGTAGCTGCCCTGGGACTACATCCCGCGGCGCTCTTCCACCTGACGAGGATGACGCCGCTCGACTACCCTCCCGGCGGCCGGTACGCGACCTTCTGCGCACGGCCGAGGGCGTCCATCGTCTCTTCGACTGTGAGCAGCGGCGTCGTCTCGAACTTCGACAGCGCGCCACCGGCGCTGATCGCGATCGCGACGGCCGCCATCGAAACGTTGTCAGGCGCTTCCCAGAGGTTGTACCCGTCGTATTCACCCAGCGCGTACCAGAAGCCGTGCAGCTTGCCGCCGACCGACTCGATGTACTTGCGGGCGGCCTCGCGCCGGTCTTCGGGTTTCTTTGTCATTCGTGCCCAGGTTTCCGGCATATAGCTGAACTTCGTCAAATAGAGTGCCAAGGCCGGACCCTCCCTTCGTTGTGCCGGTGCCACGCGCGATTCGCGGGCAAAGGCATCGTAGCCCTACCGGCAGGCATCGCGACGGCGACTGTCCCGACCATGCGACAGGCGTGTCGCGCTCGGTCGGCGTCGGAGTTGCCGCTGTCGACGCCTTCAATGGCCGATCGTGACCCTAGACTGCCGCCATGGGAGCGGACAACCGCGGGGTGAAAGGGCGGCCGCTCGAGGCGAGCTCCGCCATCGCGCCCGGAGCCTCGGGCGAAGGTAGCAACGCCTGGCTGGTCCGGCATGGTGAAACCGAATGGGCCCAACTGGGCCGCCACACCGGTCGAACGGACGTTCCGCTGACCGACGTCGGGCGCCGGCAGGCGCTGGCCGTTCGGTCGAAGCTCGAGGGGCATCGGTTCGGCCTGGTCCTGTCCAGCCCGCTGTCCCGGGCCCTCGACACGGCCCGTCTCGCCGGCTTCGGCGACGTCGTCGAGGTCGAACCGGACCTCGCCGAGTGGGACTACGGCGCCTGGGAGGGGCTGACGACGCCACAGATCCGCGAGGTCGTGCCGGGCTGGACGATCTGGGCCAACGGGGCACGCGACGGGGAGACGCCCGCCCGGGTCGCCGCCCGGTGCGACCGGGTGATTTCGCGCGTCCGCGCGGCGAAGGGCGACGCCCTCCTCTTCGGCCACGGCCATCTGCTGCGCGTCCTCGCCGCGCGCTGGCTCGACCTGGCGCCGGGCGAAGGTCGCCATTTCGCTCTCGGGACGGCGACCGTCTCGGTCCTGGGCTGGGAGCGCGAAACGCCCGTGATCGAGCGCTGGAACGAGGCTTGTGGCTGAGAATCGACAGGCCAAAAGGGGGCGTGACAGGCGGGGCGTAGAATCGAAGGCCTTCCCGGCCGATCCGCGCCCGGGGCCGTGCCCCCGACCATCGCGCCGGACGAGCATGGAGGAGGCAGCCCGTGAACGCATTCATCGTCCAGGCCAAGAACAAGCCTGGCGTCCTTGCCGAGGTGTCGAAGGCGATCGCCGACAAGGGCGTCAACGTCGTCACCGGCGCGATCCTGGGCCTCGGCGACAGCGGCGGCTTCGGCTTCATCAGCAACGACGAGTCGGCGACGCGGAGAGCGCTCCAGGATGCGAAGTGCACGTTCCGCGAGATCGAGGTGATCCCGATCAGCGTGGCCGACGAGCCGGGCGCCCTGGCGAAGATCGCGAAGAAGCTCGGCGACGCCGGCGTCAACATCGATCTCCTGCTGCCGACCGGGATGAGCGGCAACAAGATGACCCTCGCTCTCGGCGTCGACAAGATCGATGCCGCGCGCAAGGCGATCGGCGAGGAAGTCGCAACCACGGCCTGACGGGACATCTCCCGACCTGCGCGCGAGGGCGGTCGAGGGCCGCCCTCGCGTCATGTTCGGCGCCCCACAGTCGTCGGCGCGTCAGTCCTCGGCGCCGGGCCGCGCGACGAGGCGACGCTCGAGGCGGTCGGCGGCCGGCAGGACGTAGCGGCACGAGACGACCGCCAGGTAGGCGACCGCGATCGTGACGATCGCGGCGATCGCGGCCGTGCTCGCCACGGCGATGACCGCGATGACGGCGCCCAGCACGCCCAGCCGAAATGGGAAAGCGACGACCAGGACGGCCGCCAGTCGGGCCTTGGCCCAGCCGTTGAGATCGTCGCGACGCGGATCGACGAGCAGCGGCCAGAACGACAGCGAGACGAGCCACGTCACGACCAGGCCCCAGCCGGACAGGGTCGCGAACGCCCATCCCGGGACGCCGCCGAGATGCAGCCCGACGGCCAGGTTCGTGAACAGCACGAAACCGGCGAGAACGAAGCCGAGCCCCGCCACGAGCGCCGGCACGAGCCAGCGCCGGTACGCGCCGAAGGCGTCGCTCAGGACTGCGTCGTCGCCGCGGGCGATGAGCGCCGCCAGCCGCACGACGCCGACCCACGGGATGGCGAGCAGGGGCGCCAGGAGAAGCGCCACGGGTCCCACGCTGGCCCAGACCCCGAGCACGACGAAGAACGCCGCGCCCCACACGACGTTGGCCAGCACGAGCCTGAGGGAGTGGTAGTAGAAGTCGACCGCCGCCGCTCGCATCGCCGAGCCGAGCCCCGGCGACGGTGGAATTCGTTCAGCCTCAGCCCTTGACACCTGACGCGGCGACCCCCTCCACGAAGTAGCGCTGGAAGAACAGGAGGCCCACCCGGCGCGGCTCAGCCCTTGGTCGCGCCCAGGGTCAGCCCGCTGATGAACTGGCGCTGGAGGAGGAAGTAGACGACGAGTGTCGGCAATGCCACGAGCAACGAGCCGGCGGCGACGAGGTTGTTGTCCGTGAAGAACTGTCCGCCCAGGTTGTTGAGCGCGGAGGTGATGGGCAACTTCGCACCGTGAAACATGAGCAGCAGCGCCCAGAAGAAGTCGTTGTAGATCCACGTGAATTCGAGCGTCGCCAGCGCCGCCAGCGGCGGCCGACAGAGCGGCAGGATGACGTTCCAGAACACGCGGAACACGCCCGCACCATCCACGAGTGCGGCCTCCGTCAGCTCCTTGGGAATCGTTCGCATGAAGTTGCTGAGGACGAACGTGCAGAAGCCCAACTGGAACGCGACGTGGATCGCGATGACGCCCACGTATTGGTCGTAGAACACGCCATTGTCGCTCGGGAACTGGCCGTACCCGGGAAGGTTCAGCAGGTTCGGCAATGGCAGCAGGAGAAACATCCGGTAGAGCGGCGTGATGATGACCTGCTGCGGCAGGAGATTGCCGGCGGTGAACAGCATCAGCAGCACGAGATTGAATCGGAAGCTGAACTTCGACACCGCGAACGCGACCATCGATGCCAGGAGCAGCACGATGATCAGCGCGGGAACGACCACCATGAAGGTGTTCAGGTAGTACTTGGGCAGCTCGGCGTTGGTCAAGGCGTTCGCGAAATTGTCGAAGTTGTAGCTCCCGCCGACTGAGACATAGCCGTACTTGGCCGTATCGGAGTACGGTCGAAGGGACGTGTAGACAGCCCACGCCAGAGGAAAGAGCCACAACGCGCACATCGCGATGAGGAAGCCATGGAGTGCGAATCGCCGATACGGCGTCCGCGTCCGTACCTCAATGACCGGCGCGACCGCAGGGCGCGAGATCGCCGTCACAGCCGCTCTCCCCGGAAGGTCCGCGTGAGGTAAACGATGATCGGCCCGACCGAGATCGAGAGCAGGATCACCGCGATGGCCGACCCGAAGCCGATGCGCTGCGACTCGCCGATGATGTTCTGGGTGACGAGCACCGACAGCAGTTCGAGGCCGTTTCGTCCACGGTTGATCACGTAAACGAGGTCGAACGCCCGCAGCGACTCGATCACCGTCACGACGAGGATGATGATGTTGATGGGGAGCAGCACGGGGAAGATCACCCGGAAGAACGTCTGTCGTTCATTCGCGCCGTCGATCGACGCGGCTTCCCTGAGCGTCGGGTCGACGCTCTTCAGACCGGCCAGATACAGAACCATGATGTAACCCACGTGGCGCCAGCTGGCAGCGACGAGGACGGCCCACAGGTTGATGTTCTTGTTCCCGAGCCAGTCGATCAGGTTGTCCTGACGCGTTGTGCCCAGCACGTTGTTGATGAATCCCTGCTCGTTCGCGTACTGCAGCTCCCAGATGAAGCCAACGATCGCGAGCGACAGGACCACGGGGACATAGAGCGCGCTCTGGTAGATCCGCGAGCCGCGGATGTTCTTGTCGAGGAGCACCGCAAGGAACATGCCCAGCGGCGTCGCGATGAACAAGAACACGCCCAGCCAGATCAGGTTATGGGCGACCGCCGGCCAGAACGCGTCGTAGATCGAAACGAGGTCCTGGTAGTTCTTCAGCCCGACGAACTTGATCTTGTCGAGTCCGCCGATCCCGTTCCACTGGGTGAACGAGAGCAGCACGGACGAGATCGTCGGGAACCACACCAGGGCGATGTGGATGAACGCAGGCACCCCCACCATGAGCGCGAGAACGAGCTTGTCTTGTCGAGACAGCAGGCTGTAACGGCGCCGGCGCCGAGTCGTCACCGCCCCACCGGCAACGGTCGTCGATGGGGCGGCGTCGACTCCGACCGGAGCGGGCGTGCGGCTGGCGCCCATCAGGACGCAGATACCTCGCTAGATCAGGTCAGCGAGTCCCAGAACTTCTGGACCGCGTCGGTGAACTTGCCGAGGTCCTGGTTCGGATCGGTCAGGAATGCCTGGAGCTTCTTGATCATCTCGTCCGCGAACTCGGGCTTGGTGTCCCGGTCGAGGAACTGGGCGATCGCCCCGGAGCTGCCAATGATCTCGGCCGACTTCTTCTGAAACGCGTCGTACCCGCTCGTGTCGGCGTCCTTGGCTGCCGCGACACCGTTCGGGTTCACGTTCTGGAAGATGATCTGCGCCACGCCGGTGCTCAGGTAATCGAGGAAGGCCTTGGCGGTGTCGACGTTCTTCGCCTTGGCAGAGAGCATGAAGCCGTCGATCGGAGCGTCGATGCCGAGCTCCGTGTCGAACTGGGTGCCCAGCGTCGGGAACGGGAAGAAGTCGAGGTCGTCGTGGTCTTCCTTCTTGGTCGCCTGCTGGCCCGCGAACGTGCCGAGGAAATACATCCCCGAGGTCTTGTTGACCACGCCGTCGGCGGCCTGCTGCCAGGTCCGGCCGAGCGCGCCTTCCTGCAAGTAGGGCAGGAGCTCTTTCCAGGTGTCGAAGACCTGCTTGACCTTGGCGTCGGCCCATTTCTCCTTGCCGGCCATGAGGTCGACGTGGAACTTGTAGCCGTTGAGTCGCATGTTGAGGATGTCGAAGGTGCCCATCGCAGGCCAGCCGTCCTTGTCGGCGAAGGCGAGCGGAACGAGGCCGTCCTTCCTCATCTTGTCGCCGAGGGCCTTGAATTCGGTCCACGTCTTGGGGACCGCGTAGCCCTTGGCGGCGAAGACGCTCTTGCGGTAGACGACGACCCACGGGTAGTTGTAGAACGGGATGAAGTACTGCTTCCCGTCGTCGCCCGTAGAGGCGTTCTTGAACGCGTCGGAGTAGTTGCTGCCGACCTTCGCCCAGATTTCGCTGATGTCGCCGGCGAGGCCCTGGTTCGCGTACGTCCGCATGCGGTACCCGGCGAACCACGTGAACACGTCGTCCGGAGTGCCCTGCAGATAGCTACTGATCTGGGTCTGGAAGTCGTTGTGGTTGACCGTGTTCACCTTGACCGTGATTCCGGTCTTCGCGGTGAACGCGTCCACGACGGCCTGCATGGCCTTGGTATCGGTGTCCTTGTTCGAGTAGTTCGAGCCGAACGTGACGGTGCCACCGGCCGCCGGCGAGCCCGCGGCTGCCGATGCCGACGCAGCGCCGCCGCCCGAGCTTGCCGCGGGCGAGCCGGATGAGGTGGTCGAGCAGGCGGCGATCAGGCCAGGTGCCGCGGCAAGGCCGGCGACGCCGGCGATGCCGCCCAGGACCTTGCGCCGGGTGACCTGCCGCGAGAGGGCCGTCGTCGACTCGGGACGCGGCGTGACGGGATCGGCCATGGTGCCCTCCTCCTCGTCCTCCGGTCGTCATACGCCGGGTGGACGCAGCCCCACAGGGACGGGCGGATTGTCGGGGCCGCGGCGGCAGGTGTCAACGTCGTTCAGCCTGTTGATCACCCGCGACGTCAGGCGAGCCGGTATGCCACGCTGTGGGACCAGCCGGACGAAAGGGTCGACCCATCCCGACGCTTCCCGACGATCTCGCCGCGTCGCCGCATCGTCGCTACAACCCGCTGGTCGACGACTGGGTCCTCGTGTCCCCGGGCCGGACGAAGCGGCCGTGGCGCGGCAGCGAAGAGGCCGCGCCGCTGGAGCACCTCCCCGCGTACGACCCCGGTTGCTATCTCTGCCCCGGAAACAGGCGCGCCAACGATGAGCTGAACCCGGCGTACGCCAGCACGTTCGTCTTCACCAACGACTTCGCCGCGCTGCGTCCGGACACCCCGACGACCGTCTTCGAGGACGGCCTGCTGCGAGCCGAGGGCGAGCCGGGGACCTGTCGCGTGCTGTGCTTCTCGCCACGGCACGACCTGACGATTGCCCGGATGTCGGCGCCGGAGGTTCGGCGCGTCGTCGACGTCTGGGCCGACCAGTCGGAGGAGCTGGGAGCGCGCTATCGCTGGGTCCAGGTCTTCGAGAACCGCGGCGAGACGATGGGCGCCTCGAACCCGCACCCGCACGGCCAGGTCTGGGCGGGTACCGCGCTACCGGCCCTGGCCGCGCGCGAGGACGCCAGCCAGCGCGGTCACTGGACCGCGCACCAACGGCCGCTGCTCCTCGACTACGTCGACCAGGAGACCGGCGGCTCGCGGGTCGTCGTGGAGAACGACGGCTGGCTGGTTGTCGTCCCGTTCTGGGCGATCTGGCCGTTCGAGACCCTCCTCGTTCCGAAGCGCCCGGTCCTGCGCCTGGCCGACCTCGACGACGGGCCGCGCGACTCCCTCGCCCTGACCCTGATCGAGCTCCTCGTCCGCTGCGACAACCTGTTCCGGACGCCGTTCCCCTACTCGATGGGCTGGCACCAGGCGCCGTACGACGGCGACCGGCACGACCACTGGCAGCTCCACGGCCACCTCTACCCGCCGCTGCTGCGATCCGCCACCGTGCGCAAGTTCATCGCCGGCTATGAGCTGCTCGCCGAGGTCCAGCGCGACATCAGCCCGGAGGAGGCCGCCGAACGCCTGCGCGCCGTGCCGGCGGTCCATTACGAGCTGGCGGAGCGGCCCGCTCGACGCTGACGGGCCAATCTCCGGTGCGGCACGTCACCGAGCGGAGCGACGGCGCACAGGACAGCGCGGCGATTCGGCGATATCGTGCGTCCTGCGGTGACCGATCCCAGCGTCCGGAGACCAGCGATGACAACACCGATGGACCCGATCGAGCCGCCCACCTCCTCGCCGCTGCCTCAGATGGCCTTCTCGGCCAGCCTCGGGAGCTCGACGATGTTCCGCGTCGGGGTCGTCGCCGCTGCGGCGGTCGTCCTCCTCGTCAGCGCCGCGCTGACGTTCGGCGCCTCGCCGCAGCCGACCACAGGCAGCGTGCCGCAGGCGGGGCCGCAGAACCCGACCGGCGGCAACGGCTGGCCCGGGCTCGGCGATCGTGGCCTGGGTGGACCCGGCCCCGGCATGCGGTTCGGCGGTCGCGTCGACGGCTTCGCGTTCGGTGGCATCACCATTGCCGGGATCTCCGGCTCGAACCTGTCGCTCAAGACCCAGGACGGCTGGACCCGAACCATCGCCGTGGCGGGCACGACGAAGATCACGAAGGGCGGGGCGACGATCGGCGTCGCGGACCTCAGGGTCGGCGACCGCATCCGCTTCCGCGAGACCCGCAACACGGACGGAACCTTCACCATCCAGGCCATCGAGGTCGTCCTGCCGAGCGTCGCCGGTCAGGTCACGGCCGTGACCGCCGACGGCTTCACCCTTAAGAGCCGCAACAACACGACGTGGACGATCGCCGTCACCGGCTCGACGAAATTTATGCTGGGCGGTGCCGCGGGCTCGAAGGCGGACGTGACGGTTGGCACGCAGGTGGGCGTCGTCGGGACGCAGAGCGCCGACACGGCGTTGACCGCGACCGCGGTTCGGATCGAGGTCCCGCGCGTGTTCGGCAAGGTGACCGCGAAGACGGCCGACACGATCACGGTCGAGCGACTGGCCGGCGGCACGGCCACGATCCACGTCAGCGGCTCGACGACCTACCGCGTGCCGGGCAAGGCGAGTGCGAGCCTGTCGGACATCGCCGTCGGGGCGATCATCGGGGCCGAGGGCCGGCAGCGGGTGGACGGCTCGATCGACGCGACGGCGGTCCGCGCCGCGCCGAAGCTGGGCCAGTGGTTCGGTGGCCGCAACGGCCTCCGCGACAACCCGAACCTGGGCCCCACCGTGCCGAACGCTGCGCCGGGGTCGTACAGCGCCGGCTGAACTGGGCCTCAACCGCGGGCCGGTATTTCGGCGGAGCCGACGATTCGGCTGAGCACATCCACATCGTCAAGCGGGGCGGGACCCCAGACGAGTTGACCGCTGCAGTACCCTTTGCGCCCGCACCGGTATCCGTTCCCGGCGTCGCGAGCCAGCCCTCCCCAGGTGACGAGCGGCTCTATTGGAGGCAATGATGACCGCGGAGTACCGTGCCGCCACGAGCGGCCCCGTCCGGCGTGTCGTGCTCAAGGCATCGACCATGGCGGTCTCGCTTGCGCTGGTCATGACGGCCGTCGTCATGTCGACACCCGGACGCGCTTCGGCAGCCTGTCCTGGTCCCGTCGTGTCGGCGGGCCACGAGACGGACACCTTCTGCTTCACCGGAGCCGCCCAAACGTGGACGGTCCCGGCCGGCGTGGCATCCGCCACGTTCGACCTCCTGGGGGCGCAGGGCGGTGCGGGAAGGGAGGGCAGCGGGGGCAAGGGCGGTGAGACCGGGGCGACTCTGACGGTAACCCCCGGGGCCACGATCACCATCATGGTCGGTGGTGCCGGTCACAAGTGGAACAGCGACGGAGCCGCGCCAGGAGGATTCAACGGCGGCGGCGCCGGCGGCGCCAGCTGTTGCGACACGGCCGCCGGTGGCGGCGGTGCCAGCGACATCCGCATCGGCGGGGGCGCGCTCGCCAACCGGGTGCTCGTTGCAGGTGGGGGCGGGGGTGCAGCGGACGGAGCCGGCGGAGCCGGCAGTGGAGCCAGCGGTATGGCCGCCGGGAGTGGCGCCCCCGATGGCAAGGGTGGGACACAGACAGCCGGTGGCGCCGGTGGCGTCGGGCCGCCCGACGGCGACACCGGGTCCCCTGGAGCCGGAGGCAACGGCGCCGCGGACCAGGGCCAGGACCTTGGCGGCGGTGGCGGCGGTGGCGGTTATTACGGCGGCGGGGGCGGTGCGGCCTACGCCGGTGGTGGCGGAGGCAGCGGATTCGGGCCGGCAGGCGCGACCTTCAGCACAGGGGTGGCGGTCGGCGACGGGCAGGTGACGGTGACGTTTGCGCTGGCGGCGGAGGCGACGCCGACCCCAACTCCCCAAACGACGCCCAGGCCGACGAAGACGCCGATCGTGACCCTGCCACCGACCAACACCATCCTCCCGGTCTCGAACGGGCCTTCGGGCGGCGGTTGGGCCGTGATAGCCGGCGGACTGACCGGGTTGGCGGTGCTACTGGTGATCCTGCTGCCCCGACGCCGGCGGAGATGACCGCGCGTTCGACCGCCTGAGCCAACTGGAAGGTCGGCGGCCGCCTCGCTCACGTCCGTCCTGAGGCGAGGCTGCGCGACGGCTGGTCGTCAATCGGGGCCTCCGCAGACCCGGGCTCTCCATGGAATGGTCGTGATGAGCGGGCCGAGTCGCCCTCCCGCGAACGGTACAAACGGCCCTTGCCTGGCGGACGAGGTCGCGGGAGCGTTGCCCGAAATGGCCGGCTGGGCACGACGGAGGGCGCGATGACGAGCAAACCGGAACCGCCTGGAATGGCAGCGTCGGCACCGGCACGACGGGGCTTCCTGGCGAGGATCGAGGACCAGTTCGGATTCCGGCAGCTGGTCGCCGAGTACCTCATCCCGGTCGAGTCGAACAGCATCTGGTACTTGCTCGGAGGGGTGCTCGCGATCGCGCTCGGTCTCGAGGTCTTCACCGGGTTCCTGCTGTCGCTCGTCTACACGCCCGACGCCGGCCAGGCGTACGGGATCACCCAACATCTCCTCGCGACACCCGGTTGGTCAGTCGTCCTCAACTTCCACTTCTACAACTCCTACCTGATCTTCGCCCTCGTCATGCTCCACATGGTGCGGGTGTTCATCACCGGGGGCTACCGGCGCGGGAAGGAGGGCCTGTGGCTGGTCGGCGTTGGCCTCGCTGGGCTGACGTTCGTCATCTCCCTCACCGGCGAGGCGCTCCACTGGGACGAGGTGGGCTTCGGCGTGCCCTGGAATGTCGGCGAGGCCCTCAATGCAGTCGGGCTGGCCGGCGCCTTCAATTACACCTCTGACGTCCTGCTCGCGATCCCGACCGCGACCGAGAAGCTCGTCCAGATCTACGTCCTGCATGTCTCGATCGTGCCGATCGTCCTGGCCCTCTTCATCGGCTGGCACTATCTGCTGATCCGGTTCAAGGGGATCTCGGTGCCGTTCTGGCTGCGCGCGAGTGGTCGGAAGGCGGCATTCAGCGAGCACATCAGGGGCTGGATCATCCTCAGCGGAATCATTCTCGGGATCGTCCTGCTGATCGCGATCCTTCTGCCGCGCGACCCGGGTACGGCTCCCCAGCTCATCGCTTCGTCGCCAATCTTCGGCACCGAAGACGACCCGGGCGGGCTCGGGTTCAAGCCCACCTATCCCATCAGCTGGACGCGCGGCATGAACATCGTCGCGGCGAACCTCGGGATCGACCCCGACATCTGGGGCACGATGATCGCCATGGCTCTGATGCTCGCTGTGCTGGTGGTGATCCCGTTCGTCGATCGCAGCGTGCACGAGCCCGATAGTCGGGCCGAGGCATTCAACTGGCGCGCCCGCGGCTGGGCGTTTGTCGCGATGGCCGTCTTCTGGCTCGTTCTCATCGTCGGCGTCGTCCAGAACGCGATCGCCGAGGCGGGCTGACCGGAAGCCGCGGGACGTTCTCCAGGAGGGCGCCATCGTCACGCAACTTCACACCTCGCTCGCGATCGCCAGTGCGCTGGTGATCGTGCTCGTGGCCGTGGAGGCCGCCTGGCGGGCCTGGCGCAACACGTCACCAGGCGTGTGGGCCTCGCGGCTGCAGGCGCTGCTGCTACTCGTGCTGGCCGCGACGATCGCCGGCGGCCTCGGCCTGCTGGCCGGCGGCGGGCGTCCTCACGAGCTGCTCCACCTGGTATACGCGGTCGTCGTCGTTGGCGCCGTGCCAATGGCCGATTCCTTCTTCCGGCGCGCGGCCCCGCGTCCACGCGGGATCGCAAGCCTGGCCGGCGCGCTCGTGGCGATCGTCGTCGTCGCTCGGCTATCCGGGACGGGCTGAGCCCACCAGGCCTTCATCTCCGCGGCGGTGTCCGCGCCGGCGGCCGGGCGTGCTGAAGCGCCACTCTGCTCTTGTCCTCCGCCAGCGCCGAGGACAAGCTTCGGACCGACGAGTTGTCCGCGCCGGCGGCCGCTGTGTGGCGTCGACCGATGGCAACGGGTCGCAAGGAGGAGGAGTCGCATGTTCCGGGACAGCCGCGCGTTCTCCGGGTTCTCGTCCAACGACATCGCGAAGGCAAGGGAGTTCTATGCCCAGACGCTTGGGCTGGAAGTGACGGAAGAAAACGGCTTGCTGACGCTGCACCTCGGCGGTGGCGGCACGATCCTGGTCTACCCGAAGGACAACCACGAGCCGGCATCGTTCACGGTGCTGAACTTCCCCGTGGCGGACATCGACCAGGCGGTCGACCGGCTGATCGGCTCGGGCATCCGGTTCGAGCGTTACCCGGGTATCAAGCAGGACGAACGCGGGATCATGCGTAGCCCCGGCAACGAGTTCGGCCCGCCCATCGCCTGGTTCAAGGACCCGGCCGGCAACATCCTGTCGGTGCTGCAGGGGTAGGAGCAGCGTCGCGAGGGTCACCGCGGAAGCGGTTGGCCGCCGGGACCTTCGGCCCTTGTCCTCGCCGCCTCGGCGCGCCAGCGTTGAGTCGCTCAAACGCTCGAGTCCAAGGAGGCCGCCATGGCATGGAACGACGATATCGTCGGCTGGGCCAGGCAGGGACACTCGGCAGTCGCGGCGCGAGAGATCTGAACAGGCGCCGAGATGCGGGCCAGCGCCGAGGCGATGCCTACATCGACGGGCTGTAGATCGGATCGAGGTACTTCTCGGGATCGTCGCGGAACTCGAGCAGGCAGCCCCTTCCGCAGAAGTAGTACGTCTCGCCGTTGTATTCGCTCGACAGGCCGGCAGCGCGGGCGGTGTCGGGGTCGACGGTCATGCCGCATACAGGATCAGTCGCCTGGGTCCTCGTCATATCGGTCATCGAGTCTCCTTGTTGTGGCGGATCTGGCTGGTGCTAACCGTGGCAAGGGATTGTCATGTGGTCCATATCCCCTTCACCGCGCCGCGACGGCGCTCGGAGCCGTTTGTTCGCGTCGGATGAGCGGCGCCTTGCCGAGCGCCGTCCGGGCAATCGAGTCGACCGACTCGACAGCGATCGGGACGTCGTGCGCGCCGACACCATCGAGTGCCGACGCGATGCTCGACCGGACGACACCGGTGTCGATGCTGCCGGCGGCTCCCGCGAGGAGGACGCGCAGCCGTCCCGCGTCTTCGATGACCTGCCAGCCGGCCAGCGGCAGCGTCTCAAGGACGGCATGGAACACGTTCGGATGGACGGTGGCGCCGGCGAGGATCAGGACTTCTTCCTGGCGGCCCTGGATCCCTGCCAGCACGCCGTAGGGCAGGCCGTCAGGGCAGGACTCGGCCGAAGAGGCGACCCGATCTGACATCTCGTAGCGGATGAGTGGCTGGGTCCGCGAGAAGAGCACCGTGACGAGCAGTCTTGCGCCGTACTCGCCGGGCGGTACAGGCTGGTTGTTCTCGTCAACGATCTCGGCGATCACCAGGTCCTCGTAGCGGTGCATCCGGCCGCGACGGCATTCCGAGGCAATTCCCCCCGTCTCTGTGGCGGCGTAGACGTTGGTTGGCGTTACCCCGAACGCCGAGCTAATTCGCTCGCGAGTATCGTCGGTCAGAACTTCGCTGGCGCTCACCACACCGCGCGGCCGGATCGCCAGGCGACCGGCGTGCTGCTCCTCGGCGAGGATGCGAAGGATCGAGGCATAGCCGACCAGGGCATCGGGTCGGAAGACGTTCAGCTCGCGTACGAGCTCGTCCGTCGGCTGCGCCGCGTCCAGGCGCAGCGTCGGGATGAACCGCGACGAGACCGTCGCGCCGACCATCGCCGATTGGTGGCTCGGGTTACGCGACGAGACGACCGCCATCCGAAGCCGGTTCGTCAGTCCGGCCGCAACTCCGGCCCAGTCGTATGCCCTCGAGTAGGACGCAAGGATCGTCCGCCATTCGGCGGGATCGGCGAGAAACACGCCCCGCCGGCCTGTTGTCCCACCCGTGGCCGCAACGCGGTAACGAGCGCGGAAGGTGTCGGTCGCGGTCGCATGTGCGAGATACGACTTGACATCGGCCAGGCGCACTTCTCGGTCCGTCACGACCTCGTCGAAGCGCTCCATCAGCATCTGCTTCGTGACGATCGGCAGCCCATCGAGTGGCGCATCCTCCAGGCCGCGGTGGAGCTCGCGATAGAAGGGTGAACGAGCCACTGCGAACCGTCGGAGTTCGCGGAGTGAGCCCGCCTGATGGGCGAGGAGCTCCTCGCGCGACCATCGATCGTCGGACCGCAGCCGGGCACGCGCCTGCAGGACGCCCAGGAGGACGACGTTCACGAGGTTGCTTGCCGAGCGACTCGCGGACTTGCCGGCAACACGTCGATGCGCGGCGCGGCGAATCGGCGGAGGCGCAACGCATTCGAGACGACCGTGACCGAGCTCAGGGCCATCGCCGCGGCCGCCAGAATCGGGTCGAGCAGGACGCCGGCGAAGGGATAGAGAGCACCCATCGCCACCGGGATCAGGACGACGTTATAGGCGAAGGCCCAGAACAGGTTCTGCTTGATGTTCCGCATCGTGGCGCGCGACAGGGCGATTGCCACGACGAGACCACGCAGGTCGCCGCCCATCAGCGTGACGGCGGCGGATTCGATGGCGATGTCGGTCCCGGTCCCGATCGCCACGCCGACATCCGCCGACGCCAGGGCCGGCGCGTCGTTGACCCCGTCGCCGACCATGGCGACGGCCTGACCCTCGGCCTG
>JBGPDX010000013.1:0-28606 GCA_041482475.1 Candidatus Limnocylindria bacterium | reverse complement strand
GGTGATCCCGGCATGGGCCCCCTGGAAGGTCAGGTTGACGACGAGGTCGACGTCCTCGTCGAGCAGATCATCGACGGTCGGGACGGCGCGTCCGCCGTGCTCCCTGGCGAGCGCCTCCGCGCGCGCCGGCTCGAGGTCCGTTAGGGCGACGAGCTCGAGGTTCGGCTTGGCGGCGATGTCGCGGGCGTACGGACCGGCGATGTTGCCGCAGCCGACGATGCCCACCCGGAGCGGCCGGGCGCCTCCCCCGGCGCGAGCCCGGGCGCTCACGCCGCCACGCCGGCCAACCAGCCGCGCAGCATCGCCGCGTTGGCCACGATCTCCGGGGTGGGGTCGTAGTCCTCTGGCTCGTGCTCGATGCTTATGGCGCCGCGGTAGCCCATCCGCTCGAGGGCCCGGACACAGCCCTCGATCGGGACGATCCCGTCGCCGTAGCGGCACGTGCGGTGCACCCCGACCTCGCGTACGTCCTTGAGATGGACGTGCAGGACACGATCACCAAGCCGCTCGATGGCCCGCGACGCATCGAAGCCCTGCGTCCCGAACCAGCCAGTGTCGACCGTGGCACCCACGCGCGGGCCCGCGTCGCCGATCAGGGCCAGCACCTCGTCCGGCGTCTTCTCCGGGTGATTCTCGAACCCGAGCCGGAGATCGTGGTCCTGCAGCGCCCGCATGACGCCGTCGCGGTCCTTCCCCCACGCTCCGGTCGATCCGCCCAGGATCGGCCGCCCGAGGGCGACCGCCATCCGGCAGGCAGTCTCGAACTCGGCCACCGTCCCCCCGAACCCGCCGGCCAGGCTGACGACACGGAGGCCGTGCCGCGCGAGCAGATCGCGGGCGATGCCGACGTGCGCGTCGGTCGCCCAGGCCGGGTTCAGGTGGGCCGTCCAGAGGTCGACCGCCTCGAAGCCAAGCCCGGCAATGCCGGACAGCAGGTCGTCGAGACGCTCCTCGTACGTCGCGATGGGCGCGTACCGGGCGTTCGCCGCCCGGTCGCCCTCGCCCCAACCGGCCATCCGGAAGCCGATCTCGCGGGCGACGTAGTTGGCGGTCATGAACGAGACGCCGATCGCCACCGGTCCGCTCCTCCTGGCCGGCATTGTAGGCACGCCCGGCAGCCATCCCGAACCCGCGCCTTGACCATGGTCCGCAGCCCGGGCGGTACATTCGGCGGCTTTCGGGCGGTGCGCCGACGCACTACAGTTGGGCGCGACATGGACCTCCTGTCCAACCGCGTCGTCCAGCTCACGATCGCCGCGGCGATCATCCTCGTGCTCGTCCGCATCCTGATCTCGATCCGCAGCGAGCGGGGCCACAAGACCGACCGGTCGATCCGGGTCATCGGCGTGGGCGGCGGGGGCGGGAACTCGGTCGACTCGCTGATCACGGCGGGGACCCGCGGCGTCGACTACATCAACGTCAACACGGACGCCCAGGCCCTCCGGGTGTCCCAGGCGCCGACCAAGATCCAGATCGGGACCAACGCGACCGACGGCCTGGGCACGGGCGGCAACCCGACCGTAGGACGCGTCGCAGCGGAAGAGGCGGCGGCGGACATCGCCAGCGCCCTGGCCGGTTCGGATCTCGTCGTCGTCACGGCCGGGCTCGGCGGCGGAACCGGATCCGGGGCGGCTCCCGTGGTCGCCAACATCGCCCGTGAGCAGGGCGCCCTGACGATCGCCATCGTCACCAAGCCGTTCGGCTTCGAAGGGACCCGCCGCGCGGCGGTCGCGGAGTCGGCCGCCAACGAGCTCCGCGGCAAGGTCGACGCGATCATGACCATCCCGAACGATCGGGTTCGCGACATGGTCCCGGCCGGCGCCTCGGTCCCAGAAGCGTTCCAGGCGGTCGACGAGGTCGTCCGCCGGAGCGTCCAGGAGATCCTCGACATCATCACCATCCCCGGCCGGATCAACCTCGACTTCGCCGACGTTCGAGCCGTCCTGTCCGACGGCGGTTCGGCGGTCATGAGCGTCGGCCGGGCGAGCGGCGAGAACCGCGCCGTCGAGGCCGCCAAGCAGGCCATGGGCGGACCGCTCATCGAGGGCCGAATGGACGGCGCCACGTCGATCCTCCTCAACGTGACCGGCTCGTCGAACATGAGCCTGGCCGAGCTGACCGCTGCGGCCGACGAGGTCCGGGCGTCGGCCCACCCGGACGCCAATATCATCTTCGGCGCCACGGTCGACCGGGCCCTCAAGGGCGAAGTGCAGGTCACCCTGATTGCGACCGGCTTCGACGGCGCCAAGCGTGGTCGAAACGCCGCTCACGCGGGGCAGGGCGTCGAGGACGACGGCTGGGTGCCGCCGTGGCTCCGCGACCGGTCCGGCCCCGTCTTCGCGCGCCCCGCGGCCGTGCCGACCGTGCGCCCCTCGACCTCCGAAACCGCACCCCAGTCCAGCCCGGCCACGCCCGCCACGCCCGGCTCGTCGCGGCGCAAGCGCGGCGCGAAGGCCGCCCGCCAGGCCAAGGACGCTGCGGCAGTGACGCCGACAGCCACCACCGTGTCCGCTCCGGGCGGCCCCGCGGACATGGTCGACCTGGACGTCCCGAGCTACCTCCGGCGCAGCTGACGGTTCGGCCGCAACGGCGGCCGGACCACCCGGAGGCCGGGCTCTCGCCTCAGGCGCTCGAGCTCAGATCGCGCTGGCGCAGGCCCGGCACTTCGACGCGTCGATCGCGTTCGCCTCCTTGCAGAACGGGCAGGTCTTCGTGGCGGCCGCCGCTTCCTCCTTGATGAAGACCCTGGAGATCTGCCAGACGACGAGCGCGATGATGACGAAGGCGATGATCGCGTTGAGGAAGGCCCCCCAGCGGATGGCCACCTCGGTCGCCGGGTCACCGCCTGTCGCCGCCTTCAGGACGACCTTCAGCTGGCTGAAGTCGATCCCCCCGAGCGCCATCCCGATCGGCGGCATGAGGATGTCGTTGACCAGGGAGTTGACGACGGTCCCCAGGGCCGTCCCGATGATCACCCCGATCGCCAGGGCCAGGGCGTTGGTCTTGAGCAGAAATGCCCGGAAGTCGCTGGTCATTTGAGCCATCTCCTCCAGTCGTCCCGGCCCTGCCCGGCGGCGGCTTCGGCTAGACTTCCGCGGCGCCACGGTGGCCTTAGCTCAATGGCAGAGCATCGGATTGTGGCTCCGAAGGTTACGGGTTCGACCCCCGTAGGCCACCCCAACCCCTTCTCCCGGTCGTTACCATAGGCACCTGCCCGCGCGGCCCACGGAGGAGTGGCCCGTCGGGAGATCCGTCCCACGCGCCAGCATCCCGGCTCGCGGTCGATGGCCGACCACGACGCGTCACTCCTTGGAGAGCGGCGGTGAACGTCCTCATCTCGGCGGACGGGGAAGGCATCAGCGGCATCACGAGCAGTGATGAGCTCGTCAAGGGCAAGGCCGAGTACGAGCGGTTCCGGCACCTGATGACGGCCGATGTCAATGCGGCGATCGAGGGTGCCGCTGCAGCCGGCGCGACCGAGATCGTCGTCAACGACTCGCATTGGGGGATGAACAACATCCTGCCCGAGGAGCTCGACCCCCGAGCCGACCTCGTCCGCGGCTTCCACAAGCCGCTGTGCATGATGCACGGCGTCGACGACGACATCGATACGGTCCTGTGCGTCGGGTACCACGCCATGGTGGGGCGATCTGACGGCGTCGCCAACGAGACGATGATCGGCCGCGAGATGATCGAGATCCGGATGAATGGCCGGCCGGTTGGCGAGCTCGATATCAACGCCACGATCGCCGCCCATTTCGGCAAGTCGATCTCCCTCGTCACCGGTGACGACGCCTTTGTCGCGGAGGCCCGCGCGGCGCTGGGCGACGTCGAATCCTCGATCACGAAGTACGCGGTCGACCGCTGGACGGCGCGCTGCGTCGGGCTGGAGCGCAGTCGCGCGTCAATCCGCGCGGCGGCGCAGCGAGCGGTGAAACGTGCGGCAACGGGCGACTTCGAGCCGATGAAGGTCGACCTGCCGATCACCTACGAGGTCGAGTTCACGTCGACGTCGGAGGCCCTGATGGGCGCGCTGACGCCCGGTGCCGAGCGGACGAGCCCGCGCGTCGTCCGCTTCGTCGGCGCCGACGCGCTGGCGGCGTGGCGGGGCCTGTTCACGGTCATCCTCATGGGTTGGAGCGCCACCGACGAGGTGTACGGCTAGTCAACGAGGAGCGATTGGGGGAGAGGAGGCATTCGATGTCCCAGGCAACCGGCGCGTCGGCGATCGAGGGCGAGGTCCTCCTCGAATCGCTCGGCTACAAGCAGGAGCTGAATCGGTCGGTCGGGATCCTCGGCACGATTGCCCTGGTCCTCTCCGACATCACCCCCACGGCGTCGCTCCTCGTCATCGGGCCGGTCGTGATCGCGGTCGCCGGCAGCGGCGCGCTGTGGGCCTACTTCATCGGCTGCTTCGTCGCCGTCAACGTCGCGCTCTGCATGGGCGAGCTCGGCTCGATGTTCCCGGTCGCCGGTGGCCTTTATTCGATCGTCACCCGCGTCCTGGGCCGCCCGATCGGCTTCCTCGCCCTCCTCGACTACATCGGCCAGGCGATCTTCCTGCCGGCCAGCGTCGCGATCGGCATCGGCGTCTACGTCCAGGCGCTGAATCCGAACATCCCGTCGAACGTCGCGGCCGGCGCGGTGATGGTCCTGGCGACGATCGTGGCGGTCCTCCGGATCAACCTCAACGCGAGGCTCACGGCCGTCTTCCTGTTGATCGAGCTCATCGTGGTGAGTGTCCTCGCTCTTGCCGGGCTGACCCATTGGAACCAGCCGCTGTCGATCCTCACCAACCCGGTACTACCAGATGGCTCGGCCGTCGGCATTGCGCTGGTCTTCTCGGCCGTCGCCGTCGCGATGTTCTCCGTCAACGGCTACGACAGCGCGATCAACTTCTCCGAGGAGACGCAAGGTTCGGCGGCGCACGTCGGCCGGGCCGTGGTGGGCGCTGCGCTGATCGGGATCGCCTTCGAGCTGATCCCGTTCGTTTTCATCGTCTTCGGCGCCCCGGACCTCAAGGCCTTCCTGTCGTCCCCGACCCCGCTGACGGACGTCGCCCGATCGGCCTTCGGGGACACGTTCGTCAACATCGTCACCTACGGCGCGATCATCGCGATCTTCAACGCGGCGCTCGCCATCACCCTCCAGTTCTCCCGCATCGTCTGGGCCAGCGGGCGCGATCGAGCGTGGCCCGCGCCGATCAGCGACGCGATCGCCCAGGTCCACCCCACCCTGCGCACGCCGTGGGTTGCCACGATCATCGTCGGCGGATTGGCCACGATCCTGTGCCTGCAGTCGACGCTGGTGGCCGTCGTGACCTTCACCGCCGTCCTGCTGATCGTCCTCTACGCGCTGATCGCCGTCTCGGCCCTCGTCAGCAGGATGCAACAGGCGAACCTGCCACGACCGTACCGGATGCCGTTCTGGCCGGTGCCGCCGCTCATCGCCCTCGTCGGCACGGTCATCGCCATCACCCAGCAGAAGACGCTCGACCTCATCATCGTCGCGGTCATCGTGGTCGTGGGCCTGGTCTATTACTTCCTCTACCTGGAGCCGCGGAAGGACCGCTACTGGAATGTGACCAGCGACACGAGCGAGGAGCTCGCCCGCCTCAACCAGCGCGGCAGCTGATCTCCGCACCGGCGGATCCGCGATGACCACGCCTCCCCGAGGCCGGGGCCGCGCACGCGACTTCGGCCTCGTCGTCGGCGCGCTGCCGACGGGCCCGGCAAATGGGATCACGGACGTGCGCGGGATCCGGGTGGGACACCAGACCGTGTGGCGCGGCGAGCCGCATGGCTCGCAGCCGGTGATCCGGTCGGGCGTCACCGCGGTCTGGCCGCACGATGGCGACCTCTTCCGCGAACGGTTGTTCGCCGGCGCCTCCGTGTTCAACGGCTATGGCGAGATGACGGGCAACATCGTCATCGACGAGTGGGGCCTGATCGGCTCGCCGATCGTGCTGATCGACACGACCCACATCGGGCTCGGTTACGACGCGGTCGTGCGGTACATGGCCGCCCGCGACCCGGAGATCTTGGACATCGACGTGGTCATCCCTGTCGTGGCCGAGACCGACGACGGCTTCCTCAGCGACAACCGGGCGTTTGGACTGACGCGCGAGGATGTCTGGGCCGCCCTGGACGGCGCGACGACGAAGCCCGTCGCGGAAGGCGTCGTGGGCGCCGCGACCGGCACCCAACAGTTCGACTTCAAGGGCGGGATCGGGACCTCATCCCGGGTCGTCGACATCCAGGGCAGCCGATTCACGGTGGGGGTGCTCCTGCAGACGAACTACGGCAGCCGCCACCAGCTGCAGATCATGGGGATCCCGGTAGGTCGCCAGATCGCCGATCTGATGCCGGAGCGGCACCACGAAGGCTCGTGCATCGCCGTCGTCGCCACCGATGCGCCGCTCCATCCACGTCAGCTCCGTCGCCTGGCCAGGCGCGTCGACGTCGGCCTCGCCCGCACCGGGTCGGTCGGCAACGATGGCAGCGGCGAGATCTTCCTTGCCTTCTCGACCGCCAATCGCATCCCGCGCGCCACGCCCCGCGCGGCGCACGCCGTCGACATCCTGGTCGAGGGTCAGTTCTGGACCAGGGGCTCGCCGTTCGACCGGTTGTTCGAGGCGGTCGCAGAGGCGACCGAGGAAGCGGCGCTCAACGCGCTCTTCCAGGCCGATACCGTGGTCGGGCGCGGCGGCAACGTGCTGCACGGCCTCCCGATCGACCGAACGCTGGACCTCCTGGGCGCCCGAATTCGGCACTGATCGAGGTCGCGCCGTCCGTCCGAAGCTGGCCGACCCGCACGGCGCGGCGGTCGCGTAACCCGTTCGAAAGGCGCCCCGTCGAGGCTTCGACCATGAGCCGCCGTCTGCCCAGACTCGACGCCGGGCTCGGCTGTGCGGGAGGATGCGCGAGATGAGGTCCGCCCGCCGCCTTGTCACCGGTCGCCTCGGCCTCGTCGGCCGAGCGTCGCTCCGTGTCGCCCTGGCCACGACCGTCGTCGTGGCGATCGTCTACCTCGCCGTTGGCGGCGCCGTTCTCGGCATCGTTTCGAACAACCTCACCTCGCAGATCGACACGCGGCTCACAGGCGCGCTCGCGGAGACGGTTCGCCGAGCGGGCGGTCCCGTCACCGGGAGCAGCGAAGTCCATGGACCTCCTGGCGATCGACCGTTCGGACCACCACTCCTCCTGTGGCTCGTCGACGCCGACGGCACGGTCCACTCCAACACCGCCGGGGCAACGCTGCCCGACTCAGCGAAGTCGGTCACCTCGCCGCGGACCATCACCGTCGGTGGCACCCAGGTCCGTGCGGTCGGAACCACGATCCAGGGTTACCAGGTGATCTTTGGCCAGACCCTGGACCAGGTGAGCGAGGCACAGTCCACGCTTCTCCGCGCTGAGGCGATCCTTGGCCCGATCCTGCTGATCGTCGTCTTCGTCGGCGCGGTCGTGATCGGGCGCCGGGTGGCGGCACCCATCGAGCTCGCCCGGCAACGACAGCTGGAGTTCACTGCCGATGCGTCGCACGAGCTCCGGACGCCGCTTGCGGTGATCGAGGCCAACACCTCGCTGGCCCTTGCCCAGCCGCGGGACGAGGCGTGGTACCGGCGCGCGTTCGAGCGGGTCGACGCCGAGAGCCGCCGAATGCGCCGGCTCGTCGAGGACCTGTTGTGGCTCGCCCGGTTCGACGCCACGCAGGCGCGGCCCGCATCCGAACCCATCGATCTCGGCGTCATCGCCGAGGGGACCGCCGACCGCTTCGCCATCGTGGCCGAGGCGCGGCACCTGTCGCTGACGGTCCGGGTCGAGCCGGGCCCCACGGTCATCCGGGCTCCCGGCGACTGGCTCGACCGATTGCTCGGTGTCCTGCTCGACAACGCCTGCAAGTACGCGCCCGAAGGCGGCAGCGTGGCGGTCGGGGTGGATGCGGACGCGGCCCGGGTCCGCGTCACGGTCGACGATTCGGGGCCCGGCATCCCGGTCGCCCAGCGGCCCAGGATCTTCGACCGCTTCCACCGCGGCACCGACGCTGGAGGTGGGGCCGGTCTGGGCCTCGCCATCGCCGATGCGATCGTCCGCGCCACGAATGGGCGCTGGCGAATCGGCGAATCGCCGTCCGGCGGTGCCAGCATGTCGGTCAGCTGGCCGGGTGCCTTCGGCGACACGCGGCCGTCGAGCTCCGCGATCCGGGTCGACGAGTCTCCCGTCGAGCAAGGCCTGAGCTGACGTAACGAGCCCGAAAGGCCGACGGCTCGACACTCGCCTCAAACCTTCCGGAGGGACCTCATGACCCAACCACACACCGGCCCACGCCGTCCCAGCCGACCGCTCGCGATCGTCGGCGGGCTGGTCGTCCTGGCCATCCTGGTCGCCGGCGGGTACGGCCTGTGGTACCTGTTCCTCCAGCCGTCGGGACCGGCGGCCGTTGGGGATCCGAGCTTCCCGCCGCTGCCATCCTCCTCGGCGGCGGCGGGGGCCTCGTCGTCCGCTTCCGCGTCCGGGTCCTCGTCCTCGTCCGGCTCCGGCACGGCGACCGGCAGCCTTGACGGGACCTGGAACGTCGACACGACGATCGGCTCCTTCGCCGACTTCAGCGGCTCCTTCGTTGGCTATCGCGTCCAGGAGCAGCTCGCGTCGATCGGCGCCAACACCGCGGTCGGGCGCACCCCGGACGTCAGCGGCTCACTCACGCTGCAGGGCTCGAAGATCACGGCCGCGACCATCACCGCCGATCTCACGACGCTCCGCAGCGACGACAATCGGCGCGACGGTCAGCTGCGCCGTCAGGGGCTCCAGACGGCGCAGTTCCCGACCGCGACCTTCACCCTGACGTCGCCGATCGACCTCGGGTCCGTCCCCGGCGACGGCCAGGCGGTGACCGCCACCGCGCACGGCCAATTGACGCTCCACGGCCAGGGCAGGGACGTCGACATCGCGGTCACCGCCAAGCGCTCCGGCGACGTCGTCGTGGTGACGGGCTCCCTGCCGATCGTCTTCGCCGACTACGGCATCCCCAAGCCGAACTCGTTCGCCATCCTGTCGATCGCCGACCGGGGCACGATGGAGTTCCAGGTCTTCTTCCGCCACGCCTGAGGCGGCGGACGGCCCGCGACGCGAGCGGCCTAGCCCTCCTCGAGCCGGTAGCCGGCGCCGCGAACCGTGACGATCCGGACGCCGGCGCCCGGCAGCTTCCCCCGCAGGCGACTGAGGTGGACGTCGATCGCGTTCGTCCCGAGTGGGTCGGTCTCGTCGCGCCAGGCATGCTCCGCGATGGCCTTGCGATCGACAACGGCCGGCGAGCGGCGCATGAGGAGCTCGAGGATGTGGTACTCGGTCGTCGTCAAGGCGAGCGGCCGGCCGTCGACGGCGACCTCGTTGCGGACGGGATCGAGCGCCAGCCGCCCACGCTGCAGGACCGGCGCGTCGACGCCACGCGGGCGGCGCTGGAGGGCGCGGATCCGGGCCAGCAGCTCCCCGAAGTCGAACGGCTTGACCAGGTAGTCGTCGGCGCCGCCGTCGAGGCCGCTGATCCGGTCGGCCGGCGTGTCGCGGGCCGTGAGCATGAGCAGCGCGGTCGGTCGGTTGTGGCGGCGCGCCCAGCGGACGACGTCGATCCCTTCGGCCCCCGGCATCCGCCAGTCGACGATCGCCACGTCGTACTCGTAGAACTTCAGCTGGTCGATGGCGTCGTCGCCGCGGTCCACCGCGTCGACGTAGTAGCCCTGGTCCTCGAGCCCGAGGACGAGGACCTCGCGCAACCCGAGATCGTCCTCGGCGACAAGGATCCGCATCACGGGTGAGTGTCGCAGACGCGGCTTTCGGCTTTGTTACGAGCGAGGTAACCGAACCGAAAGGGTTGCCCCCGGAAACTCGGCGAAACGACCAACGACCCCGTTGAGGCACGCACCATGACGTTCGATTCAGCCACCCCGACCGAGACAACCCAGACAATAGCGCCAGCCCGCCGAACGCCCGGCGTCCGACATGTCCTCGCCGCCGCGGTGCTGTCGGCCGTCCTGGCCTCGGCGTCCACCTTCGGCCTCGTCGAGCTCGCGCTCCACCAGGCTTCGCCCGTGACCACCTCGACTGCCGTGCCGGCCACGACCACCAGCCTGACCGCCGCGACCGTCGACTCGAACCCGACCGATGCCTCCACCGTCGCCGCGGCCGCCCTTCCCTCGGTCGTCACGATCACGACCCAGTCGGCCGCCGTCGGTCGGTTCGGTGGCTCCGGCGGCACGACGGGCGGCGTCGGGTCCGGGATCGTCCTGACCGCCGACGGCTCGATCCTCACCAACAACCACGTGGTCGAGAACAGCACGTCGTTGAGCGTTCAGCTCGCGGATGGCCAGACCGTCGCCGCGACGGTCGTCAAGACCGACCCGCAGCACGATCTCGCGGTCATCAAGGCCGACGCGACGGGCCTCACCCCGGCCACGCTCGGCGACTCCTCGTCGATCCAGGTCGGCGAGGTCGTCCTGGCCATCGGCAGCCCGCTCGGCACGTTCACCGGCACCGTCACCGAGGGCATCATCTCGGCCACGAACCGGACGATCACCGTCAACGACGCCGGCTCGCGAACCGGGACGACGCTGAGCGGCCTGCTCCAGACCGACGCGGCGATCAACCCCGGCAACAGCGGCGGCCCGATCGTCGACCGCGCGGGCAAGGTGATCGGCATCGCGACGGCCGGCTCCACCCAGGCCGACGGCCTCAACTTCGCCATCCCGATCGACGCGGCCAGGACGCTCATCGCGCAGTCCGGCGTGACCATCTGACGCGTCAGCTCTCCGGCCGGGTCCCCCCGAGGTGATCCGCTGCTTTGTTGTTGTCGGGAGGACAACGAACCCGGCGAATCTGTCGGACTGCCCGATCCCCTGGAGCCTGAGCAACGCTAGTAGAGGGCCCGATAAGGCCGATCTGTTGAGCTATCGACAACACCGGCCCGCCAGCTCGAAGGGAATGCACGTGCCGCTCCGGCAAGAAGCCATTCGGACCGGTGATCGGGAGCTGCGGTGGACGGCTCGGCGCTTCTCGGACGACTTCCGCGAGCTTCGCCTTCGGGTAGGCGTGACGCAAGCGGCCATCGCCCGGGCTATCGGGGTCAATCGATCGGTCATCTGCCGGCTCGAGCGAGGCGATCGGGGCATCGGCCTCACCACTCGAGCCCGGGCCTGCGCCTGCCTCGGCGCCGACTTCCGGCTCCACCTCTATCCCGAGCGAACGCCAATGCTGTTCGATGCCGCCCACGCTCGGATCGTCGAGCGGCTTGTCGCTTCGCGCCACCGAACTTGGCGAGCGACCGTGGAAGCTCCGGTACCCGGACCTGGACGGCGCTCGGTAGACGTCCGACTCGAGCGCGCTGGAGACGTGGTACTGGTGGAGGTCGAAACGAGGCTCAGGCGCCTCGAGGAAATCGTCAGGGAGCTGCACGCAAAGCGGGACGCTTTTGAGGATCCGCCGGGTCGTCGGCACGTCCATGTCGTCCTGGCACTTCCACCGACCCGCCGTCATCAGGCCCTCGTTCGAACGCATCCCGAGTCCATTCGGGCCGCTTTCCCGGCGCCACCCAGCGCGCTGTCCCGCGCACTCGCATCCAGCGAAGGGCCCTGGCCCGGCGACGGAATCCTCTGGGTAGCGGGACGTTGAGCCGGCCCGTTCTTCCGCGCGTTGCCAGGGGCGCAACGAAAACGCCTGAATCGGCCACGCAGCAACCCCCCCCGAGCGTGTCGACCCCGGGCTGACGGCCTCATTCCCCGGATTCGATGTCCTGGCGGCAACGAGTGGCCTGGCTGGACCGAAGTCGTTCCTGGGTTGCCGCCGGCCACTCGCGCCTTTAGGATGGCCGGACCTGAGCCGGCACCTCGTACGGGGCTCGTTCGAGTCCGTGGGCGGCCAAGCCACCCCCTGGGCGGCCAAGCCACCTGCGGCCGAACGCATGAGCCCGCGATGACCCGGCCAGTCTGGAGGAGCTGTCATGGCGACAGTCACGTTCGACCACGTCACCAAGCGCTACGGTGACGTCATGGCTGTGAACGATCTCGATCTCGAGATCGGCGACGGCGAGTTCATGGTCCTGGTCGGTCCGTCGGGCTGCGGAAAAACGACGAGCCTGCGGATGATCGCCGGACTCGAGGAGATCACTTCCGGCACGCTGAAGATCGGCGATCGCGTCGTCAACGACGTGCCGCCCAAGGATCGCGACATCGCGATGGTCTTCCAGAGCTATGCGCTCTACCCGCACATGTCGGTCTACGACAACCTCGCCTTCGGCCTGAAGCTCCGCAAGGTCCCCAAGGCCGACATCGACCGCCGGGTCAAGGCGGCGGCCGACACCATCCAGCTCCAGAAGCTCCTCACCCGCAAGCCGAAGGAGCTGTCCGGCGGGCAGCGGCAGCGGGTCGCGCTCGGGCGGGCCATCGTCCGCGAGCCGGCCGTGTTCCTCATGGACGAGCCACTGTCGAACCTCGACGCCAAGCTGCGCGTTCAGACCCGGGCGGAGATCGCCCGACTCCACCAGCGCCTCAAGACGACGATGGTCTACGTCACCCACGACCAGGTCGAGGCGATGACGATGGGCACCCGGATCGCCGTCATGAACGACGGCCTGCTCCAGCAGGTCGGGACGCCCCAGCAGCTGTACGACCACCCGATCAACCGTTTCGTGGCCGGCTTCATCGGCAGCCCGGCGATGAACTTCGTCGAGGTGACGATGAGCGGCTCGAACGGCAAGTCGTCGCTCGCCGACGACGCCGGGTCGCTCAAGATCCCGCTGCCGCCGCGGTTCCGCGAGGCCGTCGGGCCAACGACCGGCCGCAAGCTCGTGGCCGGCTTCCGGCCGGAGCACCTGGAGATCGGCGAGGCCGACGCCAACTCGGTCGCCCTGCGCGCCACGGCGGACGTCGTCGAGTACCTGGGCAACGAGGAGCTGATCCACGTTCGAGCCGGTGGACGCGACCTGGTGGCGATCGTCTCGTCCGAGCATCGCGTCCGGCCGGGCGACGTGATCGACTTCCGGATCCCGCTCGACAAGCTCCATCTCTTCGACGCCGACACCGGCCTGACGCTCACGTCGCGCGAGACGGCAGCCGTCGCGGCGTCGTGACCTTCCCCAGAACCGAGCGAGACGAGGGGCTGGCGCCGAGCCGGCCCCTCGACGATTCCGGGCCGCCGAAGCAGGCCGCCGACGACCTGACCGAGCGCGTCGTCGCCCGGGAGGTCCTCCATCGCGGCCGCTACCTCGAGTTCCGGATCGACACGATCGAGCGTGCCGATGGCACGCGCTCGACGCGCGACATCGTCGGTCACCCGGGTGCCGTCGCGATCGTCGCGATCGACCAGGAGGATCGCGTCCTGCTCGTTCGCCAGTTCCGCATCGCCACCGGCGAGGCGCTGCTCGAGATCCCGGCAGGGACACTCGACGTGGATCGGGCCACGGGCCGGGTGGAGGATCCGGACGCGGCGGCCGCGCGGGAGCTCGAGGAGGAGACGGGCTATCGGGCCCGGTCATGGAAACGCGTGGCGGGCTTCTGGAGCGCGCCCGGCTTCGCCTCGGAATTTATGCACCTCTACGTCGCCACGGACCTCGTGCCGGCCCACGGGGATCGGCTGGGTCCCGACGAGGACGAGCACCTGGAGCTCGTTCGAGTGCCGCGCGCCGAGGCGATCGCTGCCGCCGAGCGCGGGGAGCTGCGAGACGCGAAGTCGCTCGTCGGCCTGCTCTGGCTGGCCCAGCTGTCAGGGGCGCCCGGCGCTCAGTCGGCGACCGCCGCGCCCGGCGATCGCCGGATCGTCGAGGCGGAGTTCGTCCTCGGCCTGAGCGACATCCTGGCCGCCAACATGGCCCTGTCGCGAGCATCGCGCGGCTTCATGGCGTGGGCCATCTTCATCCTGGGGGCCGGCGTCGTGACCCTTCTCGGCGGCAACGTCCTGCTGGCCTTGCCGGTGCTCGTCGTCGGACTGGCCGGGCTGTTCGGCGTCGTCAGCGTGCCGTTCGTCTGGTTCCGGCTGCGGCGGCGACCCGAGCTGCTCGGCGGGACGTCCTCGATCGCCGCGGACGACGTGGGACTCCGCTACGACAGCCCGTTCGGCAGCGGCGTCTACCCGTGGGCCGCATTCCGCCGCGTCCGCGAGGTCGACGGCTTCCTGTTCTTTGACACCGGCGTCGGCGCCAGCCTGTTCGTGCCGCTGTCCGCGTTCCGGGTGGAGGCGCTGAGCCACCTGCGGCGCCTGCTGCTGGCGGCCGGCTTCTCACCGGATGGTCACCTCATCGATCGGCGCTGACCGAACATCCGAGCGGGTCAGTCGGGGGCGGGCTCGGGCGACGCCTCCCTGGGCGTGGCGGCTCCACCAAGCCGGTCGAGGGCGGCGCGATAAAGCCGTGAGCCGGGGCTCAGGGCGACTGCCAGGCGGAGGTGGGTTCGGGCCTCACGGGTTCGGCGGAGCTGCTTGAGGCTCTGCCCCAGCGCGAAGTGCGCGTAGTGCGCCGAGGGGTCGATCTGGAGCAGGGCCTCGAACGTCTCACGCGAGCGATCGTGCTGCCCGCTGTTGTAGAAGGCGCGGCCCAGCGCCTCGAGGATCGAGCCCTTGCCGGGCTCGGCGCGAGCCGCCCGCTCGAGGACGATCGCCGCCTGGGCGTGGTGCCGGCTTCGCATCAGCCTGTGGCCCCGCTGGAGCAGCGCGTAGACGCTCTCGTGCCCGACGTCCTCGACGTCGTCGCCGTCCGCAGCGGGGTCGCGCTCCATCTCGGGATCCATGTCCGAATCGTCGCACGGACCGTCCAGACACGCCGCGGACGATACGCCCGACCCGGGCCCCGTAGCGTATGCGCAACACGTGAGTAGATGCCTGCGATGCGCATGAGGGACGCACCACCCGGCGCAGCGAGCCTCTACCGCCAGGCGGACAGGTCCACCTTCTTGAGGCGGGGCGACTCCGTCAGGCCCGGGATCCGGCCGCGCTTGGCGATCGGCCGCCCGTCGATCTCCTTGATGTCGCCGGTGAAGTCGATCGGCGACGCACCGCTGATGTACGACCCGACCGCGAACGAGTCGACCGGCGCACCCGACTCCCGGAAGGTGCGGATGCGGTCCGGGTTCAAGCCACCCGAGACGACGATCTTGACGTGCCGGTAACCCGCCTGGTCCAGCCGCGCCCGGATCTCGTGGACGAGGTCGGCGGTGACCCGCCCACGTTCGGCCGGCGTGTCGAGGCGGATCCCGTAGAGCCGGTCGCCCAGCGCGTGAGCGACGCGCAGCGCCTCCTCCGCCTCGTCCTTGAACGTGTCGATCAGGACGATCCGCGGGACGTCGGCGGGGAGGTCGCGGTCGAAGGCCTCGGCGGCCTTCACGGTGTCGCCGAAGATGAGCACGAGCGAATGCGGCATCGTGCCGGTCGGGCTCAGGCCGGCGAGGCGCGCCCCGGCCGGGGTGGAGGCTCCGACGCAGCCGCCCACGATCGCCGCGTAGTCGAGGACGTCGACGATGTCCGGGTGGACGTGACGGGCGCCGAACGACACGACGGGCTGGGGCGCGGCCGCGTCGACGACCTCGCGGGCCGCCGTCGCCCAGCCGGTCGACTGGGCGAGCATCCCCAGGAACGCCGTCTCGTACAGGCCGAATGCCCGGTAGCGTGCCCGGATCCGGAGGACGACCTCTTTCCGCTCGACCCGGACCCCGTCATCGAGCGCCTCGACGGAGGTTTCGGTCGGGTCCGCCGCGGCAAGGACATGGCCAAGCAGATTCTTCGCCTCGTCGATGCCGCAGAGCACCGCCTCCTCGCGGCCGAAGACCTCCATCGTGACGAGCGGGTCGAGGCCCTCCCGCTCGAGGATGCTCTCGGCACGGGCGAAATAGACGTCCGCCGACTCGCCGGACAGGATCTCCGCCGAGGGACGCGTCCGCTGGAGGCCCATCAAGCCGGCCGCGGCGCGGGTGCGGGCTTCACGATCGATCCTCTCCTGTCGTGGCCCACGCCGACGGGCGTCGCGGGCACGGGTCGGGCGCCCAGCGGGGCGGGCGTCCCGGAGTGGCGCGGAGTGTAGCGCACGATTCCCGGCCCTCCCGCTAGAGGCCCGCGCCGCGACGCTCGAGGCCGGCGCGACGGCGGCGCTCCCGCCGCGAGGACGCCACGACGACGCCGGCCAGGACGATCAGCAGCACGACGGCGACGACGGCGAGGATCCTGTTGAGACCGGCATCCGCCGCGCCGGACCAGGCCGAATGGACCGCCGTCGCGCCGCGGGCCGCGGCCAGCAGGTCGCCCCTGGCGAACGCCGCGCGGGCCGCGGCGAGCTGCTCATCCTGCGACTGGCCCAGCAGGCCCAGCTGCTCGAGCGGGCCAGGGCTGACCGGCCGGGCGTCGCGCGCGGCGACAAGGACCTCGATCGTGGCGAGCTCCGCATCGGCCTCGTCCTTGCCTGCCGTGACGCCGTCGGTCGACTCGAACGCCGCCTCGAGCCGGTTGGGCAGCTGCAGGCCCGCGAGGCGGGCGGCGCGATCGACCTCGTTGCGCCTGGCCAGCACGGCCCGTGCGCCGGTCATGAGCTGCGCGGCCTGGTCGAACTGCCAGGCGCGGAGCGCGGCCCGGATCGAGCCGGGAAGACGCCACGTGCCGGCGTCGGCGACGAGCTTCGCGTAGGCCTGCCGCGCCGTCGCGCGCGCGTCGAGGAGCGGCGCCTCTGCGTCGCGGATCACCCACACGCGCCACAGGTCGTCGAACCGCGCGCCGGTCTGGTCCTCCAGCAGGTCGAGCAGGCCGCGCCAGTCCGGCGCGGCGTCGACCCGCTCCACGGGACCCCCGGCCGCATCCAGGCCGGCGGGCTGGTAGGCCCCTACCCGCGCCGCCGCCGCGGTCCAGACTCGCCGCAGCCCGTCCGGGCCGGCGCGCTTGCCGATCTCGGTGGCGAGCGCCAGGGATGCGGCGTAGGCGTAATCCTCCGTGGCCTGCGTCCCGGCGCCCAACGCACCCCAGGCGTTGAGCGGGATCCGTGCCTTGTTGAGCTCGGGCGTCAGTGGATCGCCAATGGCCGGCTCGCGGAGCGTGGCCGCGGCCGCCACGGCGTAGTACGAGGCGAACGCCTCGTTCGCCCAGCGATCGGCCAGCAAGGCGCCGTTGAACCACGAGTGCGACGCCTCGTGGAGGATGACGAACGAATCGGCGTAGTAGGCGACCTCGATCCGCCCGGCCGACGGGTCGAACAGGCCGGCGTAGCCGCCGGTCGCTCGGCTGACTGCCTCCTGCACGACGACCGCGCCCGTCCTCGTCCACGGCAACCCGACGAGCTCGGCGAGAACCGGCAATCCCTGTTCGAACAGCGCAGTGACGCGCCTGCCCCAGGCGGGATCGTCGGGCCACGATCGGATCGTCAGGACGACGTCCGTGCCGGCGACCTTCAGCGAGGTCGTCGATTCGGCGTACGACGACGGCCGGTCGGCCACGAAATAGGCCGAGAACCGGGCCGGGTCGGCCAGCGGGCCAGAGGCGTAGGTCACGACGCCGCCCGGGCCGCTCAGCGGCGGCGGGAACTGCCCGCCGAAGACCTGGATCGTGTAGCCCGGCGGGAAGGCGACGCTGACGCTGCCGCCAGGCGTCGACGCCGATCCGAATCCCCAGGCCGGGAACGACACGAGCGACGGCCCCACCCGCACGTCGCGGGCCGGCCGTCCGCCCGGATCCGGCAGGTCGAAGCGGAGCTGGAATGAGGCGCTCCTGCCGGAGAAGATTCGCTGCCCGAAGGTCAGCTGGACGATCGTGTTGTCCTTCGTCGTCTTCGTCACGCGGACGGACGGCGAGCCGGTTGGCGAGGTCAGGCGGAAGCCCGTCGTACCCGGCTGCAGCTGGAGGAAGGTGCGGTCGTAGTAGTAGCGCTTCGTCGCGCTGTCCTTGAGATGGTTCGTCGCGACGAGATCGACGGTCGCCCGGACACGGTGGTCTTGCGGCTGCACGTCGTACCGCGCGTCGCCCACGAGCGTCAGGTCCGGGGTCGCCGCGCGGACCTCGCGGGCGAGCGGCGGCGCGGCCACCAAACCGGAGGCGAGCAGGACGCCGAGAACGGCGCCGACCACCGGTCGTTGCCGGCCGAGTCTCACGATCCGATCAGCTCCGTGAGCCGGGTCTCGTAGCGAGCCAGCAGGGCCTCGTTGCGCGGCGGCCCCGCGCCGTAGCCCGCCGGCCGCTGGCCGCCCAGCCACAGCCAGTCGGCGGATTCGTCGAGCAGCCGGTCGCTGACCGCGAGCAGGCGCGCCAGTGCCAGTCCAAGCTCCTCGGCGTTGGCGGCGTCCCGCGGCAGCTCGGCGCTGAGAATCGGGCGCTCGTCCTCCGCCACCGAGAACTTCACGAACGGGTACTCGTCGTTCCAGCGCAGCAGCTTGCGATACGAGCGGCGGAACAGGTCCGAGATCGGCGGGGCGTAGTGGGCCCAGCAGACCAGGCCCAGCGTCGGGTCGAGGATGACGGTCACCCGGAGGCCGAAGCGCCGGCGCCCGTCCAGCTCCAGGTCCCACGACGCGACGCCGTCGCGATCGGCGCGCTCGAGCGGCTCGAGCCCGAGCTCGCGCAGCCAGCGCTCGACGTCGGCCGGGCGCAGGCCCGCCGTCGCCGCCTGCGGAGAAGACATGGCGGGGAGTCTAGCGGGATCGCGTCGGGAGCCCGCGCGGAGCGACCGCTCGCCGTCCCCGACTCAGGCGGGCCGCGCGCCTCCGGCCGCGCCGGCGCCCAGGTCGGCCACGGCGCCCAGGTCGGCCACGGCGCTGGCCGCCGCGACCCTCCCCCGCTTCGATGCCCGCTGCTGCTCGGGGAGTCGATCGACGGACGCGCCCGTTCGGACGACGCGGCTGACGAAGTCGGTCGTCCGCACGTCGCCGCCGATTCGCACGTTGCGCCCGATCCGGGCGCCGCGCGGGATGACGGACCGCTTGCCGACCACGCTGATGCCGGTGTACAGGCGACCCGGCTCCTCCTGGTTCGGCGTGTCGAGGTCGGGCCCGTCGCCGACGATGGCGCCCTGCCCCACGACGACCTCCTTGTCGAGGATCGCCCGGTCGACGACCGCCCCGGACCGGATGACCGAGTCGAACATGACGATCGAGTCGCGGACGACCGCACCGACGTCCACCCGCACGCCAGGCGACAGAACGGAGTTGACGACCGTGCCGTTGATCAGGCAGCCGTGCGACACGAGGCTGCGGTGGACCTGCGCGGTCGGGCCGATCTTGGCCGGTGCCCGCTCCTCGGACCTCGTGTAGATCAGCCACTCCTTGTCGTAGAGGTCGAGCTCGGGCTGGTCGGCCAGGAGCGCCATGTTGGCCTCCCAGAACGATTGGATCGTGCCGACGTCCTGCCAGTAGCCGTCGAAGCGGTAGCCGAAGACCCGGGCGCCGCCGTCGAGCATGGCCGGGATGACGTGGCCGCCGAAATCGAACCGGTCCTCGGACAGCCAGCGGCGGAGGGCCTGCTTCGAGAAGACGTAGACGCCCATCGAGGCGAGGTCGCTCTTCGGCTGTTTCGGCTTCTCCTGCCACTCGGTGACCCGCAGCGAGTCGTCGAGGGCGAGGATGCCCATCCGGGTGGCTTCGGCCAGCGGGACGCGCCGGACGGCGATGGTCACGTCGGCGCGGTGGCGCCGGTGGGCCGTCACGAACGGTTGGTAATCCATCTTGTAGATGTGGTCGCCGGCGAGGACGAGGATGGTGTCCGCCGGGTCGTGCTCGATGACGTTGAAGTTCTGGAGGACCGCGTCGGCGGTCCCGCGGTACCACTCGGCCACCCGGCCCCGGGCGATGTACGGCTGGAGCAGCTTGACCCCGCCACGGTTGCGATCCAGGTCCCACGGCCGGCCCAGCCCGATGTGGTCGTTGAGCGAGCGGGGGTTGTACTGGGTCAGGACGACGACGTTGTCGATGTCCGAGTTGACGCAGTTCGACAGGGTGAAGTCGATGATCCGGTACTTGCCGCCGAACGGCACCGCGGGCTTGGCGCGCACCGACGACAGGATCGACAGGCGTTCACCTTCTCCTCCGGCCAGGATGACCGCCATCGTCCGCTTCACGGGCTCGCCCCTTCGCCGTGATCGTGTGCCGCCGCGGTCGATGCTAGCACGCACCGAACATGAGCCTCCGAGCCGGCCCACGATCGTCGGGCCGCCCTCAAACCGGTCCGATCCCCCGCCGGTCCTAGAGATAGAGCCTGGGGTTGACGAAGATGCCGTCGCGGCGGACGGCCCAGTGGAGGTGGGCGCCCGTCGAGTGGCCGGTGTTGCCCTCGTAGCCGATGACCTGTCCCGCGTTCACCCATTGCCCCTGGCTGACCGGGTAGCGCGGCTGCATGTGGGCGTACCACGTCTCGAGGCTGCCGGAGTGGGCGATGATGACGATCCAGGCGGGATCCGCGCCGTCGGCCCAGTTCCAGCCGACATAGGCGACGCGACCGGCGCCCGAGGCGCGGACCGCCGTCCCGTACGCGGCGACGATATCGATGCCCTGGTGGAAGTGCGCGCAGCTGCCCAGCGGGGGCTCCCACAACATCCCCGTGCAGCCGAAGTTCTGGCTGACGGTCCCGCCCATCGGCCAGCCCAGCGTGCCGTTGTACTCCGACGGGATTCGGCCGTGCGACGCCTGGTCGCGGACGATCGCGTCGATCTTGCGGGCGAGCGCCCGCTGGGCCGTGGCCGCTGCCGCGAGCGACTTGCGCAGGGCCGACTTGTTCATCGCCGCCCGGGCGTAGGCGGCCCTCTGCGCGGCCAGGATGCGGGCGGTTCGGACCTCCAGTTGATGGAGCGCCGCCTGGGCCTGCTTGAGGGACTTGAGCTGGGCATCGAGGGCCCGCTTCTCGACGGCGGTCTGCTTGCGCAGGTCGTCGGTGTTGGCACGGGTCTCGACGACCGTCTGGTGGAGCGAGGCGAGCGTCTCCTGGTCGTTCATGATCTGCTCGGCCAACGCCTTGTCCTGCTCGCTGACGTCGAGGTAGTAGCTGACCTGGGTCAGGACGTCGGTGAAGGACGCGCCGGACAGGAACGTCTCGAGGAGCGACGTCCGGTCGGTGTCGTAGGCGCTGCGGAGCCGATCGGCGAGGAGGGCCCGGCGGTCGCCGAGCTGCTGGCGCTTGGTCGCCTCGTCGGCCTCGACTTTGGCGAGCTGAGCGTCGAGTGCCGCGAGCTGGGCGACCAGGGCGTCGTACTTGGCCTTGACCGACGTGACCTGCTTGACCATCGACCCGATCTGGGCGCGCACCGCGCCGAGATCGGCGTTGACGCCGGCCAGCGCCCGGGCCGTTTGAGCGATCTCGCCGGCGACCTGACTCTGCAGGGCGCTCAGCTCGGCGATCTGGCTCTTCTGGTTGGCGACCTGCTTCTCGAGCGCCTTCTGCTTGGCGACGGCGTCGGACAGCTCGTCGCCGGCCACCCGGCCGCTGGGCGCAGCGAATGCGCCGCTCAGCAACGGAACGAGCACCAGGAGCAGGAGGAATCGACGGCTGCGGCGGCGGGGCGACGGAGAGAGGGGGACCTGACGGTTCGGCAGCCCGAATCGCATCAGCAAGAGATCGTCATCGTGCGAGCAAACTCCGTGGCTCTTGGCGTCGGTCGTGAGCGCGACGCGTCTGACTGCTACGGCTACGCCCGCCGGTGAACTCGCGGTCCGGACGCGGGCACGTGCCCCCGGAACGAGACCGGCTCGGCCATCAACATACCAGCCGCGGGTGGAACTTACCGGGCGAGTCCGCGAACTTGCATCCCCAATGAGTACCGGTTGTAACCCACCCGATGTACCCGCGACCGCCTACGAAACGAGCCCGCGAAGGCGAGTAACGACTGCCGCCCGTGTGTCAGGGCTTGAGCAGGACCGCCCAGAACAGGCCGATGATCAGGAAAGGCCCGAACGGCACGTAGCTCCGCCGGCCGATCCGCCGGCTCACCAGCAGCGCCCCGAGCACCAGCCCGGACACGAGCAGCCCGAACAGCAAACCGGCGAAGGCCCGGACGAAGCCGACCATCAGCCCTGACCCCAGCAGCAGCTTGACGTCGCCGATCCCGAACGCGCCGGCCCCGAACGGGAGCGATGGCAGGTAGAGGGCCAGCGGGATGACGATAGCCGCGAGGACCGCGGGCAGGATCTCGCCGCCGACCAGCGGGTTGCGGCCGCTGACGGCGAAGACAAGGGCGATCGGGATGACCGGCAACATGAGAACGTCGGGCAGGAGCCGCTGGTCGAGGTCGGTGGCAAGGCCCACGACGAGGACGGCGAACCAGGCGCCGAAGAGCGCGATGGCCAGCGGGTCGCCGGCGAAGCGCTGCGGCAGGAGGCCCAGCGCGATGGCGCCCAGGACGGCCGTGACGACCGTCCGCCAGCCCATCGGCCGCCCGCCACGGTGCTCCTCGTCGTGTTCTGGCCAGCGCGTGGCGAGACGATCGGCGGCGAGGCCCAGCAGGAGCCCCGCGATCGCGAGGACGATGCCGAGCGGCGTCAGGGTCAGCGGGATCAGGTCAGCGCGCCCCGGCCAGGGCGAGCTCGACGAGCGTGGCGTGGGCGACGCCCGTCGCGCCGCGAGGCGCATACGGCATCGCCTTGCGGAAGTAGGCCGTACCGGCGATGTCGAGGTGGACCCACGGCCGGGTGACGAACTCGCGCAGGAAGAGGCCGCTCTTGACCAGCGAGCCCTCGGCGCTGCCGGAGTTCTGCAGGTCGCCGTACCAGCTCTCCATGTCCGCCACGTAGTCGTCGACCAGCGGGATCTGCCAGTACCGCTCGCCGGCACGCGAGCCCGCGGCGGCGACGGCGTCGTACCACGCCTGTTCCTGGCCGAAGGCGCCGCTGACCTGGTCGCCCAGGGCGCGCGCCACCGCGCCGGTCAGCGTCGCGACGTCGACAAGGTGGGTCGCGCCCAGCCGCTCGGCGTAGGTCATCGCGTCGCCCAGGATCAGCCGTCCTTCGGCGTCGGTGTTGGTGATGTCGACCATCTTCCCGTTGAGCGCCTTGACGACGTCGCCCGGTCGGGTCGAATGCGGCCCGGGCATGTTCTCGACGGCGGGCGCGACGGCGAGCAGCGGGGTCCCCGGCGCCAACCGGGCGACCGTGCTGATCGCGGCGATGACCGTGCAGGCGCCGGTCTTGTCCATCTTCATCTCTTCCATCCGCTCGGATGGCTTGATCGAGATGCCGCCGGAATCGAAGCAGACGCCCTTGCCGACCATGGCGACGTGGCGGTCGAGCGCGTCCCGCTCCCCTTCCCCGCCGGACCGCATGACGATCATCCGCGGCGGGTTGTCGCTGCCCCGGCCGACGGCCATGAACATGCCCATGCCCATCTCGGTGGCGCGATCCGGGCCGATGACGTCGATCCACAACCGATGCTTGCGGGCGAGCGTGTAGGCCTCGTCGGCGAGGACCTCCGGGCTGACGTCGTTCGAGGCGCGGTTGGACAGCGTTCGGGCCATGTTCGCGCCCTCGCCGATGACGACACCCCGCTCGGCGGCCTTCTGCAGCTGAGCCCTGTCGCCGTCGGGCGCGACGAGGATCAGCTCGTCGATGGTCGGCGGGGCGCCCTCGACGGTCGCGCGGTAGATCGACTGCGGCTCGTAGCTGCCCTGGACGACGCCGCGGGCCACGAGCTCGGCGACGATGTTCGGCTCGCCGTCCCTGAGCGCGTCGACCAGCGGGCTGAGCCAGATCGCGAGGCTGGCCACGGTCCGACCGCCCAGTCGCCGCTCGATCGAGGCGGCGATCCGAAAGACGATCTCGCGGTCCAGCTTGTCGGCCTCGCCGGCACCCACGACCAACAGTCGCCCGGCGGGCAGGTTTCCCGCGGCCGCCAGCGCCGTCGAGTAGCGCTTCCCGGTCAGCTCGCCGAACGCCGCCAGGGCCTTGAGCTCACCCCCGCTTCGGCGGTCGAGCTCGCCTTCGGCTCCCTCGAAAGTGGGCTCGCCAAGGACGGGAATGGCGAGGACGTCGGCCTTGACGTCCCAGGGCTGATCGGTGACGACGCGAAGTTGCACGCGTGACTACTCCTCAAGGCGCCGTGGGAACGGCACGGTCCTGGATCCCGTGTGGTGCGGCGAGTGTACCCGCGGGAACGGTTGCCTCAGGGCACCGCCGGCGGGGTTGCCGGACCGCTCGCGGCCGCTTCGGCGTCGAGGACCGCCGAGAGCGCGCCGCGCGCCTCCTCGATGGCGAGCACCGCCTGGTTGAGTCCGCCGCGACCGATCTCGGCCATGATGATGACGAGCCCGCTCGTGTCGGCCGGAAGCTCCAGGCGGGCGGCTTTCTCGGCGGCGCTGGCGGCTCGGAGCTCGGGGGTGACGCGGGTCGGCGACGCCGCCGAGGCGACGTAGAGCCGCCGCAGGGCGACGTCGTAGTTGCGGTTCCGGCGGAGCCATTCGTTCAGCTCCGAGACATCGACGCTGTTGGCGAGGCGGTCACGCAGCGCGTCCGCCTGGTCCAACGTCGCCGTCGCCTGGTCGATCTTCGACAGCGTCTCCTTCGTCCTCCGCTTCAGCCCGGCATCGATGGCATCGGTGATGAGCTGGTCGTGCTGCGCGAGGAGCGACGACAGCTGCGAGGCGCCGATGCCCCCGGCACCCAGCCTGGCCCAGGCGGTGGTCAGGCCGTCGGTGGCGTCCAGCGCATCGACCAGCCGCTGCTGGCGATCGAGGCTGTCCTGCGACAGGCGGAGGGCGGCCGTCCGACCCAGGCCGGGCAGGGCGAGCAGCCGGGCTCGTAGCGCGTCACTCCGATCGCGGATCGCGTGCACCAGCACGGTGCCCTGGTCGACGGTCGAGCCCAGGACGTCCCAGTTGCTCGCCGCGAGTGCGGCGAGCGCACCGCGCCCCAGCAACCCCAGGCGATCGACGTCGTCGGTCAGCGCCGCCAGCTCGGTGGTGGCCGCGTCGAGGCCCGGCCGGATCGCCTCGTCGCCTGCCCATGTCAGCTCCGGCCGCGCCGACGCTCCGGGAAGGTGGTCGACGCCGTTGACGATGCCGGCCGAACCGAAGGCCAGCAGGACGAACACGACGACGATGACGAGCCCGAAGCCCGCGCCGGGCGCCAGGGCTGCGAGGCGGGAGCGGACGATCACGCGGAGTCGCTCTCCTGCTGCCGGTCGTGCGAGCGCCGGCATCGTAGCATCCGGTCGTGACCCTGCCCCAGGCCCTGGACGACGTGCGGCGGATCGTCGCGGCGATGCCAAAGGCCGAGCTCCATCTCCATCTCGACGGGTCGGTCCGGGTCGAGACCGCCCTCGACCTGGCGCGGACACGGGGCGTCGAGGCGCCACGGGACGTCGCCGGGATGCGCGATCTGCTGGTCGCGCCCGAGCGCGGCGCGAGCCAGGCCGACCTGCTACGGGCGTTCGACCTGCCGATCGCCCTCATGCAGGACGCCGAGGCACTCCACCGGATCGCGGCCGAGCTGGTCGAGTCGAAGGCGACCGACGGCGTCAGCTACGTCGAGATCCGCTGGGGCCCGCTGCTCCACGTCCGGCGGGGCCTGTCGCTCGAGAACGGCATCGCCGCCGTCTGCGCCGGGGCCGCCGAAGGCGCGGCGCGCACGGGGACGACCGTCCGACTCGTCTGCACGGTCATGCGATCGCACGATCCCGGCGACAACGCCCGACTCGCCCGCCTGGCGGCCGGCTACCGCGACCGCGGCCTGACGGGCTTCGACCTGGCGGGCCCCGAGGCGGCGTTCCCCGATCCCCTCCTCCATCGCGCGGCGTTCTCCGCGGCGCGATCGGCAGGCCTGCGGATCACGTTGCACGCCGGCGAGTGGGGCGGTTCTGAACAGGTGCGGCGGGCGCTCGACCTGCGACCGGAGCGGATCGCGCACGGCGCGGTTGCCATCTCGGACCCGTCGCTCTGCCGCGAGCTGAAGGCGCGCGGCGTGACACTCGATCTCTGTCCGACCTCGAACGTCCAGGCCGGGATCGTACCGTCGGTCGAGGCGCATCCCCTCGCGCGGCTGCACCGCGCCGGCGTGCCCGTCACGCTGTCGACCGACGACGCGACCGTGTCCAACGTCACCCTGTCGGAGGAGTACGTGCGGGCGATCGAGCGGAACGGCCTCACTGTGCCGGAGTTGTGGGCGATCGACCGACACGCCCTCGACGTTGCGTTCGCGGACGAGCCGTCGCTCGCCCCACTCCGCGCCGAGTTCGATGGCTGGGCCGCCGGCACCGACGGGTTGGGCTAGACCGAAGCGAGCCAGGCTTGGGCCTCGGCCGACGAGCCGAAGCGATGGACGCGCAGGTGCGGGAACTCAGGCTGTGGGTCGAAGAAGCGGGCGTGGTACTCGCGTCGTTTGCGGCCATGCGACGTCACGAGCCACCACACGAGCGAGTCGCGACCGACATGCCGCCGCCAGGCCTCGCGATTGCCGGAGAACAGCACCTCCTGCGTTCGGACGCGGCGGGCGGTGCGGCGAAGAATCCGCCAAAGGCACGTTCGAAGCGGCAGGTCCAGCCAGACGACAGTGTCGGCACGGCCGAGGACGATCGACCGCGCTCGCGCGTAGTTGCCGTCGGCCACCCACGAATCGCCGGCCGTCGCGGCGTCGGCGCGGGCGCGAAAGGTCTCGTCGTCGACCTGCGTCCAGTTCGGATCCCAGAACATCCCATCGAGCTCGAGATACGGCACACCGAGCTTTGCCGCCAGCCGGCGCGCGAAGATCGTCTTGCCCGAGCCGCTCGACCCGACAACCGTGATCCGCCGCATCAGCGCGACGTGCTTGCGGCTAGCCGCTCGAGGGCTGCTGCCAGCTCCTGCGCGTCGGCGGCGACCTCGGTCGGACGCTCGTCCTCGCGTATCGCGTCGAGCTGCTCGCGGCCGGCGACGCCCGTCAGCATGAGCACGCTGCGCGCCCCGACCGCCCGCGCCGCGGCGATGTCCGTCACGAGGCTGTCGCCGATCATCACCGCGTCGCGTGCCTCGCGGCCCACCGTGCGGGCGGCCTCCTCGAGCAGCAGCGGGGCCGGCTTGCCGATCGACAGCGGGGTGACGCCGGTCGTCGCCTCGAGCGCGGCGACGATGCTGCCCGAGCCCGGCCTGAGGCCTCGCTCCGTGGGGTAGACCGGGTCGCGATTCGTGGCCACGAACCGGGCGCCGGCACGGATCGCATCCGCGGCCACGGCCAGCCGGAGATACGTCATCTGGGGATCGAGTCCCACGACGACCGCATCGGGGCGTCCCGCGGCCTCGTAGCCGTCGATCCCCTCCTGGTTCGCACGCGTCGCCGCGTACCCGCTCGTGACGACGTCCAGCCCCACGTCGCGCAACTCGCGCTCGAGCCCGCCGGCGCCCAGGACGAGCACCTTGCGGACGCCCGGCTCATGATCGCGAAGGTAGAGCGCCGTCGCGCGCGCGGACGAGACGACCCGCTCCGGCCCGACCGGGGCGCCCATCGAGGCGAGGCGCGTGACGTAGTCGGCGCGGTAGTGCATCGAATTGTTCGTGACGTAGACGACGTCGTCGCCGGCCTTCGCGCGCCCGGCCAGCACGGCGGCGACGCCTGGCACCGGATCGGCGCCGCGGTAGACGACGCCATCGAGATCCACGAGGAGGAGCATCGCGGGCATCGTAGCGACACCGCCCGCCGCGCCCCGCGTCGCACGGCGTCGGGAGCCGGAAGGTGTCGCCCTGCCGAACACCTGACGATTTCGTCAGACGATTTCGTCAGACGTGTGGCCGCGGCATCCCGTGGGGCGGCCGGGGCTGGTCAGACGCGTGGCCGGGGCTGGTCAGACGCGTGGCCGGGGCTGGTCAGACGCGTGGCCGGGGTTGGTCAGACGTGTGGCCGGGAGCGTCCGGTGGGCGGCCGCACACGGCGGGCCTACCATCGACCCGTGACTCGCCCCGCCCGAAGCCCGCTCGAAGGTGTCGACCGCCTGATCGTCGACGGGAACAACCTCCTGCACGCCGGCCGCCGGAACACGACGCCCCTGCCGGCGAGCGCCGTGATCGGTCGCCTTCGGGCCGCCATCCCACCGCTGGTCGGCATCGAGCTCGTCTTCGACGGCCCGCCGGAACCCGGGCTCCGCGGAGAGCGGATCGCGGCGGGTCTGATCGTCCGCCACGCAGGTCGCCGATCCGCGGACGAGGCGATCGTCTCGCTGGTCGACCAGGCCCGCGGGGCTTCGGGGGTCGCCGGCGGCGCCGACAACATCCTTGTCGTCAGCGACGACCGCGACCTCCGCCACGCCGTCCAGGCCCACGGCGCGAAGACCGCCCGCTCGGCCTGGCTGCTCGCGCGGCTCGCCCGGGGCACGCTCCAGTCGCCGGCGGCGGGCAATCCTCGCCCGCCGCGCCCAAGCCGATCGCCGACGAGCGCCGACCAGGAGGAGGACGCCGACCGGACGCGTTGGCGCCCGGGCCGCGGCTCGACCACGAAGCACGGCAACCCCAGGCGCGGCCACCCGCCGCGCAGCCACCCGCCGAGCCCGAATCCCCGATCCCGCGGCTAGAATGCCGACGTGAGCATCGGCGACGCGCTCCAGAACATCTGGAACGGGATCCTCCACGTCACGAGCCTGTTCGTCATCCCGGATTGGGGCGCGCTGGTCCAGCTCCTGCCGGTGTTCCTGGTCCTGGGCGTCCTGGGCCCGATCCTGTC
>JBGPDX010000012.1:0-29467 GCA_041482475.1 Candidatus Limnocylindria bacterium | reverse complement strand
GCGGCGTTCATCGTCCTCGGGATCCTCAGCATCGTTCCGGCGATCGGGCATTACCTGCCGACCGGCCTCGGCGCACCAGCCCGTGGCCTCGCGCTCGGCCAAGCCGGCGTCGACGTCATTAGTCCGACGATGGCATCGGTCGCCCTTGTCTTCGGTATCGTCACCGTTTCGTGGCTCGCCTTCCGTCGCCAGGAGCTGTAAGGCTGCGCAGCCTCGGAGCCGGTGATTCGCTCCGACGACCACGCCGACGATCGGCTGTCAGCGTGAATGGAGGCGACGCCGTGACAAGAGTTGGACGCGTCTACGCGGTCTGGTCCTTGCCTTCCTACCATGCGATGGTGGCGGTAAGGCCGATGAGTCAGGTGACCCGCTCGTGGCAACCTGACCACGTTTGCTACGGGTCACCAGACTCGGTAAAATTGAGGCGAGAAATCGGTGGGTTTCGTGCTTAAGACGGGCGAGGAATCGCGAAAAATGGTCTCTTGACTCTGGATCAGGAGATCGAAGGTTCGAATCCTTCCTCGCCAGCCACAGCGCAACATCTTGTGGTTGCTCGCGGGCTCGACTGTCACATGTTGTGGATCGGTCGGTGCTCCTCGGACCCCGACTGGGCTTCTGGCACCTGTCCCCCAGTCAGGTGACCCTCGCTCCACGCTCGCGGCCCGGCGCTTTCGGGCTCGCCGGTCACCTGACTCGTCAATCTGTTGGTCACCTGACTCGAAACGCTGGTTGGTCACCTGATTCATGGAGATCGCTCAGGAAATCGACGCATTCCTTCGCACAACCTCCTTCGGATCTCACGGCGGACATCGCGACTCCGCCAGCCGCTGGATGTGCGGACCCGGCGGAACGCTGCACGCCCGCGATCATCGCCGAGATCGGCGCAGCTGGCCGGCCCGAGCGGGCGAAGAATCAGCGGGCCGCGAACCCGAGGTAGACGGCGCCCGACGCGAACGTTCGGGTCTCCAGCAGCCGAAGGCCGGCCGGACGCTCGAGGTCCGGGAAGAATGGCGTGCCCCCGCCGAGGATTACCGGATGGACGACGAGCGCGTACTCGTCCACGAGGCCGCGGCGGATGAAGCCGGCGGCGAGCGTCGGCCCGCCGATCTCGAGGTCGCCGCTGAAGTCCCGCCGGAGCTCCTCGAGGATCGTCTCCGGATCGCCGCTCGTGAGGCGCCAGCCGGCCGGTGCCTCCTGCATGGAGCTCGACACGACGACCTTCGGTTTCGCGTTCCAGATCCGGGCGAACTCGACCATCGGGCCGGTGGCTGCCGGGTCCGACTCGGCCGTCGGCCAGTAGGCGTTCATCAGCTCATACAGCCGGCGGCCGTAGACGATTGCCTCGATCGAGCGCGTTCGCTCGTTGAACCAGGCGAGAAGCTCGTCGTCGACGATCGTCCAGTCGAGCGAGTGATCCGGCGTCTCGATATAGCCGTCGAGCGAGACGTTCATCAAGAAGATGACCTTGCCCATGGCGGCAGTATCCGTCGATAGGAGCGTCTCTGGGATCAGGCACCTTCGGCCTCGCGACGGGATTCGACTCCCTCGATCGGGATGCGAACATGTATGGCATCCGCGCGCTCAAATCCTGTCGGGCATGCGCAAGAACGCTTGTCTATTTAGAGCCCTGAGTCAGCGGGTCCGTAGCGAGGTCGGGAGCTTCTTTGGCCTGGCGTCCAGGACAGGAGACTGAGATGAAACCGCGCCTCGATGTCCGCGCACTCCGGCCGGACGAACGCCAGTCCTGGGAGCCGCTCTGGCAGGGCTATCTCACCTTCTACAAGGCGGCGGTCACGGCCGAGGTCACGGAGACGACCTGGGGCCGGCTGCACGACCCCGCCGAACCGATGCACGTCCTCGGCGCCTTCCTCGACGGCACGCTCGTCGGCATCGTGCACTACCTGTTCCATCGCTCTACGTGGACGATCGGGGACTATTGCTACCTGCAGGATCTGTTCACCGCGCCCGAAGCGAGAGGGCAGGGCGCCGGACGAGCGCTGATCGAGGCGGTCTACGATCGCGCGGAGGTCGCTGGCGCGAGCCGGGTCTATTGGCTCACGCAGGATACGAACGCGACCGCGCGCGCTCTCTACGACACCCTCGCTGACCGACCTGGCTTCATCCAGTACCGCCACCTGGTCTGAACCGGCGACGATGTCGTCAGACACTCCCCAAAACACAGGGGACGTCGATCTGAGCACAGAGAGATGACCGAGGAGGGGATCGTGCGCACCAGCCGGGCGGCCACGTTCGCCGCAGTCCTCCTGCTGACGGCATCGGCGTGTGGCGCGACCGCGTCGCCAGCACCAGCTGTCACGCCAGGCATGCCGGGACCGGGAGCATCGACCGTCGCACCATTCACCGCACCGCCCGCGACGCCGACCCCCGCCGCGTCCGCCGCGTCGACCGTCACGCCGCAGCCGACCGCGACGTCGACCCCCGCCCCGTCCGCACGGCCTGCCCCCAGCGTGCGGGAGTCGCTCGTCGCGGCCGGCAGCGAGCCGACGGTCGCCGTCAGCCCGCGGGGCGAGCTCGCCGTGGTGGTCCAGGACATCGCCTGGCCGCAGCGCTGTAGTCGGCCAGCCGTCCGGTTCTCGCGCAATGGCGGCAAGGCGTGGAGTCAGCCGAGCCACCCGTTGGGCAGCCGGTGCGAGGGCATCCACGCCGTCATCGCGTGGGGTCCCGACGATCGCCTGTGGGTCGGCGACGCCATGGGCGTGGCGGGCGGTGTCCGGATGGCCGTCACCTACTCCGACGACTTCGGCCGGACATGGGCCGCTCCGTGGATCGAGCCGTTCACCCCAGCATGGGTCGGATGCTTCCCGACCATGGCGGTCGACACCGATCCCGACAGCCCGAACTACGGCACGCTGTACGTGGCCTACAACTGGCTCCCAAGCGCGGCCGGACCCGGCCTTCACGTGCTCGCCAAGCCGCTCCGCGGTCGCTGGGCGCAAGTTGAGGTCCCGGTCGTGGGGCTGCCTGGGTACCCGGCGCATAACCGCATCGGCTATCGCCTCGTGGCCACGGCCGCCGGGGCGATGGTGAGCTTCTACGAGGCCGACTTGCGGCGGTTCCTGACCGAGGCCCCCCTGAGCAACGGGCCCGCCAGCAACGTTGGCCGCCAGGGCTTCGCCACCGCCGCGATCCGCTTCGACGGCACGACCCTCGCCGTCGGTCACCCCGTGTGGGCCACCGACGTCAGCGGTAGCGGCACGCTCTACCTCGGACCCCAGTGGCAGTCGCAGCTCGCCGTTGATGACAGCAGGGGCGGCGCAAGGCTGTGGCTGGCCATCGAGAGCGGCGGTCGGATCAGGGTCGGGCGGAGCGGCGTGGGCGGCGGCTGGGCGTGGATCACGTTGGGCGCCGGGTTCAAGCCGGTCCTTGCTGTCTCGAGCGGGCCGGACGCGGGCGTGGTCTTCGTCGGATGGCACGTCGTGCACGACGGGACGATCCAGAACGACTGGACCCTCTCCTACGATCACGGCCGCACGTGGCTCCCGCCGCGCCTGGTCAGCGGCGCGACCTGGCGGTTCCCCACTGTCGTCAATGGCACCGGGTTGCGCGAGAACGCGACCTACGATGACCCGTTCTTCTACTGGGCCTGGGCCGACACCCGCTCCGGGTCCATCAGGACCTACGTGGCGGCGGTGCGCCCCTGATCCGGCCGCTTGTGTCGCAGGTGGTGAGACCCATGCTCCACGGGGAGGGGCGGGCACTGGTCGGACGGACGTCCGCGCCAACGGAAGCCGCAGGCGGCCCTCCTCGTAAGCTTCCCGGGCCCGGAGACGGCTATCTCTGGCCGATGACGAGGCTGAGTCCCTGATCGAGTTCTGGCGCGAGCGAGGCCGAGAACGTCGCGGTCAGGTGGTGGGAATCGCGGTCGACGATCATCCCGTCGACGACCGCGGGACAGGACGCGCTTGGCGAGGTCGGACAGATGTCCGAGGCCAGGTCGATGGTCGCTGCCCTCGCGAGCTTGGCGGCCGCGCGTTCGATGAGCCCGTGCTGGGACAAGGCAGTGGAACGCGGCGTCGCACAAGGGCGGATGTCGGCGCGATGGCTTGCCAGACAGTCGGGGACGTCCCAGGCCGCATGGGGCGTGTCGACCATGATCGCCGTATGCCCAGGGACGAGGGCGATCTCCCGGGCGAGTGCGGCCGCCTCTGCCGCGATCGTCCCATCGGCGGACCGCAGCGGGAAGATCCAGTGGCTCATGGCGACGATCGTCAGCTCGGGTCGGGCGCGAGCGAGTCTTGCGACGACCGCTGCATTCCAGGCCGCGCACTCAGCGTATTCGCGTTTCAGCGCGTTGCTCCAGACGGGCATGTCGATGAACGGGCACGACACCTTCGTGAACACGAGCAGGCGCCAGTGGAGGAGCTGCGCGACGCGCTCGAAGGCGGGGAACCACTGCGCTCCGTGCGAGTCGCCGACGAGAGCCACGGTGAACCTCCCGGCGAGGTCACCGTAGACGCATGCATGAGGCGTGGTCGCGTGCTCATAGGCAAGGCAGCCGTCCGCCCACAGACGCTCCTTGTCGTCGTGTGCGTTGGACAGTGACGGCGCGACATGGACGGGCAGGGCGAAGCCGGTGCCAGCCGCGCTGGGCTTTGCCGGGGCGAACGTCGCGGCCGATGTCGGAGCCGCCGACGGAGAGCCATCAGGTGGGGTCGCATCCGGCGTCGAGCCGTTCCCCGCGCCTGGCGTCCGACTGTCCGCGCCATCATGCACCGAAGCGGATGGCGAACCTGGCGAAAACCGGGGCGCTGCGCCAGGTGGCGGCTCGGCGCCCGCCGCTGACGGGTCGGCCGAGCCCGGCAAGACGACGACCGCCGCCACGGTCGCGTTCTGGTCAGGCGTAGTCACGCCGATAGCCTCGCCCGGCAGGACCGCGGCCGCCGACGAGGTCGACTCATCAAAGTCGGCGACCGCCGGTGCGTCGAACTGGTCGCTGACCTTGATGGCCAGGACGCTGGCGACGGCGACGACCGTGACCAGCGTCGCGAACGCGAGACGCAGCGTCCGCGCGGGACGACCCGCCAGCGTGGCGCTCCGGCGGAATGGCTCCTCGACGGCGAGACAGGAGATCGTTGCGATGACGATCGAGACCGCGACGAGGCAGACCCGCACCGACCAGTCGAGCTGTGTGGTGATCGCCCCGGCGCCTGTTCCCACGGCGCCGAGCCCCGGGCCGACGACACCTGCGCCGAGCGTCCCGGACCCGAGCGCGACGGCCGGCAGGACGAGCAGAGGCCAATGCCACAGGTAGAGCGAGTAGGAGATCCGGCCAAGGAAGCGAAGCGGCGGAAGTCCCAACGCGAGTCGTGGCCCGAAGGGACTGGCGCCGGCGGCGATCATCGCGGCCGCACCGAGTGTCGGCACAAGGGCGTAGGCCCCCGGATACGCGATGCTCTCATCTAGCGCCCCGGCCGACCAGAGGACGACCACCAGGCCGAGCCAGCCGACGACGGCCAGCAACATTGCTGGCGGCTCGGCCAGCGCTGCAGTCGGCTTGGCTGACCTCGCCGACCTGGCCGACCTGGCCGAACCAGCCGATCTGGCCGACGGCCTTGGGAGTCGGGCGCCGCCCGGCAGGCTGGCCAAGGCGAGCAGTCCACCGATCGCGAGTTGCCAGGCGCGAGTGGGAAGCGAGTAGAACGCCCAGTTCACCGCGGCGTCGGTGATGACGAGGTTGGCCACGAGCGAGCTCACGATGACGCTGCCGAGGACGAGTCCGATCCCGAGTCTCGGCCGGCTGCTGCGTCCGGCAACGATGAGGAGCAGTGGCCAGATGAGGTAGAACTGCTCCTCGACGCCCAGCGACCAGAAATGGAGGAAGGGCGACGAGGTCCCGACCGTCGAGAAGTAGTCACCGGCGACGAAGGCGAACCGGATGTTCCCGATCGAAAGGGCCGACGCCAGACCGTCGATGACGACCGGCGCCCGCGACAGCGGATCGAGCACGAGGACCGCGACCGGCAGGGTGATGGCGATGACTACGACGGCCGCCGGCAGGATCCGCCTCGCTCGCCGCGCGTAGAAGCGCAGGAGATCGACCGACCCCGTTTGCTCGCGCTCCCGCAGGAGCAGACCGGTGATCAGGAACCCGGAGATGACGAAGAAGACATCGACGCCGATGAAGCCGCCGGCGACACCGGCGATGCCAGCATGGAACAGGACGACAAGCAGGACCGCCACGCCGCGCAGGCCTTCGATGTCCGGGCGGAAGCCGTCAGATCGAGGATCGCCGGTCCCCGCCACCGAGGCCGTCCTCGCCTCACGCTGGCGGCGACCGATCGGCGGTCCTGTCGTCGGGCGACGAGGATCGTCAGGGAGAGATGGGGGCCGCGGCTGCGACGTCAGCCGTGATCGCCGACGCTTGGTTCGGGAATGCCCCGATCGTTGGCCCATCTGACGTCTTCTCGCCTGGGTTTCCGACCTCCGCCGCCGCAGCCGTCATGATAGACAGACGGGCTGATGCCTGTGCGCTGGCGAGGGCCACGCCGCAGACGTCGATCTGTCCACGATGGCAGATGGAGTCGATGAAACGGATGACTCCGAAGTCCAGGCGCAGGTGGAGCAGGCGAGCCGTCAGGTTCGGCACGCGTGAGGAGCTGGCGCTGGAAGACGAGCCGGTCCTCCACCACGTAACCTCACCGGGCGATGAGGCCGCCTCGCCACGTGCTCGCTGCGTTCGGGGCGGAGGGTTTGCCCGAGTTGTTGCCGGGCGGAACCAGGCGCGCTTGGCGAGTCGGTAGTGTCTCAGTTTGGATCGCCCGCCCATTGACGCCCACCTAAGCATCGGCCCAGAATCGCGCCATGCAGAAGCGCAAGATGCCAGCCGACCCGAACCGCCGAGCCAAGGCTACGGTGGACGCTATTGACGCGATCCTGGACCGCTGGCCGGACTCGGAGACACCCGCCAAGGACCCGGCGCGGGTCGAGCGGGGTAAGCTCGGAGGCGCCAAGGGCGGGAAGCTCCGAGCAGAGAAGCTCAGCCCTGAGCGGCGGGCCGAGATCGCGCGCAGGGCCGCTCAGGCGCGGTGGGGTGCTAGAGGCTGACGCCCCGCTCCTTCCCCCGGATCAGGATGTACGGAATGATCTGCGGATTCACGAACTGCCATCGGTAGGAGCGCCGCTTCCCGCTCTTTTTGAGGACCGGGCCGCGTTCAGGCTCGCAGAACTTCGCAAGGTGGGACTGGTAGCCCCCGATCGGAACCTCGCGCCCCAATATCAAGCGGAGTGGCACCCGCACATCGGCCGTGGCGAACTTGCCTAGGCTGTCTTTGTTGGTGAGCGCGCACGCGAGCAGGACCTCCTCGAACAGCGCATCCAATGCGACGGGTGGACCTTCGAGCCTGGCTGGCGATGGATGGTCGGGCTGGCAGAGCTTGGCCCGAGCGCCTTCGACCTTATCTGGACGCCGCACTTGACCTGATCACGGACAACCTGGGAATGGATCGAGATGCTGTTGATACCGCCTCCGAGCCGCAGGGCCGGCCTTGCCGGCGATAACGTCGCAGCAGACGTCACGTAGCTCGCTGCGCGGACGCGGGTCGCTCAAAAAGGAGTGTTCGTCGCCTGACTCCGTATCAGGCGTCGGAGCCTTATCCGGGCTCAGCGCTACGCCCGCCTCGGGCTCCTGACCACGTATCAGGCGCCCGGGACGCAGTCGGACGTCGAGCCATCGTGACGTGCCGCCGGTCCGACGCTACCCTCTCGGTCATGAGCGGATCCCGTGCGTCACCGATCGCGCCCGAGTCGCTGGCCCGCGAACGATGCGCCGAGATTCGGGCGGGGACGCCGCCGCTCACCACGGCGGAGGTGGGCTCGCTCGCCGCGGGCGTGGGGGGCGAGTGGCAGATCGACGAGGGCGAGATCCGCCGCGAGTTCACCTTCAAGACGTTCAACGCTGCCTTCGGGCTGGCCACGCGGATCGCTCTGCTGGCCGAGGCGCAGGGCCACCACCCTGAGTTGCAGGTCGGCTGGGGCCGGCTCGTCGTCCGGCTCACGACCCACTCGATTGGTGGGCTGTCACGCAACGACTTCATCATGGCCGCCCGGATCGACCGGTTGGCCGGCGGCTGACCGATCGACTCGACGAGGGACGCAATCCTGGCGACGAGGAAGAAGGAGGAACGATGGTGAAGTGGGTCACCCGCGAACACCCCAAAACCGACCGGATCGCCTGCCCTTGGTTGATCCGCAAGTTCATCGACCCCGCGGCCGAGATCGTCTACGTGCCCCGGGACGACGTCCTCGCCTACGCCGAGCGCGAGGGCGCGATCAGCTTCGATACGCCCGGTGCCAGGTACACCCATCGTGACGGAAAGTGCTCGTTCGAGACGCTGGTCGAGGACTACACGATCGACGACCCTGCGGTCGCTGTCCTCGCCGGGGTCGTCCACGGCGCCGACGTGTCGGATGATCGCGATGCGACACCCCAGTCCCGGGGCTTGGAGGCGATCGCCGACGGCTTCGCCCTTCTTGACCTCGATGACCAGCGCCAGCTGGAGCTCGAGTTGCCCGTCTACGACGCCCTCTACGCGTGGGCCAGGTAGCAGGTCGCCAACGGATGACCCGCGGACGGCCGCGTCTGACGTAGCGGCCGGATTGCCGGCCGTACCAAGGCAGCTAACGCCGGGACGCCTGGCAGGTCACGTGCAGGACCGCATTCACCTCGCCCGGCACGTGATCCTTGAGCCTGCTTCCGGTGTGCGTCGGCCAACTGCCGCTAGTGCCTCGATGAGGTCACGATTGGCGTTGAGCGAATCGATCCGCTGGAAGCTCAACCCGCAGCGCTCGGCCTGCTCGCGGGCCCCCACGTCGACGTCGTAGAGGATCTCGAGGTGGTCAGCGAGGAACTGCACCGGGACGACGAGGACCGAGCGCCGACCTGCGGCGGCGATCTCGGGCATGAGCTCGGCGAAGTCCGGCTTCATCCACTCGCCGGGCTCGTGGCCTGCGCTCTGCCAGCAGAACGTCCAGTCGGCAGCCGTCATCCCGGCCCTTGCCGCCACGGACTCGGCGGTCGCCCGGAGCTGCGCGAGGTAGTCCGGCTCCTGCTCGGCCACCCGCTTCGGCAGGCTGTGCGCCGTCATAAGGACATGAACCGCCTGATGGTCTTCGACTGACATCCGAGCGAGCGCTTCCTCAGTACGGCGCGCGATCGCCTCCACAAAGGCCGGTTCGTCGTGCCAGGCGCCGGCCACTGAGACGCTCGGGGCACTCTCACCGAGCATTGCCCGCGCCTGCTCTATCGCCCGGGCGTAGCCGCTCATCAGGAGCGGCGAATACTGCGGCGAGAGGATGATCGCGGCGACCTTCGTGACGCCCGCGTCGGCGAGCGCCCGCAGCCCCGCCGGGATCGACGGCGAGGAGAAGCGCATGCCGATCTCGACCGGCCAGCCGAGCGCCTCTGCGAGGGCGGCGGCCTGGGTGCGGGTGATCTCGATCAGCGGCGAGCCGCCGATGACCCGGTAGCGCCGGGTGAACTCGTCGACGAGCTCGGGATCCGGCACCCGCCCGCCTCGGACGCGGGCCAGGTACTCGCGGATGTCCTCGCGCTCGAGGGAAACGGGCGAGCCGTAGGTCATGAGGAGCGCGCCGGGCCGCTCCCGGTCGGTCACGCGACCACCTCGGTGACGCGCGCGGTCCGCGCGGTCTGCTCGTGAACCAGGTCGACGAGCCGGCGCAGCAGATCCGTGTCTGTCTGGCGCAGCACGCCGTGGCCGAGATTGAAGACGTGGCCCGGCCGACCGGCCGCCTCGTCGAGGACGGCCCGGGCGCCGGCACGCGTCGCCTCCCAGCCGGCGAGCAGGCGGGCCGCATCAAGGTTGCCTTGGATGCCGCGGTCGTGGCCAACCCGCCGCCAGGCGTCAGCCAGCGACACGCGGTGGTCGAGTCCGATGACTTCGCCCCCGGCCTCCGCCATAAGCTCGAGCAGGGCGGCCGTTCCCGTCCCGAAATGGATCGTCGGCACGTCGCGGAGCGCCGCGAAGATCCGCCGGACATGGGGCTGGACGAACTCCCGGTAGTCGGCGGGGCCGAGGCCGCCGACCCAGCTGTCGAACAGCTGGACGACGTCGGCGCCGGCATCGACTTGGGCCCGGAGGTACGCGACGATCATCACCGACAGCCGCTCCATCAGGTCGTGCCAGGCCGCCGGCTCGCGATACATGAAGGCCTTGGCCGTCGCGAAGTCGCGCGACGGGCGGCCCTCGATGAGATAGCAGGCGAGCGTGAACGGCGCGCCAGAGAAGCCGATGAGGCTGGCCGCACCGTCGAGCTCGCGCTTGACCAGGCGGATGGCGTCCAAGGTGAACGACACCTCGGCGGGGTCGAACGGTCGGAGGGCGGCGACGTCGGCAGCCGAGCGAATGGGCCGGTCGATGATCGGCCCGACCTCGGGCTCGATCCGGAGCCCGACGCCCATGGGCTCGAGCGGGAGCATGATGTCGGCGAAGAGGACGGCCGCATCGACGCCGAGCTCGCGGACCGGCATCAGGGTGACCTCGGCGCACAGGTCCGGGGTCTTGGCGAGCTCGAGTATCCCGTATCGCTCGCGGAGCTTGCGGTAGGCGGCGAACGATCGGCCCGCCTGGCGCATGAACCAGACCGGCGTGGCGTCGACCGGCTCGCGCCGGCAGGCGCGCACGAAGCGATCATTCATGTGACGTTCTCGGTGAACGCGATTTGGGCGGCCGCGATCGTCGCGTCGATCTCGGCCGGCCCATGGGCCATAGACGGGAACCAGGCCTCGAACTGGGAGGGCGGCAGGAAGACGCCCTGGTCGAGCATCGAGCCGAAGAAGCGGGCGTACGCCCCACGGTCCGAGTCGAGCGCGTCGGCGGCATCGGTCGGGATGGTCGTACGGAAGAAGACGGTCAGCAGCGGCCCCACCCGGGCGATCGCGACCGGGCGCCGCGCAGCCGAGGCGGCGTCAGCCAGTCCGACTGCGAGATCCGCGGCCGCCTCATCCAGGGCGACGTAGCGATCGGCCGTCAGCTCGGTCAGGGTGGCGATCCCGGCCGCCATCGACAGCGGGTGGCCGGAGAGGGTGCCGGCTTGGTAGACGGGACCCGCCGGCGCAACGAGGTCCATCAGGTCTGCCCGGCCGCCGTACGCCCCGATCGGCATGCCGCCGCCGATGATCTTGCCCAGGGTCGTCAGGTCCGGCGTGACGCCGAACCGCACCTGTGCCCCGCCGAGTGCCAGACGGAAGCCGGTGATGACCTCGTCGAAGACGAGCAGCGCGCCGTCGGCGCGGGTCGTTTCGCGAAGGTGCTCGAGGAATCCCGGTGCCGGCGCGATGAGCCCGGTGTTCGCGGCGACCGGCTCGACGATCACCGCCGCGATCCGGCCCGCATGGTCGGCAAAGGCCCGGCTCACGGAGGTGAGGTCGTTGTACGGCAGCACGATCGTCGTGGCGGCGACCGCGCCGGGCACGCCCGCGCTGCCCGCGATCGCCAGGGTCGCGACCCCAGAGCCCGCCTCAACGAGCAGGCCGTCCGAATGCCCGTGATAGGCGCCCGCGAACTTCACGACCAGATCCCGGCCGGTCGCCGCGCGAGCCAGGCGCAACGCGCTCATCACCGCCTCGGTGCCCGACGAGGTGAACCGGAGTCGCTCCATCGAGGGCATGGCGTTCTGGATCGCTTCGCCGAGCTCGACCTCCAGCGGGTGTGTGGCGCCGAGGGCCAGCCCATTCGCCGTGGCGGCGACGATCGCGTCGATGACGTTCCGGTGGGCGTGGCCGAGGATCGCCGGCCCCCAGGCGCCAACCAGGTCGATGTAGCGGCGACCGTCGGCATCCCAGACGTACGGTCCTTCGCCGCGCTCGAGGATGAGGGGTGGCCGGCCGACGGCTCGGAAGGCGCGCACGGGGCTGTTGACACCGCCGGGAAACAGCCGCTCGGCCCGCTCGACGAGCGAGGCCGTCCGCGATCCCACGGCCGTGCCTGCCATCACCCGGCCCCCAGCAGGCTGAGGATCTCGTCGACGGGACGATGGATCCCGAGCAGAATCGGTGTGTCGCTGATCGTGGACCGTCGGCTCTCCGTCGCCCGCAGCGCCCGGACGAGGTCACCGAAAGCGACGAGATCGTTGGTCTCATAGGCGACGACGAAGTCCTGCGAGTCGAGCCCGAAGGAGTAGGCCAGCGCCTGGCGGATCGTCGGGTAGTCGTGACCGACGCGCATGTGTTCGTTCATCACGCCCTGACGCGCCTCCTTCGAGAGCAGGTACCAGTCGATGCTCTTGGTGAACGGGTAGACGACCAGGTAGCGCGAGCGGTCACCGGCGAAGAGCGACTGCTCCTGGTCCGTCGGCTTCCGTACGTACTGCGACGGCCCGATCCGGCCGATGAGCGAGTGGGTCACGGTCAACCAGCGGCCCAGGCCCGCCCGCAGGAGGGCCGCCGCCGACGACTCCAGGGCGTCGACGCTGGGAGCCATCCGCCAGAACAGCAGGTCGACCCCGGGCCCGAGGCCGATCGACGAGTAGCTGATGCTCCGCACACCGTCGAGCTCAGTCGCCGCGGCCGCCTCGCCGAAGCGGCAGCCGTCGTCGTGGCGCTCCTCCTCGGTCCGACGCCGCCAGGCGGGATCGAGCCCCAGGCCGAGCGCCTGGATGTAGACCTGCTCGTCGCCGCTCATCGCTCCTCCCGCAGCCAGGTCGCGAGGTCCGCCGCGGCATAGGTGATGACGATCCCGGCGCCGGCCCGGACGATCGCGGTCATCGCCTCGGTCATCGCCCGGCGCCCGTCGAGCCAGGCGCGCTCCGCGGCGGCGGCGATCATCGCGAACTCGCCGGACACCTGGTACGCGGCGATCGGGACGTCGAACCGCGACCGTGCCGCGGCGATCACGTCGAGCCCGGGCAGGGCGGGCTTCACGAGCAGCATGTCGGCGCCCTCGGCCACATCGAGGGCCATCTCCCGAAGCGCCTCACGGCCATTCGCCGGGTCCATCTGGTAACCGCGACGGTCACCGAACGCCGGCGCGCTGTCGGCCGCCTCGCGGAACGGGCCGTAGAAGGCCGAGGCGTGCTTCGACGCGTAGGCCATGATCGCCGTCTGATCGAAGCCCTCACCGTCGAGGGCCGCCCGAATCGCGGCGACCTGGCCATCCATCATCGCGCTGGGTGCGACGATGTCGGCGCCCGCCCGCGCCTGGCTCACGGCGATCTCGGCGAGCCGGACGAGCGCGGCGTCGTTGTCGACCGATCCGTCGGCCGCGAGCGGGCCGCAGTGGCCGTGGTCGGTGTACTCGCACAGGCACGTGTCGGCGATTGTCGCGAGCGGCAGCTCGAGGGCGCGGATCCGCCGGAACGCGTCCTGGACGATCCCGTCGTCGTCGGAGGCCTCGGAGCCGCGGGCGTCCTTCGTCTCCGGCAGGCCGAAGAGGATGACCCCGCCGACCCCGAGCTCGGACAGGCGAACGGCCTCCTCGGCCGCGACGTCCGCTGACACCCGCGCGACCCCGGGCATCGACGCGACCGGCTCGCGCAACCGAGACCCGGGACGGACGAAGAGCGGCGCGACCAGCATCGAGGGATGCAGGCGGGTCTCCCGGACCAGCGCCCGAAGTGCTGGTGTGCGCCGCAGCCGGCGCGGTCGGATGGGCAGCCCGTCCGCCCTGGCGGTCGCAGCTGACGATGGCGGTGCTTCGAGGTCGAGCGTCATGGTGTCTCCTCTGGCTGACGGGCGAGCGCAGTGGCGGTGGCCGCCGCGAGCGCGGCCGAGTCCGGTGTCGGCGATACGGCGAGGATCCGGAACCCAGCCGCGCGGGCCCGATCGGCCGTCTCCGGGCCGATGCACACCGCGGGGATCGATAGCACGTCGATCGATTCGGCCTGCCCCAGCGACATGAGGCCTCGGACGGTCGAGCCACTCGTGAACACCGCGGCGGCGATCGGTCCATTCGCGGTCGCGGTCCGTAGGAGACCGCGTGAAGTCTCCGGCGCCTCGCGCGTCCGGTACCCGATCACGTCGTGGACCTCGGCCCCTCGTGCCCGCAGTGCGACCGCGAGCTCCTCGTCGGCAAGATCGCCCCGGACGATCAGCACCTCCTCGCCGCGCCCGACCGGGAGCTCGGCGGCCATGGCGATGGTGCCGCTCTGGCTGGGCTGGAAGTCAACCGCGATCCCCTCTAGCTCGAGGACGCTCCGCGTTGCCGATCCCAGCGCAGCGAAGCGGGACGTCTCGAGGGGCGTGAACACTCGTTCGGCTGCCTTCAGGATCGCCCGCGCCCCGTTGGCGCTCGTGATCACAACCCACCCGTAGGTGTGGAGCACGCGTGCTGCGCGGTCGAGTTCGCGGCCAGCCGGATAGAACTCGATCGCTATCGCCGGCACCAGAATCGGATCGAGGCCTGCGTCGCGCAACGTCGATACGAGCTCACTTGCCTGGTTGGCCGCTCGGGTGACGAGAACGCGGCGAGCGCTCGCGCGCCGGCCGTCCGGTCCGGCGGCGCCCGTGATCGCTCGAACGCGAGCGGCCGAGTCGAGCTCGACGGCGAGCCCGCGGCCAAGTTCCTCGCCGGACGCGACAGGACCGCGACGGCGGGCGGTCGCGGTCCGGGCGCCGTCGGGGCTGGCGTAGCCCCCGAGCAGGTCGAGCTCGTTGCCGACGACGGTGGCCAGCGCGCCGATCGGGGCGCGGCAGCCTCCTCCGGATGTGCTGAGAAACGCACGCTCGGCCTCGACCGCCAGACGCGTTGACCGATCGTCGAGGGCTGCGGCCACGGCGAGCATCCGCCCGTCGTCGCGGCGGACCTGGACGGCGATCGCACCCTGCCCCGGCGCCGGCGGCAGGATCTCGGGTTCGAGTCGCTCGGCGATCCGGTCCCCAAGGCCCATCCGGTCCAGGCCCGCGCAGGCGAGCACGAGCGCATCCGTCTCACCCGCAGCAAGCCGCCGCAGTCGCGTGTCGACGTTGCCGTGGAGTGGATGGACCACGAGATCGGGCCGCCGGGCGAGCAGGAAGCCCGTCCGCCGCGGGCTGTCGGTCCCGACGCGACAACCCGACGGCAGATCGGCGAGCCGTCGCTCCTTTGCGTCGGTCCGGACGACGAGCGCGTCGCGCGGGTCGGCCCGGGGCAGGTAGGCAGCGATCCTAAGCCGCGGATCCTGGTCGGTCGGAACGTCCTTCGCGCTGTGGACCGCGACGTCGACGCGGCCGCTCAACAGGGCCTGCTCGATCGCGGCGACAAAGGCTCCCTCGCCCCACGCCGTGTCCGGAGCTCGGCGGTCGCCGTCCGTCTCGATGATCACCACTCGGCTCGGATGGCCTCCGTGTTGGAGCGCCTCGTACACGAGCCTCGCCTGGGCTAGCGCCAGCGCGCTGCCCCTCGATCCGATCGCGATCTCCTGGTCGCTCACAGGGCGAAGATGTCCCGGATCGCTCGCCCGTCACGTCCGTCGGTGTCCCGACCGAGGCGCTCCAGCGGTTCGCGCAGCAGTCGGCCGGCGAGATGTCGGGTCATCCCCTCGATCGCGTTGCGTGCCTCGGGCTCGATATCCGGAAGCCGCCGCCAGAGTGCCGCGAGCTCGGCCTCGCGCTCGCGATCCGCGCGCTTCACCAGGGCCTCGGCGGTCGCGCGGCCGGCGCGGCCCTTCAGCCACCCGACGTACTCCGCCGTCGAGCGCTCGACGAGCGCGTCGAGCCGAGCTGCCGAGCCGTCCTGCGCCGCCGGGCGAACGTCGGTCTGTGCGAGGTCGTCGGCCGTGACCAGGCGCGCACCGAGGATCTCCCCGAGCCTGGCGGGGACGGCGGCCGGCACCGACAGATCGACGACCACGGTTGCGCTCCGGGCCAGTGCGTCGACCGTCGCGGCTCCAATCGGCCACGGTCCCGCGAGCGCCACGACGACGCCGGCGAAGCTGCCGATGCGAGCGCCGGGGTCGAACGCCTCGATTCGAGCGCCGACCGAGGCGGCAAGCGCATCGCCTCCCTCGGCGGATCGGTTCGCGACAGTGACCGACCCTCCGACGGCGACCGCGGCGTTTGCGGCCAGGCGTCCCATCCTGCCGGCTCCGACGACGAGGACGTCACGACCCCGGATGGGGCCCGCCTGCCGCTCGATCGTTGCGAGGGCGACATCTGCGAGCGAGCGCGGTGGCCCCTGACGCCACGACCGGGCCCGACGCCCGGCGTGGAGCGCCAGGGCGAAGAGGCGTTCGAGCGCCGGGTCGAGCGTGCCCCCGGCGCGGGCCGCGTCGACCGAAGCGCGAAGCTGATGAAGGATCTGATCCTCGCCGACCACCACGGAATCGCGCCCGACCGCCACGGTCATCGCGTGGTGAACCGCGTGCTCGCCGGTCAACGCCCGTCCACCCGCCGGGAGCGCCGGTGCGAGAAGCGCAGCGTCGTCGGCGCTCCTGAGGTAGGCCTCTACCCGGTGGCAGGTCTGCAGCACGAGCGCTCGGCCAGCCAGCTCTTCGTGAAGTGCCATTGCGAACCGCTCGCGATCCGTGGCTGGGACGTGCCGCGCATGGGTCACGAGCGCGACGATCGGCACGGACGGCTTTCCGTTCACGCCTCGCGATCCTCTCCGGTCCGCTCCGCGATCGGGCGGCGTTGACCGCCCTTGCCGGCGGCCCGGGTGTGGCCCGTCATCGTGGCCACCAGCAGCCGGTCCATCGCCCGCTCGGCCGTCTCGAGCAAGTCGGTCGTCTCGGCGGTATCGAACCCGCGGCGGCGGGCAGCGACCGCCAGCTCGTGATGGAACGGCGCGCGGAAGCGGAGGAAGCCTTCGACCGTCTGGCTGAGGGACAGTCCAAGCGCCGCCGCCACCGTGCCGTACTCGGCGGCCGAGCCGGACGCCGCCTGGAGATGGTGGGCCGCCGACTCGGGCTGCGGCGCGTCGAGATACTGGAGGAGGCTGGCGGCCAGGACGTGGCCTCGCTCCCGGAAGAGCAGGCGCTGCTCGTCGCTGAGGGTGAGGACCCACGGCAGTTCCGGCGCCGCCTCGCGGCTCGCCCGCCGGTAGGTCCGTGCGATCCGGCTCGGCGACAGGCCGGCGCCACCAATCGATGGGCGCCGCGATCGATCGGCCGGGAGAAGACGCTCGAGGGCCGATCGGGAGAACCGCCGGTGGCCACCGGGCGTGGTGAAGACCCGCAGGCGGCCGGCATCGCTCCAGCGACGCAGGGTGGCAGGTGAGACGCCAAGCACGCGGCTGGCCTCGGAGAGCCCTACCCAGTCGGGGTCGCGAGACGCCGAGCGAGTCACCAAAACCTACTCAAATCTACCAGAATATTGCTGACTCGCTCACTGTACCATTTCGGACGCGAGGAGTTCTTGCGCGCATCGCCGTTTCCCCCCAACGTCGACAGCAGCGCAAGGCTCCTCGTGCCCGGTTGAGCTGGCGGAACACATCGGCCCGAGTCTAGATTCGCGAGCGATCGATGATGAGGTCGGGGTCGCCCAGGGTTCGCCTAGCGCGATCGCCTCGGGGTCGGGGTGGCCGAACTTCTTGCTTATCCTCTTCGAGGCGAACTGCGCCCTCGTCCTCAGCGTGTTTCGAGTCCACTCTCTGACCCGACTACGCCCACGTCGATCGGGCAGCCCCGGACGAGTTCGCGATCCGCGGTCGCGCCCGCCACGTGACGGACGCCGACCTACGCCGTCGAGCGGTCGAGGCGTGAGCGTTCGACGCCTCGGAGGGGTACCGGCTCGTCGAGCTGGAGATCGGGCACGCCCTGCTGGGGCGTCGCCCAACCGCCGACGATTGGCCGCCGATCTACACATCGTGGCGGTCGGACTGTACCGAGAGGGTCAGTCGCGGCCGATCGCGGTCGCGCCGTTGACGATCGCGGCGGCGCAGGTCAGTCCAGCACGGCCGAGGCAACGCGGCGGACACGGTCGGCTCCGGCAATCGCGTCGATCTCGACGATCTTGTCGCGGTGGACCGTAAAACCGAGGACGGCGAATGGCTTACCGCGGAGGACGACGACCGCTCCCGCGGCGCCGTTGACCAAAGCCCACCGCACCTCCGCACCCGGGAACGCCGCCGACCGGGCCTGGCTGGCGACCGCCGCCGCGCCACGGAACACCCGGACCGGCCGCTTGGCGCTCAAGTCTTCTCGGAGGACGACATCCGGGTCGAGGACGGCAACGAGCCGGTCGAAGTCCCCGCCGCGTGCGGCCCGAAAGAAGGCATCGACGACCTCGCGCTGACGGTCGACGTCGCGGTCCGGAGGCCGCACGTCGGCACCCTTGACCCGCCGCCGCGCCCGGCTCGCGAGCTGCCGCGTCGCCTCGGGCGTTCGGTCGACCATCGGCCCGATCTCATCGAACGGCAGCTCGAACATGTCGTGCAGCACGAAGGCGAGCCGCTCGGCCGGGGTGAGCGTGTCCAGCACGACGAGAAGGGCGAGGCCGACGGAGTCCGCGAGTAGCGCCTCTTCTTCGGGTTGCGACTCGCCGTACGGGATGACGACGGGATCCGGCAGGTGCTCCTCGAGGGACGCCTCACGCCGACGATTCCGCGATCGAAGCATGTTCAGGCAGACCCGGGCAACGATCGTCGTGAGCCAGCCACCCACGTTGTCGACCTCGTCCGCGCCCGCCCGATTGGCGCGAAGCCAGGCGTCCTGCAGCGCGTCCTCGGCTTCGGTGAGTGAGCCGAGCATCCGGTAGGCCACCGACCGGAGCCGCGGTCGGTGCTCTTCGAAACGGTCTGCCAGCCACTCTTCCTGTGTCATCGGTCACGTCCTCTCGTTTCGCGGTGTCAATGGTGTGACCCCACCTACCTGACGGACGTGACAAGGAGACACCGAAATGGCAAATCGATTGGTCCGCGCCGCTCGGTTCGGTCGACCACTCAGCGAGGGGGACATCGTGCTGCGCACGACGACCGTGGCCTTGACCTTGGCCACGGCCTACATCCACGCGACGCTGGGTGGCCTGCTCTTTACCCTGAACGCCCTCGGCTACGTCGTGGGCGCTGCCGCACTGATCGTCCCGATCGGGGTCGCCGCCCACTATCGCTGGCTCGTGCGGATCGGGCTGGCCGGCTATGCCGCGACCTCGATCGCGGCCTGGGTCATCCAGCCGACCTACTACTCGACGGCGTATCTCGCGAAGGCCATCGAGCTCGCGCTCATCGCCGTGCTCGCGATCGATTTCATCCGTCGCGACGGCAACCCGATCGATCGCATTCGACACGAGATGTCACAAGGAAGCGTGTCATGAATCGTCTTCTGTCGACCGCGCTGATCACGACGGCCATCGTCGCGCTGGCCGCCTGTTCGGCCGCTTCGGGCGCTGGGACGGCCAAGCCATCGATCGATCCCAACGCGCTGACGATAAGCGCCAAGGATCTGAAGTTCTCGACCAGCACGCTGTCAGCGCTGGCCGGCAAGCCCTTCCAGATCGCGTTCGACAATCAGGACAGCGCCCCGCACAACGTCGCGATCTACCGCGACAGCTCGGCGGCCGGGAAGGTCTTCGGCTCGGACCCCTTCAGCGGACCGGCCGTGGTGAGGTATGACGTGCCGCCGCTTGCTCCGGGCTCGTACTTCTTCCGTTGCGACGTGCATCCCGCCATGTCCGGCGAGCTGACCGTGAACTGACCCAAACGAGTCGACGCAGGAAGGAGTTGCGCGAATGAGCGACCGAATTGGGGAGGCCGTATCGGAGCCCGACCGACGTATTCCATGGTGGGTCCCGTTCTTCGGCTCAGTGCTCAAGCTGCTCCTGGTCGCCGGCATTCCGCTGGGTCCGAATGGGCTCGTTACCATTCGCGGCCGGACGAGCGGCCTGCCTCGCACGACGGCTCTCGCGATCATCAAGGTCTCCGGCCGGTGTTGGGTCTGGGCCCCCTGGGGCGAGGTCCAATGGGTACGCAATCTGCGCGCTGCCGAGCGCGCGACCATCACCGTGCGCCGGCGGAACGAAGAGGTGCGTGCAACCGAGCTGGACCCGACACAGCGAGTTGGGTTCTTTCGGGACGTTCTTGGTCCTCTCGCACGAGGCATCCCGTTCGGCGTCTCGTTCGTTCGCATCGTCGATGGCGTCGATCTCAATGATCCGGTGGAGGCCGCCGACGGGCGACGTGTCTTCGAACTCCACCCGATTTCGACGAAGTCCTAGCGACCGAAGCGCCAGCGCGTGGCACCGCCGGGCTCGTCGCCGAGCAGCCCGAAGACTGTGCCCGGCGTGATCGCGTAGAGGTCCCACGGCGGCGGGCCGGCGCTCGGCGCGCTGTACGGCGCTGTAAACGCGCCATCCTTGACCGTGGCCGGCCAGCCCTGGTCGACGTAGCGCTTCGCGAGTCGCCGCAGCGTCTCCTCATCGGTCACGCGTTCGGCGACGCCCTCAATGACGAGGTCGATGCCGGCCAGTGACATCGCGATCGCGCAATACGGATTCTGCGCGACGTTCTTGCTCTTCTGCGTCCCGGCACCGCTGACGAAGTAGACCTTGCCGTCGTCCCAGAGCGCGCCGACACCCGCCACATGTGGCCGGCCGTCGGGTCGCGTCGTGGCAAGGAAGGGTGTCCGGTCTCGCGGCACGTTCGACTCGAGTGCCTCGAGGGCCCGCGACCAGGGAATTGAATCGAGGCCGTAGAGATCGCCGAGATTCTTCACTTCCATCGCGGTGCTCCTTCGGTTCAGGCGCGCGCGCCGAGCACCTCACGCAGCTTCGCGGCAAACGCGTCCGGCTGGCCCGCCTGGCCGTATTCGCCGCCGAGGAACCCGCCGTGGCCGCTGGGGAACTTCACCGGCTTGCGCCCGAGCCGCTCGGCGACAGCGAACGCGCCGCGGCTTGCCATCTGGCCATCCGACTCCTCACCGGCGGCGAGCACGACCCGGGTCGAGGCGTTCCGCAAGGCATCGAAGTCCGGCTCGTAGTGGGTGCACGTGATCATGTTCTGGCCGAGCAGTACGTCGGTGCGCGATCCATCGTCCCCGGCCGGCATGCCGAACATCGCCGGACCGGGCGGCGGCTGGCTCACGAAGTCCGCCGTGAACGGTCCCTGGTGGCTGGTGACCGCGACGAAGTGCGCCATCCCGGCCCCCCAGCCGCTCCGCCGGTATGTCTCGTGGATCGCGCGCGCGGCTGCCAGCGCGTGCTCGCGGTCCGGCAGGATCGCGGCGAGCGGCGGCTCGTGCGCGACGAGCGTGCGGACGTCCTCCGGGTGCTTCGCCACGAGCGCGAGGGCATTGACCGCGCCGCCGCTGCTCGCGAAGAGGTCGACAGGCCCGCCACCGATGGCCTGGATGACCCGATGGACGTCCTCGGCGTGCTCGTCGGGTCTGCTTTCGCTGGAGGGGTCGGCCTTCACGCTGCGCTCGCTGCCGCGCGGGTCGTACGTAACGACGGTGCGATCGGTGAAGTGGCTCGACAACGTCGCAAAGCCAGCCGCGGCCATCGGAGAGCCGATGAGGAACAACGGAGGCTCAGTACTCGCGTCGTTGCGGCGTATGTCGTAGGTGAGCGTGGCGCCCGGGACCTCCAGGGTACGGGTTGTCTGTCGGGTCGTGGTCGTCGGCATCGTCTGTCTCCTCAGGGTATTTGGTCGGTCAGCGCTGCGGAACGGCCTGCTCGGCGAGGATGGCGTCGATCTGGCCCACGGCCTGCTCGAGCCCTTCCTCCATGCCCATCGCGAGCATCTGCTCCATCGCGGCGGCGTCCGGGAAGGTGCTCTGGATCGACATTCGGGTTCGGCCGTCCCCGGTCTCCTCGATCGCGACGCGCATCTGGTTCAGCGGCAGGTCCGAGTTGGGCGTGCCATCGGCGTTGGCGAAGCCGTCGCGGAACACGAGCCGACTCGGCGGATCGGCCTCCTCGATGTCCCAGTAACCATGGGGCTGGTCGCCGTCGGGGCCCGTCATGTGGTACTCGACCCGGCCACCGGAGCGCAGGTCATGGGAATCGACCGTGGCCGGATAGGTGGGCGGGCCCCACCAGCACTCCAGCTGGCGCGGGTCGGCCCACAGCTGCCACACCCGCTCCGGGGGCGCCTGGAACTCGGCGTCAAGGGTCAAGGTGAGGTTGTCGGTGTCCTTGCGAACGGCGGTGACAGTCATCGTTCTGGCTCCTCCATTTCGGTTCCGGCGGCGACGAGCGCGGTCATCCGGTCGACCCGCCCGCGCCATAGCTCCTCGTATCGATCGAGCAGACGGCGCGCCACGCGGAGCCCCTCGAGGTTGGCACGGACCACCTTGCGGCGCCCGATGCGCTCCTTGCTGACGAGCCCGGCCCGCTCGAGGATCGCGACGTGCTTCTGCACCGCTGCGAAGCTCATGGAGTAGTGGCTGGCTAGCTCGGCTACGCCCTCCTCAGCATCGATGGCCCGGCGGACGATGTCGCGCCGGGTCGTGTCAGCCAGGGCGCGGAACATCCGATCGAAGTCCGGTGGCGCTACCCTCATAGATACAACCGTACGGTTGTATGTGGCCGCTTGTCAAGCTGCTGTACTCGTCCGGTACCTCCGTTACACATCGACCCCGACCGAGGCCAGGAATTCGGCCGGCGGCAGGCTGCGGTCGAGCCTGTCCGGGGACGCGTGCGTTGGCGGCGCCCTCGTGGCCTGCCCGACCGCATCCTCGGCCGCCGGCAACGGCCGGCCGGCGACTCGCGACGGTCGCGCGGGCGCCGGGGTCTGCTCCTCGTGCACCGAAGAGACCCCGACCTTCTTCGGTCCGTCCCATAGCGTTGCCGGCGTCGCCCAGTAGGCGGCGAGCACCTCGAGTCGCCCGGCATAGCTGCCACGCGCCCGCTCGAAACGATGCCATGCCTCCCCGGTCCATTGATACGTAGTCAAGGTTACGCACCACGTATCAGTCGCCCGCGGCCTGCAAAGCGGCTGCCGATGAAAGGCGCCGCATCGAACCCGACCGGTATCGGTCGGCGCCGTTGAGGCAGAACCAATGGTCAGCCGCACGCGTGCCACGGCCCTTGCCCATGTCCTCGAGGGCCGCCACGGTCGCACTCGGCCCGCTCAGTGTTAGCCGCGGCAGGTTCGGCCCTCAGACTCGAATCCTTCGCCACCATCACGATCGCGGCCGGCGAAGTGTGGGAGATGTCAAGGATCGCCTGACTATCGAGGTCGAGGCGGTCAAAGAAACGCCGCCGGCCGCACGATCTCGAAAGTCGGAGATCCAGTGGAATCGAGGGTGGCCAGGGCCCGTTCCCGTGGCCGCGTCCTCACGAGTTTGGACCCAGGTAGCGTCGACGCCCAATCGCTTGACTTCGCTGATTTGCTAGGTCGCCGGCATCATCGGCACCGACGGCACTCACGAGTGCGGTGGGCCGACCAAGTCGACGTAGATTGACGGCGACGTTGAACGGCGCACCGCCCAGATGCGGACCATCAGGCAGCAGAATCCCAGAGGAGTTCACCGATCGCGACGATCGGCCCGTCCGTCTCGGGCAATCCGTTCATTCCCGACGATACGTCACGGCGTGGTTCCAGCGGACCCAAATCCCGGCACGCCGAGCTGTCCGACGGGAATCGGGTCCCCGATCTCCCCGGCGAATCGTCCGCCCGCATCGGTGTCCACGAATCCCAGCATCACCCACGACCCGTCGCGACGGCGAATCAGTCGGCCGGAGTACAGGTGCGGAACCGCCACAGGTTGCGCGGCAGACAGATCAAACGGTCCCAGCAGTGACCGACCCGGGCAGACGTAGGTCGCAGTCGCGACGGCCAGGCGACGGCGCCGCCGCTTGCTGACGTCGTTGGCGGCCACCGAGAAGATGAAGACGGCCGCGCCATCCACGACTTCGACCTGTGGGACCTCGAGGTGACCGAATTCGCCGGGCTCGGAGAGAGGTGGCTGCACGGTCCATGACACGAGATCATCGGAGGTCGCGTGGCCGATGACCCCTCGGCCGTCGACTGGGCCGTGGGCAGCGCGAGCTGTGATCAGGGCATGGAAGCCCCGGCCATCAGGATCGCGAACAACCCACGGGTCGCGCCAAGCCTGCTCGCGCCAAGCCGTTGGATCGAGTTCCTCGTACCAGCGAGTGTCCGCGACCATGACCGGGTTGGCAGGGTGCTTTGTCCAGGTGACGAGGTCAGACGAAGTTGCGAGCCCGATCTTCTGAACCACGCCTCCGCCGACCGAGGAGACCCCCGTGTAAAGCATGTACCAGGTACCGTCGTGCTCGACGACCGACCCGGTCCATGTAGCCAGGTCGTCCCACGCCTCCGGCGGACCTGGGCCTATTGCGTCCCGGAGGACCGTCCAGGAGATCAGGTCCTCGGAGACCGCATGGCCAATGCTGGCGTTCTTGTGCCGAAGGGCGTCGTCGCCGAGAATCTTCGGCGCCTGCAGGTAGAAGATGTGGAACGCGCTTCTGGTCTGGGCCAGCCAAAAATCCCAGACCCAGCGATCCTCAAGCCGCAGCATGCTCGCGGTTACCCGCAGCCGGCGGTTGGGTCGTCGTGCCGAGGACCACGGGCCGGTTCCTTTCCTGACGACACGTCACGGCGTGGTTCGGTGTTCGCTGCCACCGTGTCGTGTTGCGATCGACGCTCGCCCGGAACGCACGTCGACCTCGAGCTCACAGGCGTCACCGCCGAGGTGCCATGTCAAACGGAGCGTCGCAGTGTCCACAGAGGCGACATCAAGACGTCCTGAAAACGCTGGTTCGCTGTTGCGGAGTCTGACTAGATTGACAACCCGCTGGACGACCGGTCGCCGGACGGCCGCCTCCACCTCGGTGATCGTGTAGTCGTGGCGATTGATCGAGCGCCCCTCGCCTGATTCGACCACCGCTTCGTTGTCATTCTCGCCGGCGAGTAGCCCGACGTAGTAGATCTGCGGAACGCCGCGAGCGAACAGTTGGATGGCTCGGGCCGCCACATACCGGTCATCATCGCAATCGAGCGCCGAGTAGTACGTGCAGTTCAGTTGGTGGACATCGACGTCCCCGTCGGCATGGGCCTCTGACAGGATGCGATTGACGTTCCCGCCTTGACGCTTCACGAGGTCGGCGAGCCGCAGCATGTCCTGCGGTTCGAGGGTCCCCTCCAGGTCAGGGCGCACCGGGATGCCGTCGTGGCAGTCGAGCATCGTGAATTGGCGTTCGGGCGAGCGAGCGAGATGGTCACGCAAGCGGACGACCGACCCGGTCTCGAAGGCATGGAGCAGCAGGCCCGGTAGGACGAAGTCGTAGGTCCAGTAGCCGTGCGCCGCGAGTCTTTCGTGGGTGGCGTATCCGTCGTGCACCTCCGGCAGCACGACGAGGCCGAACGAGTCGGCGACGCCGATGATCCAGTCGAGGAACGCGTAGATCTCGGGCTCCACCATGAAGCAGCTGGAGCCGGCCCTCTTGATGACGTAGCCGACCGCGTCGAGACGGACGATCCGGACCCCATGGGCCGCGAATGACCGCAACCAGTTGGTGATCAGCGCTCTGGTCGCCGGGGACGTCACGTCGAGGTCGATCTGCTCAGACCAGTCCTCTGAGCCGAAGGAGGTCCAGACGCGTTCCGGCTCGCCGGTGGACCGGATCGTCACGGTGGAGAATGGAGAGTTCGGCTTGCGCAGGAAGATCCTTGCCACTTCGTCGGGCGGTGGATCGCCGCTAGGCCAGACCTTGTCGACGGTGATGAACAGGTCGGCGTATGGCGACCGTCGACCGTTCTGGAGGAAGTCCTCGAACTCGACCGACCGGCGTGAGATGTGATTGATCATGACGTCGAGCAGGACATCGTGGCGCTCCGCAAGACGCTCCATTTCCGTCCATGAGCCGAAGCGAGGATCGATCTCAGCGTAGGTAAGCGGTGCAAACCCACGATCGCCGGATGAAGGAAACGGCGGCAGGATGTGGATCCCGCCGAACAGGCCGTCGAGCGGACCACGGAGGAGGCTGTCTAGAGCCGCCAGATTGCCGCCCAGCGAATCCGGGTAGGTCATCAGCTGGGGCGCGAATCGCACTGGGTTCCCTTTCAGCCTTGGAAGGAAGCGGAATCAGCCACGGAGACATGATCCGAGGGCGGAGGTCAACAGCATGGCGCGCTGATCGCCGATCCCACCCATCCGGCTGTTGATGTAGCCGAACCCGACCTCGTACTGGTCGTCCGCGAAGGCCAACTCCCCGCCCGCTCCTCCGTGACCGAACGATCGAGGGCCGAGGAGAGGCTGAGCCGGGCGCGAGTCAAGGGCGAATCCCGTGCCCCATCGCTCGCCCCGATCCGGCGGCCCGAAGACCTGTTGGCCCGACGACCGGACGACGACGGCGTCGTCCACCTGGGCCGATGTCATGAGGCGCGGTCGACCGATATCCGATACGCAGCCCGCATACAGCCGTGCCAGGCTTTCGGCGGTCGCCATCCCATTCGCGCCAGGGATCTGCGCTCGCTGGATGTCCGCGTCATTGAAGGTGACCTGACCATCCGTGAGGGGAAAGCCGAATGCTCCTCCCATCGAGCCCGCCCGCTCGGCGACCGGTTCGCGGGCTTGCCACTCGGCTATCACGGCCGCAAGAGCTGGATCGGGATCGGACGCGGGCCGCTCGAGCCAGGCAGCCCGCTCGATGACGGACTGCGGTGCGCCTATCCACAAGTCCAAGCCGAGTGGGTCAGCAAGTTCGGCTGCCACGAAATCGCCAGGGAGCATCCCGGTGATCCGGCGGATGACCTCTCCGACGAGCCAGCCGTAGGTGATCGTGTGGTACGAGTACGCGGTGCCAGGCGCCCACAACGGGGCCTGCGCCTCGATCGCCCGGATGACCGGGTCCCAGTCGAGCACCTCCCGACGGGTCATTGCCAGATCAAGGGCCGGCAGCCCGGCACGATGGCTCAGGAGCATCCGGACGGTGATGACGGACTTCGCGTGAGCCGCGAACGCAGGCCAGTAGTCGACTACCCGAGCGTCGATGTCAAGTCGACCCTGGCCGGCTAGTCGATAGACGCAGATCGCCAGGACGCCCTTGGTCACCGAAAACACGATGGCTGGCGTGTCGGATACCCACGGCCGGCCGGTTCGCCGGTCCGCGATACCGCCCCACAGGTCCACGACCTTTCGACCGCCTACGTACACCACCACCGCGGCACCCAGCTCGTCGCGCGCATCGAAGTTCTCGGCGAAGACATCGGCGACGGGCCCGTACCCGTGCTGTGCTTCACCGTGAACCTTCGTGACCATGCCGTACTCCGATCGTGGTTGTTGAGCGCCCTCGCGCCAAGGGCGCCCCGCGATGCCAGCTCGGGCGATCAGCCCTTCAGCGAACCTTGCAGGAGGGCTGAGATGAACTGCCGCTGGAAGAGGAGGAAGACGATCAGCGTCGGCGTCAGGATCAGCAAGGATCCCGCGCACAGCAAGGGGATGTTGGTCGCGTAGTGGCCCTGATATGCCCCGAGGGCGCCGGCCATGGTCCGTTGGAGTGGGTTCTCGACGAGCACGAGCGCTAGGAGGAATTGGTTCCAGGTCCACACGGATAGCAGGATGGCAAGGGCCGAGAGGGCCGGTCTGGCCAAGGGGACATGGATACGCCAGAAGAGGTCCCAGGTGCTCGCTCCGTCCACCCGTGCGGCCTCGGAGAGTTCCCTGGGCATGTTGATGAAGTGAGCACGCATCCAGAACACGGCGAACGGCATGTACAAGCCGATGAGCGGAAGGATGATCGCCCACTTGGTATTGAGGATCCCAAGGCCTCGGACCAGGTAGTAGAGGGGCGTGATGATTCCCTCGAATGGCAGCGTGAGGCCGAGCAGAAAGAGCAAGAAGAGCAGCCGCCCCCCCGCGATCCGCAGGTGGCCGATGGCGAAGCCCGCCATCGTGGAGATGACGACCGCCACTGGGACCACACCGAGAACAATGAGGATGCTCGACCAGAGCAGCGCAGGCATCTGGGCGACATTGAACGCGTCGACGAAGTTGCTCCAATGCGGATCCGACGGCCACTGGATACCGAGTGGCGTGGAATCAGAGGGCTGCAGCGCGGCGGACAGAAGACTGAGGAAGGGCAGCACGGTGACGGCCACCAAGAAGAGGAGCAGCAGCCTGCCCGTGAAGATCTCGCGTCGCGCGACGATCACGTCTGATCCCCGCGGGCGAGACGCTGGATCGGGAGGACACACACGAGCACGAGGATGAACAGGACTACTGCCAGCGCGGATGCCAATCCGACCTGCCGGCCCGCGAAGGCGAGTTGGTAGATGTCGAGCCCCGGTACCGTGGTAGACAAGCCAGGCCCGCCGCCAGTGGCAACGTAGACAATGTCAAAACTTGCTAGAGCGGCGATGACCGTGACGGTTATGCAGACCCCGATCTCCTGGCGGAGACTTGGGAGCGTGATCGACCTGAACTCCTGCACGGCCCCCGCACCGTCGAGCCGGGCCGACTCGTACAACGCGGTGTCGATCTTGCTCATCCCGGTGAGTAGCAGGATGGTGCAGAGACCGATGAGCACCCAAGCGCCGATGACCCCGACGGCTGGCAGAGCGAAGTCGAAGTCGCCGAGCCAGGCTCGCGTGACCCCGTCGAGTCCGATTGCGGACAGGACCTGGTTGACGAGCCCCGAGGACGAGAGGACCCATTTCCAAGCGATCCCGGCTGCGACCAGCGGGATGATCTGCGGGAGAAACAAGACGGTTCGGGTGATGGTCCCGAAGCGTCCCCCGCCAATTCGCCGCATGACGGACGCGACAATGAGCCCAAGACCAACCGGGACCAGCGAAAAGAACAGGATCAACTTGAAGGCGTTGAGGATCACTCCAACGAGATCGGGGTCAGTCAGAACTACCGCGTAGTTCTTGAGACCGACCCATTGTGACGGCCCGATGCCATCCCAGCGGTAGAGTGAATATTGGATTGAGAGGGCCAGTGGCAGGAGGACGAAGGCCCCGTACATCACAAGCGCTGGCGCAACGAACAGCCAGCCGATCAGATGGGTACTGCGGACCCCGCGCGAGCGCGAGGTCCGCAGTCCCGGAACCGCGTTGACGCGCTGGTCGACCGGCAGGAGAGATCCGTCGGCCATCGCATCAGCCCGCGGCGTAGGTCATTGCGCCAGTTCTTTTAGATACTCGGCTTGAACGGCCTTGAGCAAGCCATCCGCGGTCTGCTTGCCGCCGACCATCTTCTGTAGTTCGGGCGTCCATCCCTTGGCGAAGATAGAGCCGGTCGAGTTCGCGATGAAGTCCATCGCGCCATTGGACTTGGCGACACTGCCGCCGGCGGCCAGCGTGTCGTTGATGATCGAGCCCGCCGCGGCCGGCGGGATGGCGAGGTCAGTCGGGCCACCAGGGTTGGAGCCACCGACGGTCACGTCGACCTGACGCGCGGCGTCGTTGGTCGCCACCCAATTGAGGAAGAAAGCCGCGCAGTCTGCGTTCTTGGCCTTCGCCGCGATCCCATAGGTGAGTGGCGCGGACATAGCGGCGACCGGACCACCGTCGGTAGCGGACGGGAAGACGAAGAAGCCGACGTTGCCTGCGAAGTCCTTGTCATACGCCGCATCCTGCCAGTCACCATTGAACATGAACACGCCCTCGCCCTT
>JBGPDX010000011.1:0-30004 GCA_041482475.1 Candidatus Limnocylindria bacterium | reverse complement strand
CCACGTTCGCCTATCTCCTCGTCGGCTACCTCGCCAACAACGTCCTGCCGGTCCGGCTGGGCGAGCTGGTCCGCTGCCACTACCTGGGCGACCGCGAGGGCCTGAGCCGGGCGACGGCGCTCGGGACGGTCGTCGTCGAGCGGGTCGTCGACATCGTCGTCGTCGTCGCCATCGCCGCCGTGGCGATCCTGGTCCTCAGCGTCCGGGGGATTGTCGCCAGCGCCGTCCTGGTTGGGTTGGCGATTGGCCTGCTGCTCATCATCGCGCTGGCGCTGGGGATCGCCGCGCACCGGATGCCCGGAGCCGAACGGATCGCCCACGCCGCCGAGCGGTGGCCGCGGGTCGGGCAACTGGCCACCCGGCTGCGCGAGGGGCTGGCGGTCGCCGGCCAGCCGCGGACGCTCTTCGCTGCGCTGGGCCTGACGGTCGTGGCGTGGGCCGCGACGCTCCTCGCCTTCGCCGCGGCGGGACAGTCGATCGGCGTCCAGCTGACGATCGGCCAGGCGTCGCTGCTCGCGTCGGGCGTCGCCCTCGCCTCGGCGATCCCGTCAGGCCCGGCGTCGCTTGGGACGTTCGAGCTGGCCGCCGTCCGGATCGGTCAGGCGCTGGGGTTGGCCTCCGCCCCGGCGTTCGCGATCGGGCTGCTGGTCCACGCCACCATCCTGGTCATCACCACGATTGGCGGCATCGTGGCGCTCGTCCGGCTCGGCTGGCGGCGGACGGCGGAACCGGCAGCGAGCCTGGAGGTTGCTGACTGAGGTGGCAGGCTCGTACGCTGAAAGCGAGGGGCCCGCCGTCGCCGGCGGGCTCCCTGTTGTCGTAGTCGAATGAACGCTACTTCACGAAGCCCTGCGCCTTGAGCCACGTGGCGGCGACATCCTTGATGTCCTTCTTGTCGACCGCCACCTGCTTGTACAGGTCGGCGAGCGTCGGCGTGTCGATCTTCGCCGACACGTCGTTGAGGAGCTTCGAGAAGGCCAACTTGTCGACCTTGGCGAGGTAGTCGTTGCGGACGAGTGGCGCGATGTTGTCGGCCGGTTGCGTCTGCTTGTCATCCTCGAGCCTGACCCAGCCGTTGACGATGATCTCCGGCCCGGTCGAGCACAGCTCGGCGACGTCGACGGTCTTGTTCTTGAGCGCGTCGGCCATGGCGGTCGTGCACGCGCCGAGAAGTGTGAGATCGAGCTTCGTCGTATCGATCCCGTACGAGGTCTTGAGCGCGGTGGCGCACACCGGGCTGGTCGGACAATCCGTGGCGAGCGCCCACTTGAGCTTGTCCTGGACTGCGGTCAGGTCGCTCCACTTCGTGAGCTTGTACTGATCCGCCGTCTCCTTGCGGACGACGAGTGCGTTCGTATCGACGGCCGGGGTGTAGTCCAGCACCGTGATCCCGCCGCCCTTGCCGTCGAGAATCTTCTGCAGCTCCGCCCGGTTCTTCGCGGGGTCGTTCGTCGACGTGCCGCCGTAGCCGGAAGCGAGGCCGCTTCCGATGTACTCCGGCTGCAGGTCGATCTTCCCGCTCTCGAGAGCCGGAAGCAGGACCTTGCGGTCGCCGAGTCCGATTCCGTCGCGATTGACGGTGTAGCCGTTGGCCTCGAGGACCTGGCCGTAGATCTCGGCCACGACCCGGGCCTCGTCGAAGCCGACCGAGCCGATCTTGATGGGAGCCTTGGCAGCCCCCGACGCGGGTGCGTTGCTGCCCCCACCCGTCGTGCAGGCGCCAAGCAGCACCAGCACCGACGCCCCGAGGGCGAGCGCGCGGAACAACCGCATGTGGGTCTTTCCTCCTATTTCCTCCCCGCGTGGTGCGCGAGGTCCTGCTGGCAACCATACAGCGGTTCGCGCGGAAACCCGTCCGGTATGGCCCGCCCCTGTGTACGTTTCACCACTCCGGGCGGTTCATGCCGCCGCGGCGCGTCGCGCCGGTCGGATCAGGAGGAAGCCTGCGCGCCTTCCGATCCGTCCGGCACCGAACGTGATTGCCACGCCCGCGCGGGCGCGCGCAGCCCGGGCGATGTCGCCGCGCGCTGGATCGCGGCGAACGCCACCTCGGTGGCGAGTGAGAGCGCCGCGATGAGGACGACACCGCCGAAGAGCTTGCCGTCGTCGTTCTGCGAGATCGCCTCGACAATGAACTGGCCCAGCCCGGGGCCGCCGAAGATCGCGCCGAGCGTGGCGGTGGCGACGATCTGGACTGCCCCCGAGCGGATCCCGCCGGCGATCACCGGCAGGGCGACGGGAATCTCGACCCGCCGGAGGATCCCGGCCTCGGTCATCCCCATCCCGCGCGCCGACTCGACGAAATCCGGATCGACACCGGCGACGCCGGCGTAGGCATTGACGAGGATAGGCGGGGCTGCGAGCGCGACCATGGCGATGACCGTCGGATAGAGCTTGAAGCCGTTCTGGGGGTCCAGCGCCGCCGTGATGGGCAGCACGAGCCCAATGACGGCGAGGGACGGCAACGCTCGGCCGAGATTGGCGAGGTTGACGGCCAGCGTCGCGCCGCGGCGGGTATGACCGATCCACAGCCCGATGGGGAGCGCGATCGCGATCGCCAGGGCGAGCGACACGCCAGACAGCGCGATGTGCTCCAGGAGCCGCGTCGGGATGCTGCCGCGGCCCTGCCAGTTCGCCGGATCGGACAGCCAGGCCGCGGTCGCGACGACGAGGTTCATCAGGCGGGCCTCACGCGGCCCGCGGCCGTGACCGGCTGGGCCCATGGCGTCAGACGGTCCTGGACCGCGACGAGGCTGACGTCGACCGCGACAGCGAGCAGGATCGTCGGCAGTGCTCCGGCGAAGATCTCGGTGGGGAAGCTGTGGCGGTAGCCCTCGAAGATGAAGAAGCCCAGGCCACCGAAACGGTCGCCGATGATCCCCGAAATCGTCACGAGCCCGATCGTCGACACGCTCGCCAGCCGGATCCCGGCCACAACCAGCGGCACCGCGAGCGGGAGCTCGACCTGCCACAGGCGGCGGTCGCGGCCGTAGCCCATCCCGTCGGCCGATTCGAGCACATCAGCCGGGATGGCGTCGAAGCCGGCCACGATGTTGCGAATGAAGATGAGCAGCGTGTAGAGGACGAGCGGCACCTCGGCGGTCAGGATCGACAGGCCGGTGATTGGAACGAGCGCGGCAAACAGGGCGAGGCTGGGGACCGTGTAGAGGATGCCCGCGATCGCGGAAATCGGGACATACACCGAACGCCTGCGAACGGCCCACAGGGCCATTGCGAAGGAGATCAGGAACCCCACGCCGACGGCGATCGCCGCGAGGGCGAGGTGCTGGATGGTCCTGGCCGCAAGGTCGTCGAGGTGGTCGACGATCCAGGCCCAGTCGAGCATCAGGCTGGGGACGCGGGCGCGGATTCCCCGGCCGCCTCGAGGGCCGGCGCGAACCGCCCGTCGCCGGCGGTCGTGCGCATCCGCTCGGCGATCATGTCGACCGTCAGAAGACCCAGGACCGCGCCGCGACGGTCGACGACGATCCCCGCCTGGACGTCGGCGTCGAGCAGCAGCGACAGGGCGTCCTTGAGGGTCGTACGGCGATTGAGCAGCGGCGACATCGGGATGGCCATGGACACCTCGAGCTTGCCGTTGCTCGGGATGCTGTCCTGGTGGAACCAGCCGATCGGGCGCCGCTCGGCGTCGACGAGCAGCAGGAACGGGAACGGGTCCGCCAGCGCCCGCTTGCGAGCTTCGGCGCTGTCGTCGCCGACGCTGGCCATGACGGCCGGCTGGAGCTGGAGCTCCCCAACGCGGCTCAGCGACAGGCGCTTGAGCCCACGGTCTGCGCCGACGAAGCGAGCGACGAACTCCGATGCGGGGCTGGCCAGGATCTCGGCGGGCGGTCCGAACTGGGCGAGGTGGCCGCCGACCTGCATGACCGCGACGAGGTCGCCCATCTTGATCGCCTCGTCGATGTCATGGGTCACGAACAGGATCGTCTTGGCGAGCTCCTCCTGGAGGCGCAGGAACTCGTTCTGCAGCCGCTCGCGGACGATGGGGTCGACGGCGCCGAACGGCTCGTCCATGAGCATGATCGGCGGGTCGGCAGCCAGCGCCCGGGCGACGCCGACGCGTTGGCGCTCGCCGCCGGACAGCTGCGACGGGTAGCGGTCGCGATATGCCGCCGGGTCGAGGCCGACCAGTGCCAGCAGCTCGTCCGCGCGCTCGCGCAGCCGCGACTTCGGCCAGCCCAGCAGCCGCGGAACGGTGGCGACGTTCTGGCCGATGGTCTGATGTGGGAACAGGCCCACCTGCTGGATGACGTAACCGATCTCGCGGCGCAGCGCGGTCGGCTCGCGGGTCGCGATGTCGACGCCGTCGACGAGGATCTGGCCGGACGTCGGCTCGATGAGCCGGTTGACCATCTTGAGGCTCGTCGTCTTGCCGCAGCCGGACGGCCCGACGAGGACGCAGATCTTGCCGGCCGGCACCGCCAGCGACAGATCGTTGACCGCTCCCGGGGTGTCCGTGGCGCGCGGGTCGTAGCGCTTGGTGACGTGCCGGAATTCGACCGTCGCGGCGCGTGTGGGCTGCGTGGGCATGGCGCGTGTCACCCTAGCGCAGGGTGGGCGGAGACGTCATCGGCGGAGGTAGTCGGGCACCTCCGGCTCGGGACCGCGCCAGGATTCGAACTCCTCAGTGGCGAAGCGGCCGTAGTGGTGGATGAAGTGCCCGCCGCTCGCGCGCAGCACCTCGACGGCGGCCCGAACGGCCGCTTCATCCGAAACGCGGACGGCCACGACCGAGCGGCCGTCGCGAATCGCCGCCTCGTACCACGCCAGGTCCGGAGCCTGGTCCATCAGCGTGAACTCGACCGCGCGGCGCAGCCGCGCGCCAAGGCCATGTCGCGCGCCGGTCCCGTCGAGAGTGTCGGCGGCGACGTCGCCGCGGAGGACCTCGATGCGAGAGGCCTCAACGCCACTCACCACGAGTGCGTCGACCGCCCGCGCCGCCGCGCCCGGGTCGTCCAGCACGGCATAGAGGCGGCCGCGCGGGTATGTGACGAAGCCTTTGCCGCGCGATGGGCTCAGGCGCGGCGTGGGGTCACCTCGCCGGCGCGGCGACCACCCGCTCGACGAGCGGCCTGACCTGGCCGATCAGCCGCTCGAGGGTCTCTGTGTCGTACGGCGCCGGCTGTTCCGAGATGACCGTCCGGAAGCCCAGCTCGACGTACGGCGCGAGCCGCTCGGCCAGCTGTTCGGGCGTGCCGTTCCAGAACGTCGAGTCGCCCTCGACGCGGCTGGCCGGCGTCCGGTTGTGCTCCAGCGCCTTCTGCGAGACGCGCACGGCCTCCGCCTCGGAGTCGCGGATCGTCGCCTTGATGCCGAGGGTCATCTCGATCTGCGACGGATCGCGCCCGACGTCCGCGCAGTGCTGGCGGAGCACCTCGACCTTGTGCCGCATGGTGTCAACCGGACCCATGCCGTTCCACAGGTCCGCATAGCGGGCGACCGTTCGGAGCGTCTTCTTCTCGCCGCCACCGCCGATCATGATCGGCAGGTGCCGCTGGATGGGAAGCGGCTGGTGGCGCAGATCGTCGAAGCGATAGCGGCCCTTGCCGTCCGAGGTCACCGATTCGCCGTCCAGGACGCGACGCGCTGCCGACACGGCCTCGTCGAGCCAGCCAAGCCGTTCGCCGGGGCTCGCGCCGAACTCGATGCCGTGGGCCTTGTGCTCGAGCTCGAACCAGGCGCCGCCGAGGCCCAGGATCGCCCGGCCGCCCGAGATGTGGTCGAGCGTCGCCGCGAGCTTGGCGACGAGCCCCGGGTTGCGGAAGGTATTGGCGCCGACGAGCAGGCCCAGCCGCGTCCGCTCGGTCGCCACGGCCGCCGCGCACAGGCTCGCCCAGCCCTCGAGGATCGGCTGGTACGGGTCGCCGAAGATCGCGTAGAGGTGGTCCCACGCCCAGAGGTGCTCGTAGCCGAGCTTGTCGATCTTCTTCGCGGCCGCCAGGTAGTCGGGCCACGTCGTGGCCTGGTTCCAGAGCAGGATCCCGAACTTCAGATCCGTCATCGCTTCCTCCTGTCGGCCCAGTATCGGGCCGCGAGACCAATCGCGCCGGACCGCCGTTGGTCGCCGGTCAGGCGTTGTCGAGCTCGCGCGAGAGCGCGCGCAGGATGAAGCGCGCCGCCTCCGCGCTCTTGCCGCCCAGCTTCTGGCCCTCGTCCTGCTCGAGCGCGACCATCAGGTCGGCGAGCATCAGGTCGAGCGCCGGAGTGCGCCGGAGATCGCCCGCCGCGAACGCCCGATCGAGCCGGACAACCGCCGCGCGGGCGTTGTCGACGGCGTGGCCCTTCGCCTCCATGAGCGCCCGGAAGTCGGCCCTGGCGGCTTCGGCGCCCGGTCCGCCTGAGCTCGACGTCACGATCGCCGCTGTCCCGTCAGAGCCGGCCGACCGGCGGACGGCCGACGAGGTTGCGGGCGTCTGCCATTGGTCGGCGCCCGGGCCTCATCCCGCTTTGCTGTTCGCCGCGCCTCGCGCACCTGCCACTCCGGCTCGAGGATGCTCATCGTGAGCTCGTCCCACCACCGGCCGTCGCGCCAGATCGCCTCACGCGAGCGGCCCTCGACGGCAAACCCGCAGCTGCGATACGAACGGATCGCGCGCTCGTTGAAGGCGAAGACGGACAGCGCGATGCGATGGAGATTCAGCGTCTCGAATGCATGTCGCAGCATGAGCCGCGTCGCCTCGGTGCCGTAGCCGCGACCCCAGGCGTCCTTCTCACCGATCGTGATGTGGTAGAGCGCCGAGCCGTTGTCGCCGTCGAGCTGGCTGAAGGCGGTCGTGCCCACCAGCCGTTCGTCCGGCTTGACGTGGACAGCCAGGGCCAGCGAGTCCGGCCCGATGACCCGGGCGGCGAAGAACCGCTCGATCTCCTCGGCCCGCATCGGGCCGTCCTGGTAGCGCGTCAGGCGGGCGACCTCCGGGTCCGTGTACCAGCGCTGGAACGCTCGCAGATTCAGCGGCGAGTGGGGTCGAAGAACGACCCGCGTTCCCTCGAGCCGATCGGGGAACCAGGAGCGGTGAGGCATGGGAGGGTGACGGTATACCATCCCCGCCATGCGCCGCTGGAGCGAGCTGGCGGAGCGGGTCGCGGCGACGACGAGGACGTCCGAAAAGACCGCCCTGCTCGCCGATTACCTCCGCGGCCTCAGCCCCGCGGAGCTGCCCATCGCGGCCGTCTTCCTGACCGGCCGGCCGTTCTCCGAAGCCGACCAGCGCGCCGCGGGTCTGGGCTGGTCGGCGATCGCGACGAGCGTCGCGGCGCTCGCCGGCGTGCCGCGCACGGCGCTGGGCGAGGCGTACGACCGCTGGTCGGACCTGGGCCGGGCCGTCGAGGACGTCCTCGAGGCGGGCGGCCATCGGCCGGACCCGGCCCGCTCACCGTCGCTCGAGGACGTGGCGGACACCTACGCGCAGATCGAGGCGGCGTCGGGACCGGCACGCAAGGCCGCGCTGCTCGGCGCTCTGCTGGCACGGTGCGACCCGCTGACGGCCAGATACGTGGTCAAGGTCCTCGGCGGCGAGCTCCGCATCGGCCTGCGCGAAGGCCTCGTCGAGGCCGCCGTCGCCCGTGCCTTCGGGCGGCCGCTCGAGAGCGTCAAGTGGGCCGGCATGCTGACCGGGGACATCGGCCGGATGGCCGAGCTCGCCCGCGACGATCGCCTGGGCGACGCAGCACTCGCCCTGTTCCACCCCATCAAGTTCATGCTGGCGTCGCCGGCCGAGGATGCCGACGAGATCATCGCCAGGCTGGGCGCGCCGGTCTGGGTCGAGGACAAGTACGACGGCATCCGCGCCCAGCTCCACAAAGCGGGGCCCGAGGTACGCCTCTATTCGCGCGACCTGCACGACGTCAGCCGGCAGTTTCCGGAGGTTGGCGACTCGGCGACCGGCCTGCCGTGGGACGGCATCCTCGACGGCGAGATCCTCGCCTACCGCAACGGCACGGTGCTCCCGTTCCAGTCCCTCCAGACGCGCCTGGGGCGCACCTCGCCGTCGGCGGCCATCCGCGAGGAGGTCCCGGTGATCTTCGTCGCGTTCGACCTGCTGGGCGTGGGCCCCGGCGACGGCGCGCCGGTCGAGCCGCTGTTGCGGGTCCCGCTCGACCAGCGCCGGGCAAGGCTCGCCTCGATGGGCCTGCCGCTGGCCGACGAGGGCGGGCGCTTCGCCCTGTCGCATCTCGTCAGCGTCGACTCCGCGGACGGACTCGAGGCAGCCTTCACCGACGCCCGCGGTCGGCGCAACGAGGGGCTGATGGTCAAGGACCCCCGGAGCGGTTACTCACCGGGCCGCCGGGGACTCGGCTGGCTGAAGATGAAGAAGGCGCTGGCCACCATCGATTGCGTCGTCGTCGGCGTCGAGGTGGGGCACGGCAAACGCCACGGCGTCCTGAGCGACTACACCTTCGCGGTGCGCGACGAGAAGGGCGACCGGCTGGCGACGATCGGCAAGGCGTACAGCGGCCTGACCGACGTGGAGATCGCCGAGATGACGCGCTGGTTCGAGGCCCACACCATCCAGCGCTTCGGTCGCTACCGGCAGGTCGAGCCGACCATCGTCGTCGAGGTCGCGTTCGACGTCATCGTCCGCTCGACCCGCCACCAGTCGGGCTTCTCGCTGCGTTTCCCGCGGATCGCCCGCCTCCGCACCGACAAGCCGCCCGAAGAGATCGACACGCTGGACACGGTCCGTGCGCTGTTCGAAGGCCTGCAGCAGGGGGCCGAGCACCTGGTGACGGCTGGCGCCAGGAAGTAGTCCCGGTCGAGCGGATCGGCGTCGCGCCGGCTCGATGGGGCCGCTAGACTGCCGCCCATGTTCCCGGGCGACGAGCAGCAGTTCGCCATGACCCTGTTCACCGACGCCTACGTCATCCGCGGCCACGTGTCGAGCCGGCAGCGGCGGGTGACGGACGTCCTCAACAGCGCCGAGCAGGAGTTCCTCGTCCTGACCGACGTCGTCCTCGACGAGTTCGGCACCCGAACGAGCGCCATCCAGGCCGACTTCGCCCAGGTCAACCTCGCCTCGGTCCTGTTCGCGATCGCCGACGCACCGGTCGACGCCATCCCCGAGATGCGGACACCGAAGGTCCAGGAAGAGGCGCTGATCTCGATCCCGCCGTTCAAGATCATCGGCCGCATCCACCTCATGCCGGAGAAGACGCTGCGGGAGGCGCTGCTGGAGCTCAAGGGCCGCTTCGTCCCGGTCACCGACGGCACCTACTGGTCGGACAGCGTCGGCGAGGCCCGGACGTCGGCGTCGCTCATCGCCTTCAACCGCAGCCGCGCCCAGATCCTCGCGCCGCATCGGATCGTCGACCCGTGGGAGGGGATCAACCGCGGCGACGCGGCCGGCGGTCAGGCGGGCCGCGGGGCCGACACGGGCCGCGAGCCGGCCGGCGGTGGCTGGGGGACGCCCGGACCCTAGCGCTCCACCGGCAGGTCGAGCCGGTCGCCCCATTCGGCCCAGCCCCCGTCGTAGACCGCCACGTCGTCGTAGCCGAGCAGGCTCAGGACGAAGGCGAGCTTGGCCGAGGCAATGCCCGAGCCGTCGTAGCAGACCATCCGCCGACCGCGGACGACGTTGGCCCGGTGTGCCAGCTCGCGCAGCTCGTCCGCTGTCTTGAGGCGCTGCGTTCCCGGCACCGTCATCCCGGCCACCGGCAGGTTCACCGCACCCGGGATGTGTCCAAGCCGGCGGGTGTTGCCCTCGAGACCCCGGTACTCCGCCGGTGCCCGGGCATCGACCAGCATGGCCTCCGCCGAACCCATCATGCCGCGCACGTCGGCCGTCGTCAGGCGCATCCGTGACTGGGCCCGCGGGGTGAAGGAACTGGGCACCGTCGGCACGTCCGCGTTCGAGACCGGCCGCTCCTCGGCCGCCCAACCGGGGAAGCCGCCGTCGAGGATCCGCGCCGAATCGAGGCCGTAGACGCGGATGCTCCACCAGGTCCGGGCCGCGTAGAGGCTCAGCGTGTCGTCGTAGATGACGACGCTGGTCCCGTCGCCGACGCCGGCGCGACCCAGCGCCCCGGCGACCTGGGCCGGGCCGGCCAGGAGAAACGAGGGCGAGGCCTCGTCGCGGTCGATGAGCTCCGCGCTCCAGTCGAGGTGGACGGCCCCCGGGATGTGGCCGGTCAGGAAGGCCTTCCGGCCGGTCCCGTCGGGACGCCAGCGGACGTCGAGGATGCGGATCTCCGGGCGGCCCAATTGCTCCGCCAGCCACTCGGTCGATGCGAGCAGCTCGGGCCGGGCAAAACCGCTCAAGCGGCCGGGCGTTCCGGCGGGCGTGACGGGCATCGTCGGTATCATACGGCGGTGGTCGCGCCGTTCCTGCCGGATGACGAGAAGCTGGCAGCGGTCCGCGAAGGCCTCCCCGCCGTGGGCGCCGGCATCTACCTCGACACCCCGCTGGCCGGACCGCTGCCGGCCGAGACGGCGCGGGTCATGGCCGACCTGGCCGGGTGGGAGCTGACCACCGGCCGGGCCGGGCGAGATCGCCGCGACGATGCACTGTCGAGGGTCGACGAAGCCCGCGCGGCCGTCGCCGCGATCCTGACCACGGACGTCGACAGCGTCGTCCTGACCCACGGCCTCGCCGACGCCGTCGGCGCTGTTGCCCGCCTGGTCGACTGGTCCGGAGGCGGCCGCGCGGTCCTCGCCGGCGCGACGGCGGACCTCGCGGGGGTGATCCCGAGGGGCGTTGAACGCGAGGCCGTGACGCTGTCCAGGCCCCGCGACGAGGCCGTGGTCAAGGCTCTTGACGATGCCATCGCCGCCGGCACCCGCCTGGTCGTCTGCCCGCACGTCGATGCCGCCACGGGCGCGCTCCTCCCGCTGGCACGCATCGCCGCGCTGGCGCACGACCGCGGCGCGCTGCTGCTGGTCGACGGGTCGCAGGCGGCGGGCGCGATCCCGGTCGTGTTCGATGAGCTGGGCGTCGACTTCTACGCCCTGCCGGCCTCGACCTGGTTGCTCGGGCCGGAGGGGCTCGGGGCGCTGGCCGCCGCGGCTCCGCTTCGCGATCGCCTGGGCGTCGTGGGGGACGGCAGCGGGACCCTCGCCTCGCCTCCCTCGCGTGACCCTCGACCGTTCGGATTCCACCTGCCGTCGGTGGTCGGCTTTGGGCGGAGCTGCGGCTGGCTTTCGATGTACGTCGGCCTCGACTGGATCCACCGGCGAGCGGGCGCCCTCGCCCGCCTGGCCGTGGATCGGCTCGCGGCGATGGACGGGGTCGAGCTGCTGACGCCGGTCGATCCGGCGGCCACGATCGTCACCTTCCGCGTCCGCGGCTGGCCGGCGAGTCTCGTCCTGGACGAGCTGGGTGCGCGCGTGTTCGCCATCGCCTCTGTCGTCCCGTCGCTGAACGCCGTGCGGATCGGCCCGGCCTTCTTCAACACGGAGGACGAGATCGACCGCTTCGCCGACGCCGTCGAGCTGCTGGCCGAACACACCCCGTCGACCGTCCCGCCCCGCCGTCGGCTGACCGTCCTGGGCGGCGCCCCGTGAGCCAGGCGCCGCGCGAGGCGGGACGGCCGGCAAGGCGGTCCGCCGCGGAGATCCGCTGGCGTCAGTTCAGGAACGCCCCCAGGCCGGTGGTCCGGGCGGTCGCCAGCAGCCTCGTCGTGGCGATCCTGGGCGGCCTCGCCTACCTGGCCTACGACGTGGCCCTCCGGCGCGGAGCGAGCCTGCCGGGGGGCGACCTCAGGCTCCTGTTCCTGGCGGTGTACGCGGCCGTCGTGCTGGCGTCCGGTAGCGTGGTCACCTGGCTCATCGTTCCTCTGCCGACCGGCGCCGGAACCCGGGCGATCCGCACGCCGTGGAGCGCGGCGCTCGGCCTCCTCGCCGCCGTCCCGATCTGCTACCTGGTGATCGTCGTCGTGGTCCAGGTGCTGGAGCCGCTGCTCGTCCCCCGCTGACGTGGCCCGCGGGCACCATCTTTGGGGTTCAGAGTCCTGTTCGGTTGGGTCTGAAGTACTATTCCGCGCCGTTCTTGCCCCGATATCATCGGCCTGCGGCGGTCATCCGGCGCACGCCCACAGCGACTCCTCGAGGTCACTGCGTGTCCACCGAAGAGCAGCACGTCGCCCTCCCCAGGCTCTACGGCGCTCCTCAATACGCTCGTCCCCCGGTTCGCGTCCCCGAAAAGCCGCGGCCGTTCGACCCGGACGAGATGCCGATCGACGCGGTTCAGACCGACGACGAGCGCCACTTGTTCGGATCGTTGCCGTCCCACGCCTTCGCGGCCGGCGGCGGCGTCTTCCTCGACGATCAGACCCGTAACAGGTTGAACGCCTTCGGCCGGCGCTTCCCGCGGCCGCGGCCGTTCCTGCTGCGGGCGCTCATCGCCCGCCTCCTGGGCCGGGAATCGTAGTCCGGCCACGCTCCACCCGGAGCCGGGTGTTTCGGGCGTCTACCTAGACATCTCGCCAGCTCTCTGGTCAAATACCATGAGATGGCTGCGCCAAATTCGTCGGACCATGTCCGGATCGGCCAGGCCGCCGAGCTGCTCGGCGTCGGCGTCGACACGCTCCGCCGCTGGGAGGCCGACGGGCGCCTGACGACGATCCGTTCGGCCGGCGGCCAGCGGACGGTGCCGATCGCCGAGGTCAGCCGCCTGCTTGCCGAGCGTCGCCGTACCTCCCCCGACCGGCCCATCGTCGCCCAGTCGGCGCGCAACCGCTTCGCCGGGATCGTCACCCGGATCGAGCGGGACCGGGTGGCGGCCGTCGTCGAGGTCCTTGCCGGGCCGCACCGCCTGGTCAGCCTGATGACGGCCGAGGCCATCGACGAGCTGGGGCTGACGGTGGGCGACGAGGCCGTCTGCGTGATCAAGGCGACCCACGTCATCGTCGAGATCCCGCGATGAGGCTCCGGGCGCGCCTGCCGGTGGCCCCGATCCGGGCCGCGCTGCTGTCGCTCGCGGTCCTCGCCTGCGCTGGACCCGGGGCGAGCCCGGCCTCGCCCCCGGCGACGAGCGCAACGGCCGCGACGAGCGCGACGCTCGCGGCGGACCCCGTCGAGCTGACCGTCTTCGGTGCGGCGTCGCTCCGTGACGCCCTGACCCGTGCTGCCGACCAGTATCAGGGCGAGAATCCCAACGTCCGCCTGCGGCTCGCGTTCGATGCGTCAAGCGCCCTCCGCAGCCAGATCGAGCAGGGCGCCCCGGTCGACGTGTTCGCCTCGGCGGACACCCAGAACCCGCAGGCGCTGGTCGACCACGGACTCGCCGCGGGCCCCGTCTCGCTGACCGCCCGTAACGAGCTGGTCATCGTCGTCCCACGATCGACCGAAGCGCCGGTTGCGACGCCGCTGGACCTGGCCCGTCGCGGGGTCAAGGTGATCGCGGCAGGGCCGGAGGTGCCGATCACGACGTACACGACGCAGCTCCTTGCCCAGCTCGCCGGCCTGCCCGGCTATCCGAGCGACTTTGCGGCCCGGGTCAACGCCAACGTCGTGTCGCGCGAGGACAACGTCAGGGCCATCGTCGCCAAGGTGGCCCTCGGCGAGGGCGACGCCGGGGTCGTCTACGCGACCGACGCCCGCGGCGCGAACGTCGGGACGATGGAGATCCCGGCCGGGGCGAACGTCGTCGCAACGTATGGCGCGGTCGCGGTGAGCGCCTCCAGCCACCCGGCCGAGGCGAGGGCGTTTCTCGACTGGCTGGTGGGCCCCCGGGGCCAGGCCGTTCTCGCCGCCCTCGGTTTCCCGCGCGCCGGCGGATGACGTCGCCGGCAGGCACCGTGGGCCGCGCCGCTTCGCCCGCGGCCGCCGTGGGCCGCGTGGCGGCGATCGTCCTTGGCCTGTTCCTGGCCCTGCCCGTGGCCGCCCTGGTGGCGCGAGCCGCGGGCTCAGGGCTGCTGGCCGACGCGGCGGGGAGTCGGGTCGTCCTCGACGCGCTCGTCCTCAGCCTCGTCACGACCACGGCCAGCCTGGCACTCGCGGTCGTCCTGGGAACGCCGCTCGCGTTCGCCCTCGCCCGGCGGAGGTTTCGGGGCGCCGCCCTCGTCGAGGCGCTGGTCGACCTGCCGATCGTCCTGCCGCCCGCCGTCGCCGGCCTCGCCCTCCTGCTGCTGCTGGGCCGTCGCGGCTGGCTCGGCGAGTCGTTGGCGGCCTTCGGCGTCACGCTGCCCTTCACGACCGTCGCCGTCGTCCTCGCCCAGACCTTCGTCGCGGCCCCGTTCTTCGTCCGTGCCGCGCGAACCGGATTCGCCGGGATCGACCGTGACCTGGAGGACGCGGCGCGGGTCGACGGGGCGAGCGAGACCGCCGTCGCCCGCCACGTGACCCTGCCGCTCGCCGCGCCCGCGCTCGGCGCCGGGCTGGTCATGACGTGGGCCCGCGCCCTGGGCGAGTTCGGGGCGACGATCATGTTCGCCGGCAACGTCGCCGGACGGACGCAGACCCTGCCGCTGGTCGTCTACGGCGAGTTCCAGGGCGGCGACCTTGAGGCCTCGATCGCCGCGGCGGCGATCCTCGTCCTCGCCGCGCTGGGCGTCCTCATCGCCGTCCGGGGCTTCGGCTGGCGGCGCGCTCTCGACGTCCGCTCGATCTGACCGGGTGTAGCATCGGGCGACGGGGGAGTAGCTCAATTGGTTAGAGCGGCGGGCTTATATCCCGCTGGTTCCAGGTTCGAGCCCTGGCTCCCCTACCAGCCGATCTCGAGGCAAGTTCGTCTGCGGGCGCTCGCGCCTCAGCTGCCCAGGGCGGCGCTCGTCGCGACGACGGGGACTGGAGTGCCGATCGGCTCGCGGCGGCTGACGTCGAGTCGTGCGGCGGTAAGCGCGCGGACCGCGCCGGAGGCGAGGAAGAGCACCGCATAGACCGGGTAGCCGGCGCCCGATCCGACGGCCAGCACGCCGGACGCGGCCAGCTGCGCCCCAGCGGACGCGGACGACGTGGCCGCCACATAGCGGGCCTGGTGGGCGATCGCCGCGGGCCCCACCGACAGCCGCAGGATGCGCTCGGAGGATGCGAGCCCCGACGCCGCGTCGCCGAAGGCCCCCAGGATCGCCACCACGATGAGCAGCTCGCCGGCCACCGGGTTGCCGGGAAAGGCGAGCAGGCCGAGGGCCATCGCCACGGCCCGGATCCGATGCGCGCCGCGGATGACGGCCGAGGCGGATCCCCGCTCGAGCACCGACCCAACGACCATCGACGCCACCACCGAGGCGACCGTCGCGATCGCCGACAGGGCGATGGTGAAACCGGGCGACAGGCCAAGGACGACGATGGCGTAGATCGACAGCGGCGGCCCCAACCCGAACCCCACCGCGCCGAACGTGCTGACGCGGACGAACCGGTCGAGCCCGGGGGAGCGCTCGGCCGTGATGTGGGCCCGGTCCGGGACCGTCACCCGGCCGGGGCGCGGCAGGCGGAGGAGGCCGCCGATCCCGACCAGCGAGGCCAGTCCCGCAACGAGGAGCGGGATGACGAACAGGCCGACGCCGGCATGGGCGTCGTGGAGGAGGACCGCGGTCGGGACGAGGAGGGCGGCGCCGGCGATCGCGCCGACGACGCCGGTCCGCGGCGACACGAACCGCCGCTCACGCTCCGGCAGGACGGCGTGATACCAGGCCAGCAGGTTCGACCCCGACAGCCCGCCGACCGCGGCGACCGCCACCGACAGGACGACGATCGCGCCGAGCGCCGCCTCGTGCGGCAGGACGTCCGCGGCCGCCAGCGCGACGATCGCCGCGTACCAGAAGCCACGGGTGTCGCCCAGGGCGGAGATGAGCAGCGTCACGCCACGCAGGTTGCCGCCGGTCCGTCGCAGGATCCACGGTAGGGCGAGCTGCGACAGCGAGCCCAGGCCTGGCAGGACGGACGCCACGAGGACGAACGCGGGCGGTCCGCCAAGGGCCAGCATGAGCGGCGTCGTGACCGCGCCGCCGGCCAGCGCCCCCACCGCACCCTGGCTGAAGCCGACGGCGTGGAAGGCCCGGAAGCGGGCTCCGGCGAAGCGGCGCCAATCCCGGATCCCCGAGTCGATGCCCTCGAATCGGCGAGGGCGGGCGAACGCCCGGAACGAGCTGGGCGACGGTCGTGGGATCAAGGAATCTCCGGGGGGTGACGGACCCGGTCATCGTCTGTGGCAGCGCGTCGCGGCACCATCCCCCGCCCAGTCAGACTTGCGTCCCTCGATGGTCCCAAGGCGTTTGCCGCAGCGTCCAGACGGGCTGTCGCCAGGTGGCGATCGACCCGCCCGGAGCGGCCCGTGGCGCGTGCCGCCGCGGGCGATGATGGGGCCGTCGAAGATCCGCGCGATCTCAGGAGACGAGGTTCAGGCGAGCTCCTGGACCATCGCGACGATCCGCTCGCGGCGGCTGGCGTTGATGCTGCGCTGCGGCGGGAGCGAGGCCAGCCAGGCGGGGATCTGGCCGCTGGTGATCACCGCACAGGTCGACGTGCGCGGCAGCGACGTGTCCGGGGCGACGACGGCGGCGTAGACCTTCACCACGAAGTCCTGCTCGTCCTGCCCAAGCCAGCGGCGGACGCGCTCGGCGTCGCGGGTGGCCTTGTCGAGCGGGTTGGTGATGGGGATCCAGCGACCCTCGCGGGTTCGGACCTCCCACGCGATACCGTTCCGCCGGGTCACGCTGGCGGGCGGCAGCTCCTCGAGGACGGCGACGCCGAACGGGCCGATGACCATCTCCGGGACGATTCGCCCGTCGGGCAGGCGAACGCGCGACCCGACGACGAATTCCTCGCCGAGGACCTTGCTCAGGCGGGACGCCGGCGTCGGTCGCGGCCGGGTCCCCGCGACCGTGTCGAAGACGGTCACGATGCGGGCCACGCCGACGATGATGAAGGTCGCGGGCGCGATGAGCGCGAAGGACCAGGCGAGCATCCCGACGACGACCTGCGACGTGTTGGCGCGGCCGGTCGGGGTGAAATGCTGAATGAACGGCGTGGCGAAGGCGAGCCACGCGATGCACAGCCCACCGACCAGGAGCACGGCACCGACGAGGGTGCCCACCACGATGGCCTGGCGGTCGTGGCCGGGAACCCGTGGGGTGATGACCTGCATGCGCGGCATCGTGCGCAACGATGGTCGCTTGGGCCAATGGCCAGTTCGGGCTAGGAGCCCCTGACCGCGCGCACCACCTTCCGGTCGGCACTCCAGCGGACCCCACCGCAGCCGTTGACCCACCGCACCGAAACCGTCCGCTTCGTCGGCCGGCGACACCCGGCGATGGGACGTCGGGGGGACGCCCGTACCATGGATCGCCCCCCTCGCCGGCGGCCATCCTCGGGCAGACCGGGCCATCTGCGTCCCGGCGCCACAGGCAGGGTCTTGTTGATCGCACTACGCACGGGGGCGAGCCGGTTCCGTTCCGGGTTCGCGGTCGCCGCCACGGCGCTGCTGGTTGCCGCCGTCCTCGCCCTGCCCGGCGGTGCCCTGGCCTCGTCGACCCGCCTGTTCGACCCGGCGGTGGCCCCGCGCGCGGGGACGACCGCCACGACGTTCGCCCTGGCCGTCACCTATCGGAACCGCGAGGGCTCCGGGCCGAATGAGGTCGTCGTGCTCATCGACGGCGTGCGTCACGCGATGGTCGCGGGGCCCGGCAACGACTGGAAGAACGGCGTTCGGTTCACCTTCGCCACACGGCTCGCCACGGGCACCCACTCGATCGCCTTCCACAGCCTGGGCCGTGACCGCTTCGTCGACGACGTCGATGCCGGCAGCGTCAGGGTCGGCGCGGCGCCGGCTCCCCGACCGACGCCGGCCCCGACCCCCAGACCAGATCGCGAGCCGGTCGCCGGCCCGCCGTCGACGCCGACGCCCGACACCGCGCCGACCTCGACGCCGTCGTCGGCCGATCGCTGGTTCGACCGGTCGCCCGGCGGGATTTCGGGTGGCGGTGGCCGGGATGCGGGTGGGACACCGCCGTCCGACGGCACGGCGCCGTCCGACGGCCTCCGGTCCAGCGCAGCCGGGACCGGCGGCGCGGACGCCCACGGCGACGGCCATGGCGGCGCGAGCGATCCCGCGACCGCGTCGGATGGGAGCGGCTCGTCGAACCCCGCCGGCGCGGGCTGGGGCGACCTGACCGTCTACCTCAAGGCGCTCAGCTGGGGTGGCTCGGCGACGCGCTCGATGCCGCTCCTGCCGTCGATCGTCTTCACCGCCGGGACGATGGCGATCCTCACCGCCTTCCTCTTCTTCGGCAAGCGCCGCCGCGACGGTGAGCCGCCGGAGCCCGACGAGGTCCTGTCGGCGGCCGCCGCCCGCGGCACCGGCCAGCCCGCCACGGCGACCCTCGTCCCCGACCGGCCGCCGGTCCAGGCCGGCGTCCCCGAGGACGAGATCGGCATGCCGCGCTGGCGCCGGCCGTCGCTGCTCGAGGCCCGCAAGACCGACCCGACGCGATCCGCCGCCGCCGTCGTCGCCCCGCTGACGTTCGCGCGCGGCGCGGTCGGCCCGGTCGAAGGCCACGAACGGCGCCTCATCCGCTACCACGTCGTCCGGCTGCTCGACGCTCCCGACGAGCTTCGCGGCGAGGAGATCGGGATCGTCGCCCGCGACGACGAGGTCCAGCTGCTCGAGCGGTCCGGCACGTACTGGCGGGTCCTCTGCCCGGATGGCCGCCAGGGTTGGATCCACAAGATGACGCTGGGTGACGTGGTCGCCGAGGCGGGCTCGGCCCGCGACGCGTGGGGCAACCCGGTGCCGGACGTGGACGACGTCGACGACGACGTCCTGACGGCGTTCATGACGGCTCGCAGCCGGGCCTGACCCGGGGCCGGATCAGCTCCGATGCCCTTCCCGTCGCAGCACGAGGATGTGCTGGTGGGCGATGTTTGGGACGAATACCCGGGGGTAGCCGTAGGGCCGCAGCCGCGTCCCCGCCTGGTACCAGATCAGGTCGCCCTTCGGCACGAATCCCACCGTTGACGCGCGGGCCGCCAGGTCCGCGGCGGTGAAGACGTAGCGCCCGCCCTGGTAGGCGTCGCGGACGATCAGGGCGAGGTAACGGCCCTCCCGAAGGACTCGCCGAAGCTCCGCCAGGACGTCTGTCATCCGATCGAGGAAGGTCGGGTAGTCGGCGGCGTTGGCCAGGTCGGCGGGGTCGTCGGTGACCATGGCGTAGTCGGTTCGGCGGTTGGCGTGCGTCTCGGCCAGCCGGCCACCGGCCATGGTCAGCGGCAGCTGGATGTTGTACGGCGGATCGGTCGCCACGAAGTCGACGGACCCGTCGGCGAGCGTCGGCAGGATCGTCAGCGCGTCGCCGATCCGCATCTCCAGCCCGGAGGCGTCGAAGCCGCGCGGGCCACCCGGATCGCTCGGCCCCAGGTCGGTCAGCTCGGGGCCCAGCCCGTCGCGTTCGGCGAGGGCGTCGCGAACAACCGAGTCGAATATCGCTCCCCAGGCCGGCGCGAGCTCGATGCCGATCGCTCGACGCGCCGGCCGGGCGATTGCCGCACCAAGGAGCGTGCCGCCGACGCCGGCGAACGGGTCGAGGACGAGCTCACCGCCGCGGCTGAAGAATTCGATCAGCCGGGCCATCAGCCGCGGCGGCTTGTTCGCCCCGTGGCGCTTGCGCAGCGCGTGCCCCAGCTCGGACGGATACGCCGTCGACCAGACGGACTTCGTGAAGTACAGCCACTCCTCGCCGGGCAGCTCGTTGAGCTCGTTGTGGGGGTGGGGCTCGCGACGGGCCGGCATCGGGCGCCAGCCTAGCCGAGTCAGGGGGTCGCGTGCCCCGCGTCGGCTCCGCCGTACGCCTGTCCGTCGCCGGCCGAGGCGTGACCGTGCGCGCCCGCCGCGACGTTGACCGCGAGTAGCGTGGCGAGGAACACGACGCCCACGGCGGGGACGATGGTGACCGTCGCGATGGCGGCGAGGTTGCGCGCGCGACGGGCGATCGCGACGTCCTGCCCCGCCAATCGGGCGACGAGCAGGACGACGATCGCCACCTCGAAGATGGTCGAGGCGAGGTCCGGCACGCCCGCGGCCTCCGGCTGCCAGGGTGTCTGGCCGGTCGGAAGACCCACGACGCGGGACCACGTCCAGGCCAGGGCGATGGCCGTGTTGAGCAGGAGGCCCAGCCAGGCGAGCCGATCGCCGGGGCGGAGCCACCAGGCGCCCGCCCACATCGCCTGGAGCGCGGCCGCCAGCGGGAACCCGACACCGAGGGCGCCCAGCTCCTGCAGGTGCTCGGGTGCCGCGGCCAGGTGGATCACGGCGGCGCCGAACGTCAGCGCGACCAGCAGGATGGCAAGGGTCCGGGCGACGACCAGTTCGGTTGACGGCGCCGGGCCCGGCGGCGGCGGGCTCCCGCGGCCGTCGGCGCGGCGGCGCCACGCCGACGCGACGAAGACGGCGCCCCCCGCGGTCAGGACGAGCGCGGCTCCCAGGTGGATGAGGTCATGCCACTGGTGGGCAGTCACGCTCGTCTCGTCCGCGCCGTTGGAGGGGGAACGGTCAGCGCGTGTAGCTCGCGTCGCGTCCGCGGCCCATGTACCCGATCGCCAGGCTGACGGCGGCCAATGCCGCGTGGATGACATGAAGGGCGCCATTGGCCGGGATCGAGAACAGGCCGAACAGCGTGGGGCTGGCGAATACGGCGATGAAGATGACGACGTAGAGGAGGCCGAAACCGATCGTTGCGTTCGCCTGGCTGTCGCCGCTGAGCGCGAACGCGATGTACAGGGCAAGCGCACCCGTGACGATGTGGACGATGTTGTGGAGCGTGTCGGTGGGCAGGATCGCGTTGGCGGACGACCCGACGATCGGGTTGCTGATGAAGCCGAGGACGCCGACAACGACGAGCACGATGCCCGCCAGCGTCATCCACGGCCTGGCAAGACTGGCCTGCATGCAAGACCTCCTTGTTCCGCGCGCTCGATTGGGCAGCGAGGACTGGGCACCGACGGGGTCAGGGCCAACCATGAGTTCGCACGACGGCCGGGCGCGGATGCATCAGCGGCCCTCGTGGATCCATCAGCAGGTATACACCGGCGTCGCAACGGTTTCGCTGCGTACGCGCAGCCCGGGCATCGGGCGCTGGTGGAGGGTCCCTAGAATGCGGCCATGTCCCCGCGGTTCACGAGCGCGCGCTTCGTCGGGCGTGAGCCTGCCTTCGCCCGGCTTGCGGCCGTCCTCGATGCGGCGGCCCAGGGTCGATCTTCGACCCTCCTCGTCGCGGCGAGCGGCGGGATGGGGGTCAGCCGGTTCCTGTCCGAGGCGGCGTCCCGGCTTGGCACGCTGAGCGAGCCCTTCGGCCTCCTGAGGGGCCGGGCGCTTCCGGCCGGCGCCGACGAGCCGTACGCGCCCGTGCTCCGGCCGCTGGCCGCGCTCCTCGACGGGCTCGCCGACGACGAGCTGCGAACGGTCCTTGGGACGGGCGCGGAGGACCTCGTCCGCCTCGTGCCGTCGCTGGCGGAACGACCGGCCGTGCGCGACCTGCTGCCGGCGCGCCCCACGGTCACCTCGCCCGAACGCCGCCAGGCGAAGGTCATGGAGGCGATCCTGGGTGTGCTCGGCCGGCTGGCCGATCGGCGCCCGATCGTGCTGGTCCTCGAGGATCTCCACCATGCCGACGATGCGACCCGGGCGCTCGTCATGTTCCTGGCCCGGATCGCGCGAAGCCAGCGGCTGGCGGTCGTCGCGACCTATCAGCCCGACGAGCTGACGCGGTCGCATCCGCTCGTCGCCGATCTCGGCCGGGCGGCCGACGCGCCGCGACCCCCGGCGCGGCTCGAGATGGGTCCGCTGGGCCGTGACGAGATCGCCGGCCTGATCGAGGGGATCGAAGGCGAGCGGCCCTCGGCGTCCGCCCTGGTGCTCGTGGCCGAGCGGTCGGGCGGCAGCCCGCTCGTCGCCGAGGAGCTCATCGCCGCTCGCCGTGAGCTGTCCGGCGCGTCGCTGACCGGGACACTCGAGGATCTCGTCAGCGCCCGCCTCTCCCTTCGCTCCCCGGAATGCCGCCGCGTGCTGCGGCTGCTGGCTCCGGCCGGACGTCCACTCGACCACGCTCGACTGGCCGACGTGGCCGCCGCGTTCGAGGCTCTGGCCGGCGGTCGCCCGCCGCGCTCGGCCGGGGTCCGCCGTCGCGGCGATGGTGTGCTGGAGCCCGACCTGCTGGCCGGGCTGGAGGAGGGGATCGAGCACGGGCTCCTCGCCGAGGACCGCGACGGCGTCGAGTTCCGCCACGAGTTGATCGGTCGGGCGGTCGAGGCGGATCTCCTGCCGCTCCAGCGCCTGCGCCACCACGCGGCGCTTGCGGTCGGGCTGGCGAGATCGCCGTACGCAGCGGCGCATCACTGGGTGGCCGCGCGCGCGCCGGCACGCGCTCGCGAGGCCGCGTTGCAGGCGGCCGCCATGGCACATGCCGTCGACGCGCCGCAGGACGAGCTGCGCCTGATCGAGCTGGCCCTGTCGCTGTCGGACATCGTGGTCGACGGACGCGCCCGCCGTCGCCCGGAGGCTGTGCCGGTCGCCCGCGCGATGGACGTCCCGTGGCTGTCGGAGCTGCAGGCGCGGGCCGGCGAGGCGGCCTTCGCCGCCGGCCGGGCGCCCAGGGCCGTCGCCTTCGCCGAGGCCGCCATGGCCGGGCTCGACAAGCGGCGCGACCGGCTGGCCCTGGCGCTGCTCCACGACCGCCTGGGTCGCTACCGGCGCAACGCCGGCGATCAGGACGGTGCGGTCGCCGCGCACCGGCGTGCCGTGGACCTGGTCCCGGCCGGGCCCTCGCCGGCCCGCGCGACGGTGCTCGCTTCGCTGGCCCAGATCCGGATGCTCGACGGGACCTTCTCGGAGGCGGAGCGCTTCGCCGCCGAGGCGATCCTCGTCGCCAAGTCGTGCGGCGAAGCCGCGCGCGCCCAGGAGACCCACGCCACCACGACACTCGGCGTGTCCCTCGGCTGGAGCGACGACCCGGAGGCGGGAGTGGCGCTGTTGCACCAGGCGCGTCGGATGGCGGAGGAGCTGGGCGACGTCGACGAGCTGTTCCGCGTCTACGCCAACCTCACGACGGTCCTCGACCTGCTGGGCCGTCGGAGCGAGGCCGTCGACGTGGCATACGAGGGCATCGACGCGGCACGGACGGCCGGCCTCGAGGCCGTCTACGGCAACTTCCTCCGCGGCAACGCGGCGGAATCGCTGTTCCTGCTGGGTCGCTGGCCGGAATCGCGGGCGCTCTCGTCGACCGCCCTCGAATGGAGCCCGGCGGGCGTCGCCTTCGTGAATTCGGTCGTCAACCTGGCGATCGTCGAGATCGAGACCCGGGCCGGCGAGCTTGCCGGGCGGCTGCTCGGCCAGCTGCTGCTGGAGCTCGAGACGGTGCGTGACTCGCAGCACGCGGTTCCTGTCTACCGCGCGGCCGCCTCGTTCGCCCTGTGGAGCGGCGACCTGGTCGACGCTCGGCGAGCGGCGGATCGCGGCTGGACGCTCGTGCGCGAGACGGAGGACTGGGTCCTCGCCGCCAAGATGGCCGCGACGGTCGCCGAAGTCGACGCCGCGGCCGCCGCCGAGGCGGCCCAGCGCCGCGACCTTGCCGCCCTGGCGGCGGCGCGACAGCGTGTCGCCGCCGTGCTGGCCGAGGCGTCCGCCGCGGTCACCGGGTCCGGCGTTCCGCCGGCGATCGGGTCGCGCCGGGAGGCCGACGCCTACCTTGCCACGGCGCTGGCGTACCGCTGCCGGGTCGACGGCGAGGACGAGCAGGTCGTCTGGGACGCCGTGGCGTCGCGCTGGGCGGCGCTGGGCAATCGCTACGAGACCGCCCGCGCCCGGTGGCGCCAGGCGGAGGCGACCCTCGCCGCGGCCCTGGGAAGGCGTGGCCGGGCCCGCGCCAGCAGGCCGCTGCTGGAGGCCGCCACGATCGCTCGCGAGCTCGGCGCCCAGCCGCTCCTTCGCGAGCTGCGCGACCTTGCCGGCCGCGCCCGCCTGTCGCTGCCACCGGAGTTCGAGGTGGTCTCCACGGCGGAGGACGGCCACGAACCGACGAACGGCCACATCACGAACGGCCATGCCGTCTACGAGCCGGCCCCGGTCGGCGCGGCCGCGGGCGCGTCGGCGGTCGTTCGGAGCGTCGTCGGAGAGCCGGTCGTCGCCCGCCCGAACACGTTCGGGCTGTCCGGTCGCGAGCGCGAGGTCCTCGGCCTCATCGCCGAAGGCCGCACGAATCGCGAGATCGGCCAGCGGCTGTTCATCAGCCAGAAGACCGTCGGCGTCCACGTCGGCAACATCCTGTCGAAGCTCGGCGTATCGGGGCGCGTCGAGGCCGCGGCCGTCGCCATCCGCCTGGGTCTCACCGAGCGGCCGGCCTGACGCCCGCCGCCTCGCACGGCGCGGCGCCGTGATCGGCGCTAGATTCAGGCCACCATTCCGTCTCCTCGCGGGACCATTCGAGCCCTGCGAACCCCCGAGGTCCACCCGTGCGCCATCTTCGTACTGCGCTCGCACTCCTGTCGGTCGTCGCGCTCGCCGCCTGCACGAACGCTGCGGCGCCTGGCTGGACCTACGCCCCGGCGCCGTCGGTCACGCCGGCTCCGCCGGCATCGAGCTCCCCCGCACCGTCGGGCTCGCCGGCGGCTTCGGGCTCACCGGCGGCATCCGGAGGCGCGACGGTGACGATCGTCGCGACGTCGGCCACGAAGTTCGACACGCCGCAGGTCGAAACGGCGGCCGACAAGCCGTTCACCATCGCCTTCGACAACGAGGATGCGACGGCGCCGCACAACGTCGTCCTCACGAACCCCGACGGGTCGCCGGTGCAGATGGGCGGCGACACGTCGTTCTTCACCGGGCCTGCGACGCACACCTATCAGATCCCGGCGCTCAAGGCGGGCTCGTACCCGTTCCACTGCCAGGTCCATCCATCGGCGATGACCGGCACGCTCACCGTCAAGTAGCGACGCCCGGGGGCCGCGGCCGTGGGTGAGCAGCTGTGCTACACGGACGCCTACCGCAGGACCGTCGACGCGCGCGTCGTGTCCGTGGAGGCCGGCGACGGTGACGGGCGGTCGCTCATCGTCCTCGACGCGACCACCTTCTACCCGGGCGGTGGCGGCCAGCCGGCAGATCGCGGGACGCTCCTGCGGGCGGAGGACGGGCGGGCCTGGGCCGTCGCCACGGCGCGCAAGGCCGGCGCCGAGATCGTCCACGAGCTGGAGCCCGGCCTCGAGCCGCCGGCGGCCGGGGAGCGCGTCCGCGCCGAGATCGACTGGGCTCGCCGCCACAGCCTCATGCGGACGCACACGGCGCTGCACGCGCTGTGCGGCGTCGTCTGGCGCGACTACGGCGCACTCGTCACCGGCGGCAACATGGAGCCCGGCTCCGGACGGATGGACTTCGAGTTCGAACGGATGAGCGGGGACCTCGTCGACGAGATCGAGGCGAAGGTCAACACCGAGCTGGGTCTCGCGCGCGACGTTCGCGTCGACGTGCTGCCCCGGGCGAAGGCGTTCGAGATCCCCGACCTGATCCGCACCAGGGTCAACCTCCTGCCGCCCGGCATCGAGGAGATCCGAACGATCGAGATCGTGGGCCTGGACCTCCAGGCCGACGGCGGAACCCACGTCGCCAATACCCGCGAGGTCGGCGGGATTCGCGTCACCGGCTACGAGTCGAAGGGCCGGATCAACAAGCGCATCCGCATCGCGCTGGTCGACCCCGCCTGAATCCTTCCCCTGGCCGTTGTGCACCTGGTGTGCATTGGCGACCGATTCGCTCCGGCGAACGCTCTTCTTGTGCACGTGGAGCACAGAACCCGTCTTTTCGGCGGTTCTTGTGCACGTGGTGCATGAAAACGTCCCAAACGGCGCGTCGGGCCGTCGTTACGTGCACGTGGTGCACACCCGGCCTCCGCCTCCGCCCCGCGCGGCCCGGGCCAGCCGCAGCCCGCTAGACGGCCTTCACCGCCGCGACCAGTGACGCCAGCCCGTCCTTGGCGTCGGCGAACAGCATCCCGGTCTTCGGGTTCGTGTACAGCTCGTTGTCGATGCCGGCGTAGCCGCGGCCCATCGAGCGCTTGATGACGATGATGCTCTTCGCCTTGTCGACGTCGAGGATCGGCATCCCGTAGATCGGCGAGCCGGGGTTCGAGCGCGCCGCGGGGTTCGTCACGTCGTTGGCGCCGACCACGAGGGCGACGTCCGCCCGTTCGAACTCGGGGTTGACCTCGTCCATCTCCTTGAGCTGGGGGTACGGGACGTTGGCCTCGGCCAGGAGGACGTTCATGTGGCCCGGCATCCGGCCGGCCACCGGGTGGATGGCGTACTTGACGTCGACGCCGCGGGACTCGAGCAACTCGGCCAGCTCGCGGACCGCGTGCTGTGCCTGGGCGACCGCCAGGCCGTAGCCCGGGACGATGATGACCGACGAGGCATAGGCCAGCTGGATCGCCGCGTCGTCAGGACCGATCTCCCGCACCGAACCGCCCGGGCCGCCGGCCAGCGCGCCCGTGGTCCCCTCGCCGCCGCCGAATCCACCGGCGACGATGTTGATCACGGACCTGTTCATCGCGTCGGCCATGAGCTTGGTCAGGATCGCGCCGGAGGCGCCGACGAGGGCGCCGGCGATGATCAGCACCGGGTTGTCGATGACGAAGCCGGCCATCGCCACGGCCGTGCCCGTGAACGAGTTCAGCAGGCTGATGACGACCGGCATGTCCGCGCCGCCGATCGGCAGGACCATCGTGACGCCGAAGATCAGTCCCGCGGCGATGATCAGGGCGAGCACCGGCACCGAGACGTTGCTGGCGAACAGGAAGGCGGCGCCCAGGACGGCGATGAGCGCCACGGCGCCGGTGACGATCCGACCGCCGCGGATGACGATCGGCTTGCCGGAGATCAGACCCTGCAGCTTGCCCGACGCGACGAGCGAGCCGGTGAACGTCACGCAACCGATGAGCACGTCGAGGACGGTGGCGACCGTCGTCTCGAGCGGCAGCGTCGCGCCGGATCCCGCGACTCGCAGGTAATCGTCGATCGCGATAAGCGCCGCCGCACCGCCGCCCACGGCGTTGAACAGCGACACCAGCTGCGGCATCGCGGTCATCTTCACGGTCCGCGCCGCGAAGAGACCCAGCCCACCGCCGACGACGACGCCCGCACCGATGATCGGCCACGCCACCGAGCTGACGGCCCCCGCCCGCCCGGTGACGATCAGGACGACGGTTCCCAGGATCGCCAGGGCCATCCCGCCCGCAGACAGCAGGTTGCCGTTGCGCGCCGTGGCGGGCGAGTTCATCCGGTGCAGGCCCAGCACGAACGCCGCCGCGCCAACCAGCCAGACGAGGCGAATGATCGTCTCGAGGGTGTCCATCGTCAGCCCTCGGCCTTCGGTTTCGCGGGAGCCGTCGGGCGGCGCTTGAACATCTGGAGCATCCGGTCGGTGACGACGTAGCCACCGACGACGTTCATCGTGGCGAACGCCACGGCCACGAACGACAGCGCCTGGCTGAGCGGGTTGTCGGCGCCGGCGGCGATCAGCATCGTGCCGACGAGGACGATCCCGTGGATCGCATTGGCGCCGGACATCAGGGGCGTGTGGAGGGTCGATGGCACCTTGCTGATGACCTCGAACCCGACGAGGATCGCCAGGACGAAGATCGTCACCGCCGACAGCAGCTCAGGGTTCACGCTCGGCCCCGCGCCGCCGTGGCAGTCGAAGCCGCGGTCGCAGCCGGGCCCGCGGATGCCGCCGCAGCCGAAGCCGCGGCCGCCGGATCGAGCAGCTTCTGGACCGGCTCGGAGATCACCTTGCCGGCGTGGGCGATGACCGTCGCCTTCGTCACCGGATCCTCGAAGTCGAGGTGCAGCTTGCCGTCCTTGACCATCCCCAGCAGCAGCGCCGAGATGTTGCGGGCGTAGAACTGCGACGACCCGACGGGCATCGTCGCCGGCAGGTTGTCCGGGGCGATGATCGTCACCCCGTTGCGCGTCACGATCGTCTCGCCCACCTGGGACAGCTCGACGTTGCCGCCCAGCTCGCTGGCCGCCATGTCGACGATGATCGAGCCCGGCTTCATCCCCTTGACCGCGGTCGCGGTGACGAGCACGGGCGGTCGCCGGCCCGGGACCTGGGCGGTCGTGATGACGATGTCCATGTTGGCGATGTGGCCGTTCAGCTCGTCCTGCTGGGCCGTCTGCTCGGCCTTCGTCAGCTGCCGCGCATAGCCGCCCTCGCCGGACGCGTCGGCGACCGACTTGAGGACGATGAACTGCGCGCCCAGCGACTCCGCCTGCTCCTTCGTCTCCGCGCGGACGTCGTAGGCCCGAACGACGGCACCCAGCCGGCGGGCCGTTCCGATCGCCTGCAGGCCCGCGACCCCGATCCCCAGGATGAGGACGTTGGCCGGCTTGGCCGTGCCCGCGGCGGTGGTCAGCAGCGGGAAGTAGCGCCCGAACGCGTTCGCCGCGATGAGCACCGCCTTGTAGCCGCCGACGTTCGCCTGGGAGCTGAGGGCGTCCATCGTCTGGGCCCGGGACAGCGTCCGCGGGATCGCGTCGAGGCTGATCGCCGTGACCCCCTTCTTCGCCAGGGCGGCCGACAGCTTCGGGTCGATCAGGGGCTGGAGGAAGCCGATCACCGCCTGGCCCGACCGCAATCGCTTGACTTCGGCGGCCGTCGGCTTCTGGACCATGAGGATGACGTCCGACTGGGCGTAGAGCTCGCCGCCCTTGACCACCTTCGCGCCGGCGTCGGTGTAGGCCTGATCCGGGATGAGGGCGCCGGCGCCCGCCCCGGCCTCGACGAGGATCTCGAGCCCGGCAGCCGTCAGCCGCCCGAGCGCTTCCGGTACCAGGGCGACGCGCCGCTCGCCGGGCGCGGTCTCCTTGGCGACGCCGACCTTCATGGGCACCACCTGATCGAGCTGGGGGAAATGGGCGGGGATGTCGGCGACAGGATACCCATCCCGCTGCTGTTGCGTGGACGGCGACACGGTGCGCCCGCGCGCCGGTTCCAGTGAGTCCGCTACGGTCCGGGGCGCATTGGTTGCCGCTCGGGTGGTTGCGATGGGTTCGGACATGGTACTAATGGGGTAATGCCGACCAGTACGATCGGCTGACACGAGGCTGGTACGCCGATGACTTGGGCTGTTGGGCGGCCCCGGGGCCTCGGTTTCGGATCCTCCGCGCGTCGGGCACCGGCATCGCCGGAACCCGGCCTGGTGGAGTCGACCGAAGCGCTGGAGCGGGCGCCGGACCGTTGGATCGGGGTCGCCGGGCTGGCCGTCCTGATCGCCGTCGGCATCGCCCAGGCCGGCGATCTCGTCACCTTCATCCAGATGATCGCCGTCCGCGGGCCGGGCGCGGAGACGAATCCCCTCGTGGCGCACCTGCTGGCCACGTTGGGCCTGCCGGCTCTCGTGCTCCTCAAGGTGGCCCTCGTCGCGATGGTCGTCCTGACGTTCGGGATCGTCGTCAAGCGCCACCAGTGGGTCGCGGCATTCGTGGCCACGCTGGCCACCGTCGTCGGCGTCGTCGGCGCGGCGTCCAACATCCTGGCGATCGGCTGAGGCGCCGGCACCGAAACACGGCTGCAACGGCCCCGCCCTGAGCGTGAGCGAAACGGAACGCCGCCGGCCTGAGCATCTCCCCACAGGAGGTGGCGCATGCCCGAACTCGAATCCGCCGATCGCACCAAGCTGAAGGACAGCCAGTTCGCCTACATCGACGAGCTTGGCGAGCGGCATCTGCCGATCCCCGACGAGTCGCACGTCAGGAACGCCGTGTCGCGCTTCAACCAGACCGACTTCGAGAGCGGCGAGGCCAGGAAGCGGGCGGCCCGCAGGATCATCGGCGCCGCCAGGAAGCACGGCGTCGACATCGCCGCCGACGACGACGTGAGGAAGGCCGCCAAACGCTAGACGGCTTGCGCGATTGCCCGGCTCAGTGCCGGGCGATCCATTCCGCCAGCGAGCGCCCCGATGGGGGACGGCCGGTCGCCTCCGAGCGCGCGTCGAGCCGGCCCAGCGCCCACTGCGCGTAGCGGACGCCGATCCAGCGGAACGGCTCCGGTTCCCAGTTGGGGGACCGGTGGTT
>JBGPDX010000010.1:0-30830 GCA_041482475.1 Candidatus Limnocylindria bacterium | reverse complement strand
GCGACAAGGTAGACGACGGCGAGATCGACCGACCGGGCGACGGCCTCGAACGGGCCGCCCTCGTCCGGGGTGAGGTCGGCGACGATCACGCCGGCCGCCCCAGCGCTCGCCAGTCGCGCCGCGACATCCCGGCCGTCGCCGCCGCCAAGGACCTGGTTGGCGTAGGCCATCGGCACGAGCGGCAGATCCGGGCGCGCCGCGGCGATGCGGTGGACCAGCTCGACGGAGCTGTCGAAGGTCGCGCCTGCCGCGAGCGCCGCCGAGGACGCGCGCTGGAGCGTCGCGCCGTCGGCCAGGGGATCGGAATACGGCAGGCCGATCTCGAGGACGTCGGCGCCGGCGTCGGCCGCGGCGAGCGCCGCGCGCAGGCTCGTCCCGGCGTCCGGGTAGCCCGCCACCACGTAGGCGATGAGCGCCACGCGCCCCTCCCGCGCCGCGCGTGCGAAGGCGGCCGCGATCCGCCGCGCGCCAGCCGTGTCGTTCGTGCCGCCGGGGGCAGCGTCGCGCACCGCCGGGACGGCGACCGCGGTCATCGGCGAGCGCCGGCCTGTTCGGTGCCGTTGGTGGCTTCGGTCGGCTGGGTGGCGGTTTCGATCGTCGTCTCGACGCGGTAGTGCCTGCCGAACGTGGCGAGGTCCTTGTCGCCGCGCCCCGACAGGCCCACCAACACGACCGTGTCGCCCGGCCAGGGATCGCCGCGCCCGTCAATCCCGGCGATGAGCCGCGGCAGGACGGCGAACGCGTGGGCCGTCTCGAGGGCCGGCAGGATGCCCTCCGCGCGGGCGACCCACGACATCGCCCCGAGCGCCTCCGTGTCGGTGGCCGCCGCAACCTCCAGCCGCCCGGCGGCGAACAGCGCCGAGACCTGCGGCCCGACGCCCGGGTAGTCGAGGCCGGCGCTCAGCGAGTGCGCCTCGAGCACCTGGCCGTCGCGGTCCTGGAGCATGAGCGAACGGGCGCCGTGGAGGATTCCGGGGCTGCCGCCGGCGAGCGCCGCCGCGTGGCGTCCCGTGGCGATGCCGTCGCCGGCGGCTTCGGCCACCGCCAGTCTCACCGACGGCTCGCCGATGAAGCGGGCCAGCAGCCCGATCGCGTTCGACCCGCCGCCGACGCAGGCGAGGACGAGATCCGGCAGTCGGCCCTCGACGGCCTCGAGCTGCGCCGCGGCCTCGTCGCCGATTCGGCGCTGGAGATCGCGGACGATCATCGGGTACGGATGCGGGCCCATCGCGCTGCCCAGGACGTAGTGGGTCGTCTCGACGTTCGTGACCCAGTCCCGCATCGCCTCGTTGATGGCGTCCTTGAGCGTCGCGCTGCCGCTCGTGACCGGCCGGACCTCCGCCCCGAGCGCCCGCATCCGCAGCACGTTCGGCTCCTGGCGCTCGATGTCCTGGGCGCCCATGTAGACGACGCACGGCAGGCCCAGCAGCGCACACGCGGTCGCCGTCGCCACGCCGTGCTGGCCGGCACCGGTCTCGGCGATGACCCGCGTCTTGCCGAGTCGCCGGGTCAGCAGCGCCTGGCCGAGGGCGTTGTTGATCTTGTGGGCACCGGTGTGGGCGAGGTCCTCGCGCTTGAGGTAGACGCGCAGCCCGTCCGGCGGCGCGGGGCGGTTCGCCTTCGCGGCAAGCCGACGGGCGATGGCGATGGTGTCGGCGGCGATGCCGTCGGCGCGGTAGAGCGGCGTCGGGCGGCCGGCGTACGTCGCGAGCCGCTCGCGGAGCTCGGCCCAGAAGCGTGGGTCGTGGCGAAGGTCGAGGTAGGCCCGCTCGAGCTGCTCGAGGGCGGCCATCAGCGTCTCCGGGACGTAACGGCCGCCGAAGGCCCGGTCGATGCCCCAGCGGCCGGCGCCGTCGGCCTCGAGGAGGCCGGGATCGACCGGGCTGGGACGGGTGGCGAGATTCGGCCGATCGAGGCGGGCCTGGCGGGCCCGCTTCACGAACAGGGCAACCCGGAGCGCGTCCTTCGACGGACGCACGCCGGCGCGGCCGGGTACCTCGACGCCGGAGGCGACGTCGACGCCCAGCGCCGGGATCGCCCGCACCGCCGCGGCGACGTTGGCCGGATCCAGGCCGCCGGCCAGGGTCACGGGCACCTCGCGCGCGATGGCCGCGGCGAGGGCCGTCGACGGCTGACGGCCGGTGCCGCCGGGGAAGGGGCCGCCCGCCGTGTCGAGCAGGAGGCGGGCCGCGCCGGCCGCGAGATAGGCGCGCGCGGCGGCAACGATCGGCGCGGCATCTGTGGCGCCCGGCGCCGTCTCGACCGGCACGTGGAGGACCTTCCAGGCCGGCCGCGCAAGGGCCGCGAGGACGTCCGGCGGTTCCGTGCCGCTGAGCTGGATGGCATCGGGGTCGAGTGCCGCGGCGATCGCCCGCAGCTCGTCGATCGTCCGGTCGACGGTGATCGCCACGACCGCGGGACCGCCGATCGAGGGCGCGGCGCTCCGGGCGAGCCGGGCAAGTGCCACCGCCTCGTCGAGGTCGAGCGCACGCGGCGTGCCCGGCACGAGATTGAGCCCGATCGCGTCGGCGCCGGCGCGGATCGCGGCGAGAACGCCATCCGCGTCGGTGATGCCGCAGATCTTCACGAACGGCACGTTGGCGAGGTTCGCGATGTCGTCCGGCGGACGGCCGGCAGCGACGAAGGCGCGGGCGTCGGCCGACGGACGGTTGGAGCGGACGAGGGCCTCGCCGACGAGCGCGGCGTCAAACCCGACGGCACGCCAGGCGGCGATCGTTGCGGCGTCGCGGGCGCCGGATTCGGCGACGACGAGACGGTCGTCCGGGACGAGTGCTCGCAGCCCAATAGCCCGGGCCGGGTCGACGGCGAGGGTCCGAAGGTCGCGGTTGTTCAGGCCGATGACGCGCGCCCCGCTGTCGAGCGCGGCCGCCAGCTCGCGCTCGTCATGGGCCTCGACGAGCGGCTCGAGACCCAGGTCGCGCGCCTGCTCGACGAGGCGGGCGAGGCGCTTCGCGGGGTGAAGGTTGGCGAGCAGCAGCACGAGGTCCGCGCCGGCGCCACGCAGCAGCGCCAGCTGGCGGGCGTCGACGACGAAATCCTTGGCCAGGACGGGCAGCGTGACGGCGTCGCGGACGGCGCCCAGGTCGTCGAGCGAGCCACCGAACCAGTGGGGCTCGCACAGGACGCTGATGGCGGCCGCACCGCCGGCCTCGTAGGCCCGCGCCCGGGCGACGATGTCGTCGCCGACCGCCGCGATCTGGCCGGCCGACGGCGAGCGGCGCTTGACCTCGGCGATGAGGTGGAGCCCGGGCGCGGCGAGACGCTCGACGATCGGCCGCGGCGCGGGTGCCTCGCGGCGAGGGCCGGCGAGGAGCTCCGGCAGATCGCTCCGCCGGCGCGCGGCGATCTGTGCCAGGACGTTCGGTCGCGGCTCGCGCGCGCCTCGCGCGACGCGCCGCGCGGGCCGCTGGGCGACGGTCACGCCGGCGCTCCCTGGGGCTCAGGCGCGCGTGCCCCATCGGCACGGCGCTTCTCCGCCCGGAGCCGCTCGAGGAGCTCAGAGGCGAGCCCGGCGTCGATCGTCAGCGCCGCCAGCTCGATGCCCGCCTCGAGGGTCTCGGTCCGGCCGGCGGCGAGCAGGGCGGCCGCGGCATTCAACACGACGACGTCGCGGCGCGCTCCGGACTCGCCATGCAGCACCGCTTCGATCAGGCGCGCATTCGCCGCGGGGTCGCCGCCCGCGAGGGCCGCCGTCGAAGCCCTCGGCAGGCCGAGGCTCCGCGCATCGATCTCGCGTCGGGTCACGCCGTCCGGCGAGACGTCATAGAGCACGCCCGAGCCGTCGAGCGGCAGCTCGTCCAGCCCGTCGCCGTGGACGACGAAGGCGCGTTCCGCGCCGAGCAGCCGCAGGACCTGTGCAACCCGGGGCGCCGCCGCCGGGTCCCCCACTCCGACGACCTGCCGCCGCGCACCGGCCGGGTTCGTCAGCGGTCCAAGGAGATTGAAGGCCGTCCGCACGCCGATCTCGCGCCGCGTAGGTCCGGCGTGCTTCATCGCCGGGTGGAAGCCGGGCGCAAAGAGGAACGCGAATCCCTCGTCGCGAAGGGCGGCAGCGGCGCTCGTCGCGTCGTGATCCGTCCGGACGCCCAGGGCCTCGAGCACGTCGGCGGAGCCGGACTTCGAGGTGATCGCCCGATTGCCGTGCTTGGCGACCGGGACGCCGGCCGCGGCGACGACGAGGGCCGCCGCCGTCGAGATGTTGAACGTGCCGCTTCGGTCGCCACCGGTGCCGCACGTATCGATCGTCCCGTCCGGCGCGTCGACGCGGACGACCCGCTCACGCATCGCGGCGGCGAACCCGGCCAGCTCGTCGACCGTCTCGCCGCGCATCCGCAGCGCGACGAGCAGCGCGGCAAGCTGCGCCGGCGTGGCCTCGCCATCCATGACGGCCCCCATCGCCAGCCGGGCCTCGTCCGTCGACAGGGTCGCCCCATCGACGACCGCGGCGAGCGCGGTTCGGACCTGCTCGCTCATGGCCGGAAGCCCGTCCGGGCGGGCTCGGCGGTTTCGTTTGGTTCGGCGGGCGCGTCTGGTTCGGCGGGCGCGGTCGAAGCCCCGCCTTTCCCTCCGATCGTCTCCGGCATCCCACGGGTCGCGAACGAGCCGCTCGCGGCGTCGAGCCGGCCGGCCTCGCCCTCGCCGGCAAGGCGCAGGAAGTTGGCGAGGAGATGCGGGCCCTGCGGCGTGAGGACCGACTCGGGATGGAACTGCACACCCTCCATCGGGAGCGTCACGTGGCGGATGCCCATGACGACGCGATCGCTCTCGCTCATCGCGGTCACCCGAAGCTCCGGCGGCAACGTCGCCGCGTCGACCGCCAGCGAGTGGTAGCGGGCGGCCATGAACGACGGCGGCATGCCGGCGAGCAGACCCGCGCCGTCGTGGGTGACCTCGGATGCCGCGCCGTGGACCAGCGTCGGGGCGCGAACGATCGACGCGCCGTAGGCGGCGGCCATCGACTGCATCCCGAGGCACACCCCGAGGAGCGGGATCGAACGCTCCGCGGCGACGCGAATCGTGTCGACCGACACGCCGGCATCGCGCGGCTCGCCGGGCCCGGGTGAGATGACGATCCCACGGAGGTGGGCGGACTCATCCGACGCGATGGCCTCCAGCCCGGCCCGATCGATCGCGTCGTTGCGAACGACGCGAACTTGTGCCCCGGCGGCGAGCAGCGCCTGGACGAGATTGAACGTGAACGAGTCGTAGTTGTCGACGACGAGGATCACGTGGCGGCCCCCACGGCGCCCGCCGCGGCGTCGGCGGCATTCGTCGCTAACCCGTTCGACCGCGGCTGCTCGGGCGCGCCCGACGCCAGCTCGATCGCCCGCCGCAGCGCGGCTGCCTTGTGCTCGGTCTCCTCGAACTCGCGCTCGGGCACGCTGCCGGCCACGATCCCCGCCCCGGTGTGGACGTGGGCCTGGCCGTCGCGGAGGACCGCGCTGCGGATCGTGATGGCCGTGTCGAGGTTGCCGTCGTAGCCCAGGTAGCCCACCGCGCCGCCGTACAGCCCGCGCCGCTCGCGCTCGGCGGCGGCGATGAGCTGCATCGCCCTTACTTTCGGTGCCCCGGACAACGTGCCCGCCGGGAAGACCGCCCGAAGCGCCTCGAGCGCGTCGCTGTCGGGGCGGAGCCGGCCCTCGACGTGGGACACGAGATGGAGGACGTGGCTGTAGCGCTCCACCTCCATGTACTTGCTGACCGTGACCGTGCCCGGGCGAGACACCCGCCCCAGGTCGTTGCGACCCAGGTCGACGAGCATGACGTGCTCGGCCCGCTCCTTCGGATCGCGCTGGAGCTGCTCGGCGAGGATGTCGTCCTCGCGGGCGTCGGCGCCGCGTGGCCGCGTGCCGGCGATGGGGTGCGTGGTCAGACGGTCGCCCTCCACCCGGAGGAGCAGCTCCGGGCTGGCGCCGACCACCTCGAACGCGGGTGTCCGGACGAAGAAGAGGTACGGGCTGGGGTTGACCCGCCGCAGCGCGCGGTAGAGGGCGACCCCATCGAGCGGCCGGCCGGTCGCCGGGTCGAGCGGAAGGCCGAACGACTGGCGTCGGGCGAGCACGACCTGGATGGCCTCGCCGGCCGCGATGGCGTCCTTGGCGACTTCAACGGCGCGGATGTAGGCCTCGCGGCCCAGGCTCGTATCGATCTCCCGCGGCTGGCCGGCAGTGACCGGCCGGGCGCCGCGGTCGAGGCCGCCGGCAAGCTCGGCCGCGCTGGGCCGAGCCGTCCGCTCGAGCGCCTCGAAGATCGCCGCCTCGGCAATCCGGTAACGGCCCTCGAGGTCGGGCGCGGCCGTGTGGAGCGAGGCGATGGCCGACAGGGTGTGGGTCAGGTGGTCGAAGACCACGACGAGGTCGGTCTCGATGAAGGCGGCGGTCGGGACGCCGACCGGGTCGAGCTCCGGCAGCGGGACCGACGGCTCGAACAGCGACGCCGCGTCGTAGGCGATCGCCCCGACCGCGCCGCCGGTGAAGCGGGGCATGCCGTCGACCGGCTCGACCCGGCGACGGGCGACGAAGGACCGGATCGCGGCCAGCGGATCCGGCGCCTGGGACGTCTCGACCGGGAGGTCCGGCGCGTAGTCGCGAACCGTCACCGGCCGGGTCTGGACATGGGCGCGACCGTCGCGGACCTCGAGCAGGCGGCGCGGCCCGACGCCCAGGAACGAGTACCGACCCAGCCGCTCGCCGCCCTCGACCGACTCCAGCAGGTAGGCCGGACCGCCGTCGTCGAGGCGGAGGAAGGCCCCGATCGGCGTCTCGAGGTCGGCCGGGCGGGTCGCGCGGAGCAGGATCGTGTCGGCGTTCGCCGACAGGCGCTTCGCCTGGCCCAGGCTGAGCGGGTCGCTGGTGGTCATCGCGTGGGGCCTCCGGGAGCTGCGGCTGGTGCGGTTCGGTTGGTTCGGATTCGGTGGCTCGATCGGTCCTGCAACCGCCCGAGAATCAGAAACGACCTTCGTCCCCGGGACGAAAGGTCGTGCCTTCCGCGGTGCCACCCTCTTTCGGCGATGCCGCACTCTCCTGACCGACGGGAGGTCGTCGCTTGCGCGTCGGCCGCCGATCGGCGCTGCCCGCTATCGCTGGCGCTCTGCGCCGGAGCCTAGTGGCGACGTTTTCGCGTTCGGTCCGGAGGCTCCCGGGTCCATTCCCCGCCGTCGTCGCACCGGTTTCCACCAGCCACCGGGTCTCTCTGCCGACGCGCGACGGGTACTCGTCCCGTTCACAGCCCGCTCTTCGTGATGTGGCGGGGAGTCTAGGGTCCGGCCTCCGGGGCGTCAAGCGGGCCGCGGGCCGCGGTTGTCGCACCCGCAACGAATCGGCCGAATCAGGCTCCATCCCGCCCGCCGCCGTGCTCAGGCCGGGTCGCCCGAGGCGTCAGTCGGTGGTTCCGTTGCCTCATCGGCAACGTCCGGGACGGAAACCGGAAGGAACCCGGCGCAGGCGAGCACCGGCAGGTTCGGGTAGCGCGCGAAGCGGGGATCGGTCCGCGAGAGCTCGCACAGGACGAAGCGGGAACCGCGGTCCGATGCAACCCGCCTGGCGTGCCGGCACAGATCGCACAGGCCGGCTGGCGGAGAGGGTGGGATTCGAACCCACGGAGTCTTGCGACTCAACGGTTTTCAAGACCGCCGCATTCGACCGCTCTGCCACCTCTCCGGCGCGGATTGTACGGCCGGTTCGAGGCGGTTTCGGTCAGGCTCCGATCGTATCGGCGCCCATGGCGGGCCGGAGGACCTCCGGCACCTCGATCGAGCCGTCCGGCCGCTGCCACGTCTCCAGTAACGCGGCGACGGTCCGGGCGAGAGCCAACCCCGAGCCGTTGAGGGTGTGGACCAGCTCCGGTTTGGCGCCGGGCTCCGGTCGGTACCGGATCGCCATCCGACGGGCCTGGTAGTCGCGGAAGTTCGAGCACGAGCTGACCTCGAGCCAGCGCTCGGCGCCCGGCGCCCAGACCTCGAGATCGAACTTCCTGGCCTGGACGAAACCCATCTCGCGGGTCGCCATGAGCAGCACCCGGTAGGCCAGGCCAAGTCGCTGGAGGAGGATCTCCGCCCGTTGGGTCATCCACTCGAGGGCGACTTCGGATTCACCGGGCCGCTCGAACAACACCATCTCGACCTTGTCGAACTGGTGGACCCGGACGATTCCGCGGGTGTCCTTGCCGGCGGCTCCGGCCTCGCGCCGGAAGCACGGCGAATAGGCCGCATAGCGGACCGGCAGGGCGCGGGCCTCGAAGATCTCGTCGCGGTGGAGGTTGGTGACCGGGACCTCGGCCGTCGGGACCAGGTACAGCTCGTCACGGGTGATGACGTACATCTGGTCTTCCTTGTCCGGGATCTGCCCGGTCCCTCGCGCCGACGTCGCGTTGACGACCGCCGGCGGCCAGATCTCGGTGAAGCCGTTCTCCGTCACGTGGACGTCGAGGAACCAGTTGATGAGCGAGCGCTGGAGGCGCGAACCGGCGCCCTTGTAGACCGGGAAGCCGGAGCCGGCGATCTTCGCGCCACGCGCGTTGTCGATGATGTCGAGCGCCTCGGCGAGCTCCCAGTGCGGCTTGCGGGCCCAGCCCTCCGGCGACTGCCGGGGCAGGGGCTCACCCCACGTCCGAACCGTGACGTTGGCCTCCTCGCCGCCGACCGGAACGTCCGGATCGGCAGGATTCGGAATCCGCAGCAGCAGGTCGTCGAGCTCCCGCTCGGTGGCGGCGAGCTCCGTGTCGATCGCCACGATCCGTTCGCCGGCGCGTGTCGAGGTGGCCTTGAGCGCCGCCACTTCGCGGCTGTCCGGCCGGGCCCCGCCACGGATCGCCTCCCCGATTCGCTTCGATGCCGTGTTGCGCTCCGCCTTGAGCGCGTCGCCCTCGCCAAGCAGCGTCCGGCGGCGCGCGTCCGTGGCGACGGCGGCGTCGATCAGGCCGGCGTCCTCGCCCTTGTCGAGCGCTCCGCGGCGGATGACATCCGGCTCTTCGCGCAGCCGCTGCAGCCCGACGCTCATGACGCGGTCGCGGCGGCCGCTTCAGCCGCTTCCCGGAGGCGCGTTGCGACGAAGTCGCGTTCGAGGCTGGCCAGGAGCCAGCCGGCCCGCGGGCCGTTCGGCCGGCCGAGGAAGGCGAGGTAGATCGCCTCGAATGCCCGCCTGGGTGGCGCGTCCGCGGTCCTTGCGACGTCGAAGATCAGGGTCTGCCACGCGTCGCCCGAGTCCGGGGCGTCGGAGGCGGCTCGTTCGGACAGCCGCGCGAGGAACCGCCGCTGGTCCTCGTCGAGGTCGCCGGTCTCGACCGGGACCGCTTCGCGGCGGACGACGATGCGCGCCGAATCCGGTGCGTAGGTCGAGAGCCAGGCGCGCGCGGCCGCCGCGCGAGTCTCGAGGACCTCCACCTCGCGCGGTGTCAGCGGGCTCCCCTTCTCCGCTTCGACCCTTTCGCGCAGATCGATCCCCGGGATCTGGACGAGCAGGGCGAGATGACCGAAGGCCGGACGAAAGGTGCCCGCTTCGGCGTCGACATCGGCGTCCGGCGACAGGAGCGCATAGCGGAAGACCCGGTCGAAGCCGTTTGGCAGGTCGCCGCGGACGTCCCTGCCGGCCGTCGCGTCGGCGAGGCGGTCGAACTCGTCGAACAGCCGAGGGATGGCGTCGGTGCCCTCGGGGTCGAACTCGATGACCTGGTTCGGGCGCTGGCGGAGGAACAGAAAGCGAATCTGCTCCGGCGGCACGACGTCGACGATCTGGTGGGCGGCCGCGCCGCGGCCCTTCGAGGTCGACATCTTGCGGCCGCCGACGTTCAGGAACTCGTACGGGACGTTGAGCGGCGGCTCACGTTCGAACACCTCGCGCGCGATGGCGTCACTCCGCTCGCGCGACCCACCGGCCGTCGAGAGGTCCTTGCCGCATGGCTCGATCGTCACTTCGAACAGGCTCCACTGCGCGGCCCACTCGAGATTCCACGGCAGCTTCGCGTTGCCGCCGAACGGCGAGACCCAGCCGGACGATCCGCAACCGCTGGCCCAGGTGACAAGATCCGGCTTGCACTCGAAGAACACCCGCTCGCCGTCCCACTTCGTGACGATCGTCGTTCCGACCCTGCCGCACGTTGGACAGACGACGCTGATGGGGTGCCACGAGTCCGGGTGTCGGACATTCGCCACTCGCCGGTAGATGTCGCGGACGACCGCCGCCCGGTCGAGCGCCGTCCGGATGAAGGCGTCCATCTGCCCGCCAGGGTAGATCTCGCTCATCCAGTAATAGCGGTCCGGGCGGATGCCGAGGCCCGCGAACGTGTCGATGAACGCCTGGGCGTGATGCCGCGCGTAGGAGGCGTGCCCGTCCGGTTCCTGGTCCGGGATGCGCGCCAGCGGGACGCCCATGGAGCGTTCGATCGCGTCGGGGGTGAGCAGGGCCTGGGCGTCCATGGGATCCATATCGTCGACGCCGTACAGGTAGGTCGTCTCGGTTCCGTTCGCCCGCAGGGCCCGGACGATGACGTCGAGGATGACGGGTCCCCGAAGGCTGCCGACGTGGACCGTCCCGGACGGCGTCTTCGAGTCGTTGACGACCTGCGGGCCACTGACCGCCGCCGCGAGCTCGTCGGCCCAGTCCATCGCTCCCTCGCCTGGTGACACCCTCAGCGCAGTGGCGACACCCGCGCTCCGAGGTCCACGGCGGAGCTCCGCGAGTGGCCCGTGGATTCTTACCTGATCGTGACGATCTTGTAGGTGAAGTCGCCGGCCGGCACCCGAACGACGACCTTCTCGCCCTTCTTCTTGCCGAGCAGCGCGCGGCCGACCGGGCTCTCATTGGAGATGCGACCCTCGGTTGGCTTCGCCTCGGTCGAGCCGACGATGGTGAACGTTTCCTTGCCGTCCGGGCTCTCGACAGCCACGGTCGAGCCGATCTGGACGTGGTCGGTCGAATGGATCGCGTCGATGATCGTGGCGTTCTTGATCAACGCCTCGAGCGTCTGGATCCGGCCCTCGACGAACGCCTGCTCGTTCTTGGCGTCCTCGTACTCGGCGTTCTCCGCCAGGTCGCCGTGCTCCTTGGCGTCGTGGATCCGCTGGGCGACCTCGGGCCGCTTGACGGTGACCATCTCCTCGAGCTCCGCACGGAGCTTCTCGAGACCGTCCTTGGAGAGATAGGTCGGCTTGTTGTTCACGAGGCTGTCCCCAGGGTGTAGGCGGGCCCGACGGCGCCGCTGAGGCAATCCAGATAAAGGAAAGAACTCCAGGCGTCAGCGCTCGTCGCGCGCCTGAAGTTCGAGCCGCCGGGAGTCTAGCGCGGGCCCCCGGCGGTGTCAAAGAGGCCGTCCGGAAAGCCCCCTGCGTGCGCGGGCAAGCTCAGCCGCCCTCGGTCAGCCGAGCCAGGCGCCGCTTCACGCGCCGGAGTGAGCTCCGATCGGGGAAGGCCACGAACAGGGTGTCGTCCCCGGCGATCGAACCGGCGACCTCCGGCCAGCGCGCCCGGTCGAGGGCGGCCGCGACCGCGTGGGCCGAACCGGGCAGGGTTCGGATCACCAGCAGCAGGCCGGCCTCGTGGAACTCGGCCGGCAGGTCGGTCAGCAGCTTGCGGAGGCGGTCTTCACCTGACGTTTCGGCTTCGACGAGCCGGGGCGGCAGGGCGTAGGCGTGAATCGTCTCGCGACGGACCTTGATGAGGCCCAGCTCGGCCACGTCACGGCTGATCGTGGCCTGGGTCGTCCGGAAGCCGCGATCCCGCAGCGCGGCGGCGAGCTCCTGCTGGGTCCGGATGGGGCGCTGCTCCACCAGGTCGCGGATCGCCCGCTGGCGGAGCTGCTTCATGACCTCCACGGCCGGCGCCTATGGCGCCAGGAACCAGACCACCACGACGGCGGCGACGATGAGGCGATAGACCACGAATACGTCGAGGCGATGCGAGGTCAGCCAGCCGAGCAGCAGGCGAATGGCCAGCATGCCCGACACCAGCGCGGCCAGCGTGCCGACGACCAGCGGCCCGGCGGCGACCGCAACGTCCGATCCGCCCCGGATGAGCTTCAACCCTTCCCAGGCGCCGGCTCCGGCGATGATCGGCGTGGCCATCAGGAAGCTGAAACGGGCCGCCTCCGGCCGGGACAGGCCGAGCAGCCGGCCCGCCGAGATCGAGATGCCCGAGCGACTGATGCCGGGGAAGAGGGCCAGCGCCTGGGCGGCGCCGATGCCGAGCGCGGCGCCGAACGACAGGTCGGCGATTCGCCGATCCTCGCCGCCGGCACGATCGGCCAACCAGAGAATCGCGGCGCCGACCACCATCAAGAGCGCCACGAGCCCCGGCAAGCGGACGTTGCGCTCGATGACGTCGTTGAGCAGCACGCCGGCGATGACCGCGGGGATCGTCGTCGTCAGGAGAAGCCAGGCGAGGCGACGGTCAGGGTCGGCCCCGAGCGACCGGTCCCTGACGGCGGCCAGGCCCGCCGGGACGAGCCGCAGCCAGTCACGCCAGAAGTAGACCAGTAGCGCGACGAGCGTGCCCAAGTGGAGCATGACCGAGAAGGTCAGCGAATCGATGAACGGGTCTTTCCAGCCCAGCAGGGCCGGGACGATGATCAGGTGCCCGGAGCTGGAGACGGGCAGGAACTCGGTCAGTCCCTGGACGATCCCCAGAACCAGGGCCTGGAGGGTGATATCCATTCAGTGCCTTCGATTACCGGGGGCGCTCGGACGTCGCCGCGGGTGGCGCCCGATCTTCCAGCGTCTGCTTACCGGATGAACAACGGCGCGAGGACGAGGGTGATCGTCGCCAGCAACTTGACGAGGACGTGCAGCGACGGGCCGGCCGTGTCCTTGAACGGATCGCCGACGGTGTCGCCGACGACGGCCGCGGCGTGGGCCGGCGTCTTCTTGCCGAGGACCTTGCCGGCATCGTCGAGGAGGTGCCCGGCCTCGATGTATTTCTTGGCGTTGTCCCACGCGCCGCCGCCGTTGTTGAGGACCGTCGCCAGCATCACGCCGGCGATCGTGCCGACCATCAACAGGCCGGCGATGGCCTCGTGGCCGAGCAGCAGCCCCACGATGATCGGGGTGGCCACGGCGACCACGCCGGGCAGGACCATCTCGCGCAGTGCCGCCCGGGTGGTGATGTCGACGACACGGGCGTAGTCCGGGCGCTGGGTGTAATCCATGATCCCGGGCATCTCGCGAAACTGGCGTCGGACTTCGAAGATGATCGACTGGGCCGTCTTGCCGACCGCCCGGATCGCCAGGCTCGAGAAGAAGTAGACGAGCATCGCCCCGATGAGGGCGGCCACGAAGACGTTCACGTCGGCCAGGTTGACCGCGGTCAGGAGCGGGCCGCCGCGGTTCGTCTGGATGAGGTTGACCTTGTCGATATACGCGCTGAACAGGAGGAAGGCGGCGAGTGAGGCCGACGCGATCGCGTAGCCCTTGGTCAGCGCCTTCGTCGTGTTGCCGACGGCATCGAGTCGGTCGGTGATCTCACGCGCGCCGGCCTCGGCCCGGCTGAACTCGGCCACGCCGCCGGCGTTGTCGGTGATCGGGCCGAACGTGTCCATCGCCAGGATGTAGGCCGTCGTCATGAGCATCCCCATGGTCGCCACCGCGGTCCCGAAGATGCCGCCGACGTTGACCTTGTTGGCGTTGACGAGGTTGGCCTGTGAGCCCAGCCAGTGCGAGGCGATGAGGGCGATGCCGATCGCGATGGCGGTCACGAACGTCGTCTCGAAGCCGACCGCCACGCCGGAGATGATGTTGGTCGCCGGGCCGGTCTTCGACGCCTCGGCGATCTCGCGGACGGGCCGGAATGTGCCGGCCGTGTAGTACTGGGTGATGTAGACGAAGACGACGCTCAAGGCGAGGCCGACCAGCCCGGCGCCGAAGAACCATAGCCAGACCGGGATGCCGTTGGCGCCGGGCACGCCGCTCGTGTTCATCATCACGTTCGTCGTGATGGCCAGGCCGACGACCGACAGGAGCGACGTCGCCCAGTAGCCGCGGTTGAGGATGTTCATCGGGTTCTCGTCCTCGCGGCCGCGAACGAAGTACATCGCCACGATGGTGGCCAGGAGGCCGAACGCCCGGACGACCAGCGGGAAGAAGATCCACGCCTCGGGATGGGGCCAGCCGCTCGTCTGGGCGATCGTGTAGGCGGCGACCCCCAGGATCATCGCCCCGATGTTCTCCGCCGCCGTCGACTCGAACAGGTCCGCCCCTCGTCCGGCGCAATCGCCGACGTTGTCGCCGACGAGGTCGGCGATGACGGCCGCGTTCCGTGGGTCGTCCTCCGGGATCCCGACCTCGACCTTGCCGACGAGGTCGGAGCCGACGTCGGCGGCCTTGGTGTAGATGCCGCCGCCGAGCTGGGCGAACAGGGCGACGAAGCTGGCGCCAAAGCCGAATCCGACGATGAGGAAGGGCGCGTCGTGGGTCGCCTGGCCGCCACCGAGACCTCCGTAGGCGGCGAAGATGCCCCACACCCCCAGGAGCGACAGGGCGACGACGAGGAAGCCCGACACCGCCCCGCCGCGCATCGCCACCTGGACCGCCTCGACGAGGCTGCGGCGGGCGGCCGCCGCGGTCCGGACGTTGGACCGCACGCTGATGTACATGCCGATGATCCCCGACGCCATGGAGCAAGCCGCCCCGACGAGGAACGCGATCGCCGTCCGGATGCCGATCGGCGTGCCGGCAAGTGACGGCACGTCCGCCACGTCCTTCGTCTCGACGATCGAGATGACCACGCCGATGACGACCGCCGCGACGACGGCGAGGATGGCGATCGTCGAGTACTGGCGGCGAATGAACGCGTCCGCCCCTTCCCGGATGGTGTCCCCCACGTCCTGCATCGCCTGCGGGCCCTTGTCCCGGCCGAGCACGTCGCGAGCCAGGTAGATCGCAAACAGCACGGCGGCGAGACCGGCGATCGGGATGATCCAACGAAGCGCGTCGGCGTTCATCGGGCTATGCGGGTCCTCCGGGACGGGCTGATCCACAGCTGGGCGCGGGACAGGCGCTGCTGCGGGCGGGACTCCATGGAGACGCTGGCAGGCACGACCCCGCGTTGCGAACGGGAGTGGAACCCTTCAGGCCGCGCGGAGTGTATCAAGCGGCCGGATCGCGGGTCAAACCTCATGGCCGTCCAGGGTTATGCATCGCGCCGACGCCGCGATGCCCGGGCTACGGCAGCCAACGCGGATACGCCCCATCAGCCGCAAGCGGCCGCGCCTGGCCGGTCACGACGTCGACGACCCAGATACCGTCCGACGTGCTGCCGTCGGCACGGGTCCGCCCGAACAGGATCGACTGCCCATCCGGCGAGAACGACGGCCAGCGATCGCCGACATCCGCGGCATCGGTCAGCGTCCGGGGCGCCGCGGCGCTGTCGAGGCGCGACACCGCGACGTGCGTCCGCCCGCCGGAGTCGGTGGCCAGGAAGGCCGCCACGCCGTTCGACGACCAGGCGGCGGAGCCGCTGCCGGGCGGGCCACGGGTCACGCCGCCGTCGACACCCACGACATAGACGGCGTCGCCCGGATCTCCAGCCCGACGCCCGGGCACGACGAAGTGACCGCCGGGCGCGGCCCACGCCGGGGACCCGGCGGCGACAATCCCGGTCTGGGCGACCGCCGCGGAAGGTTCGGTCGGCGCGAGATCGATCACCACGACCGAGCCGTCCCCCGTCGTGATGGCGACGTGCCGGCCGGCCGTGTCGAACGCCGCCCGGGGCGCCCAGGCCGGTGTCTCGGCTCGTGCCTCGATCCCGTCGCCGGCAAGGAGCGACGACCCGAGTGGCGGCGCGCCGGACGGCAGCAGCTGCCTGGCGGACGGCGCGCCATCGGCGACGGGCACGAGCCAATAGCCCAGGTCAGCCCCGTCGCCGCCGCGACGCGCGACGAGCAGCGACCGCCCGTCGGGGGTGAACCGGGGGGCGTACTCGAAGGACTGCGGCGCCGTGATCGTTCGGACGTCCGTCCCGTCGATGCGCATCGTCTGGACGATCCCGCCCGCCGACCAGGCCACGTGCGATCCGTCGGCGGTGACATCGTAGCCGGCCACCGGCGCGAGCCCCGTCGTCAGCTGGCGCGCGTTGGACCCGTCGGGATTCATCAGCCAGACGTCGCGGACGCCCCCCCGCACCGAGGTGAAGGCGATCTGGTTCTGTCCCGAGACCGTGGGCTGGCCGGTGGTGAACGTCCACGTCCGCCCGGCGGCGACCTGCGACGGGACGTCCGGCCGTGCCACGACGGAGGCCAGGGTGACGCTGTAGGTGGTGTGCGCGGCCAGCGGCGCCGTCGGCTGGAACAGGAGGACCTGCCCGCCGCCGTCGCTCGGCGCTGCCAGCGGGAAGGGCGTCGTGTCCGCCGGCAGGGCCGATACGTGCACGTCGCCCTGCACGGGGGGCGTGATCTGCAGCGCGTTGGCGACGGACCCCGGATCGATCGTCCCGTCGAAGACGACGGCGATCGAGGTCCGGACGCTCACGCCCGACGCGCCGTGGACGGGCAGCGTCGAACGGACGCGCAGCCCCGCCGCGACCGTCGTGAAACGAGTCGTGAACGACGACGCGAGGTGGCTCCCGTCGGTGTCGGCGGCGCCGGTGCCGACCGTCAGGCTGTAGGTCGTGCCGAACGCCAGCTGGGGGTCGAAGGCGAGGGTGACCGACTCGCCGCTCCAGGCCGCCCGCACGGCGACGGCGGGATCGACCGTGATCGCGAACTCCACCGCCCTGGTGTCCATCAGCCGGTCGAACGTGACCGTCAGGCTGCCTTCGACGGGTACGCCCGAATCCCCGTCCGCCGGATCCGCCCGGACGACGACCGGCGGCCCCACGGTCCGGAACTTCCAGGCGTCGAGGCCGGTCGTCGCCGCGTTCCCGGCCAGGTCCTCGAAGCCCGGGTCCACGTAGACGGCGAAGGCCGTATCGGACGGCAGCTTCGCCGACGGCGTGAAGATCGCCGTCGTGCCGTCCCAGCTCAGCGTTCCGGCGACATACGGCACGATCCGGAAGCGGCGCTCGACGGAGCCGGTCCGGACGGGCTCACTGAACTGGATATCGACGGCGGTGAGCGTCTGGGCCCGGGTGGGATCGCCGTTCATGGCGGCGCTCAGCGAGACCCGGGTGATGCCCGGCGGGCGGCGGTCGACGAGGGTCGCGTTGTACAGCACAACGATCAGGGCGACGACCGCGAAGAGGAGGCTCCCGAGCGAGATCACGCGTCTCCGCAGGCTGCCTCCACCCGGCCTTGGAGTCACGGGGCGGGACGATAACACAGCCCCTATACTGCCCACCTTGTGAGGCAACGCCGCGCACTGGGGTGTCTCTTTGAGATCGTCGAGACCCTCGTTCTCACCCTCGTCATCTTCCTCGTCATCCAGACCTTCATCGCTCAGCCGTACCGTGTCGAGCAGCAGTCGATGGAGCGGACGCTCGAGCCGGAGCAGTACGTCCTCGTCGACAAGCTGACCCCCCGGTTCGACCCCTACAAGCGGGGCGACATCGTCGTCTTCAACCCTCCGCCTGACTGGGTCCAGTCTGCCGGTACCCCGTTCATCAAGCGGGTCATCGGCATCGGCGGCGACACCGTCGAGGTCCGTGACGACGGCAAGGTCTACGTCAACGGGGTGGCCCTCGTCGAACCGTATGTGTTCCAGGCGGACGGGCGGGCCCAACCGACGGTCACCAGCACCGATCCACCGCGCTGGCTCGTCCCGCCGGGCCAGCTGTTCGTGATGGGCGATCACCGTGCCAGCTCATCCGACTCGCGGACGTTCGGGCCGATCGAGATCAACGACGTCATCGGCCGGGCCTGGCTGCGCTACTGGCCGTTCAACTCGTTCGGCATCCTCCCGACGCCGACTCATCCGGAGCTGCAGACCTCCGCGCCGTGACCCCCTGGCTGGCGGCTCTCGCGGTCGCGGTCGTCGCCGGGGGAGTCGTCGCGGTCTCGGCCCGCGAGGCGCGGGCGGCGATCCTGGGACTGACGGTCTGCGGCGTGACCGCCCCGCTGCTGGCCGATCCACTGCCGGCTCCCCTCCCCCTGGCAGCCCGCCTGCTGGCCGCGATCCTCGCCGGTTACCTGCTCTGGATCTCCGTCCGCGAGCGGCCGCTGACGCGCGGCTCGCGCCTGGGCTGGCCGGTCGAGGCGCTTCTCGCCGGCGCGGCCGCCGTGGCAGGCCTGGGCGCGGCCGGCTTCGCCGGTCCGGCGGGCGGTCCGCCCGAAGCCGAGGCCGCCGCCTTCGCCCTCGGCGCCCTGGCGGTGGGTCCGATCCTCCGGGCGGCCGACGTCTTCCGACTGGCGATCGGGCTGTTGCTCGCCGTGCTTGGCGCCGGCGTCGGACGGGTCGCGCTGGCCGGCACACCTGCACCGCTCGACCAGCTGGTGATCGCCGGGCTCACCATCGCCCTGGCCGCCGCTGTCGGAACCATCGCCCGGAACGAAGCGCGGGTGGCCGCCGCCGCACCGTCGTCGACGGTCCGCCTCCCGGCGGCGGGCCCGGCCGTCGCGCCCCTGCCGCGTCTGTCGGTCAATGCCGCGCCGCGCGTGACGGTTGCGACGGCGCGAACCGTCCAGCCTCGCCGCGGTCCGGGATTTCGGGTGACGAACGCTCTCGGCGGCGTGGCGGCATCCGCGATCGGGCGCGTGCGGGGTCGCCGGCGGTGAGCCTGCTGCCTTTCCTCGCCATCGCCCTCGGCGCCGGATCCCTGTCGCTCCTCACCCGCCGCGCACAGCGCACGTCCGCCGCCATCGGGATCGTCGGGCTGGGCATCGCGACCGTCCTCGCCGCGTCGATCCGCGACGATCAGCCCTTCGCCATCGCCGGCGGCGCGATCGCGGGCTCGGACTACATCCGCCTCTTCCTGGTGCTCGGGTGCGCGGGCGGCCTGCTGGTGGCACTCGTCGCGCTGGCGACGAGCTGGCCGCGGAGCCTGCCTGGCGCAACGCTGCTGGGTCTCGGCGCTGCCGGTTTCGCCCTTGGCGTGACCGACCCGGGAACGGCCGTCGCGGCGGCCACAGGCGGTGGAGTCGTCGGGATCCTCATCACCCTCGTCGGTCGGGCCACCGAGCGCGGACTGGTCGTCGCCATCCGCGAGCTGCGGGCGCTCGTCGTGGCCGGCGTGCTGGGCCTCCTGGCGGCAGCGGCCATCACGGGTCCGGTGGCCGCATCGCGGATCGATCCGGCCATCGCCGCCCTGTCGTACTTCGGCTTCGCAGCGGCCGTCGCCATCCGCTTCGGCGCGATCCCGTTCCATGTCTGGGCGGCCCGGGTGGCGGATGCCGCCCCGGAAGTCGGCCTGCCCCTCGTGACGGCGTGGAGCCCCGCCGCGTTCGCGATCGTCGCCCTGGCGTGGACACAGGCGGCCGTCCCCGCCTTCGTCGAGCCGCTCGTCGCCGAGCGGGCGATCATCGTGGCGATCGCCGTGACGTCGATCGTCCTGGGGACGGCCGCGGCCTTCTTCAACGGCGACATCGAGCACGTCGTGGGCTATTCGATGGTCGCCGACGGTGGGATCGCCCTGCTGGGCCTGGCGGTCCTCGATCCCGCCGCCTGGGCCGCGACACGAACGTGGCTGCTCGCGGTCGTCATCACGAAGACGGCCTTCGCCGCCTGGGCCGCGGCGATCCACACGACGTACGGCACGCGCCGGATCGGCGACCTGCACGGCTGGGCGCTCCGCTCGCCCGTCCTGGGCCTGGCGCTGCTCGGGATCGTCATCGCCGGCGTGGGCTGGCCGGGGATGGCCGTGTTCGCCGCGCGCGCCGCGCTCGTCGATCTCGCCGTTCGGCCGCCGTTCGCCGCCCTGCTGCTCGCGGCTGCGCTGGCCGCGGTCCTCTACTACGGACGCCTGCTCATCATCGGGGTGGCGCCGCCGAGCGAGGCCGTCCGTTCCGCGCCGGAACGGCCGATGCGTCGACAGCCCGAACCGATCCGCTGGTCGCGCCGGCCCGCCGGCCGGCGCCTGCCGTTCGCCATGCCCGACACCGAGGCCCTGTGGCACGCTCGCCGAGGAGCGATCGCGGCTGTCGCCGTCCTCGTTCTCGCGGCGTTGTCGATCGGGGTGGCGGGCGGCTCGTTCGGTGTCCGGGCCGCCGCGGAGGCCCCGCCGCCCGCTGCTTCTCCGGAGGTCGGTGCGGCGCCGACCACGCCGGACGAGTCCGCGCCGCTGCCCCCCGAAACGTCGCCCGACGTCTCACCGGAGGCCTCGACGGGCGACTGACCGGCCGGGTCGCGGCCCCTACGCCTCCGGGGCGAGGGCCCAGCGATCGATGTCGCGCTCGTAGTCGAGAAGCTCGTCCGCCCGGAACCACAGGCCAAGCTCGGTCGCTGCGGTCTCCGGGCTGTCCGAGGCGTGGACGAGGTTCTGGGCCGTGTCGAGGGCGAAGTCGCCCCGGATGGTGCCGGGCGCGGCCTCATGCGGCCGCGTTGCGCCGACCATGGCCCGAACGACGGCGATGGCGTTGGGGCCGTCGAAGGCGGCGGCCACCAGCGGACTCGACGTGATGAAGTCGACGAGGCCGCGAAAGAACGCCTTCTGGCGGTGGACGGCGTAGTGGCGCTCGGCGAGGGCGCGGTCGACGCGGACGAGCTTGAGCCCCACGAGCTTGAGCCCGCGCTCCTCGAAACGGGACAGGATCCGGCCCGTCAGCAGCCGCTGGACCCCGTCCGGCTTGATCAGCACGAGCGTCCGTTCGTTCACGGTCTCTCCTCGCTTGGTCACCCTCGCCGGTCGCGGACAGCGCCGGTGGCCGCCGTCGCGTAGGCCCGTCGGGCTTCCTGCTCGTGACCGACGATCCGGTAGGCGTCGCCCCGAACGAGCTCCAGCTCCGGCGTCCGGCGCTCCGAGGCCTCGACGAGCTCGAGCACCGCCGGCGCCAGCGCCGACGCCAGGCGCAGCGCGATCGCCAGGTGCACCGCGCCGTCGCCGTAACGCCCGTCGGCCAGCGCGGCGGTGGCAGCCGCCATCTCCGACCCCGGCTCGGGTGGCTCGCCGCCGAGGACACGCGGTCCTCCGTGCATGTCCCACAGGCCCGGCGCCGACGGGTCGCGGCGTTCGACCGGTCGTTCCGCTTGTTCGACCGTCCCCGTCTCGCTACCCGCCGGTCCGACCATGGCCGGCCGCGGCGAGGGCTCGGGACCGGGGAACAACAGGCCCGCGGGCTGTCCGGCGTCCGACGGATCGGCCGGCCAGATCAGGCTCCTGGGGATGCCGGCGAACATCGAGTCCAGGGGGACGTCGGCCCCCTCGAGCGCCTGCCCCGCGATCCGGCGCGCCTCGCCCGGACGCCCGACCGCCGCGGTCGCCTCGGCCGCGATCACGAGGGCCAGGAGGTCGCTCCGGCCCGCCGCGAGGCACGCCTGCGCCGCCTCGCCGGCGCCCGGCAGGTCGCCGGTTCGCCAACGGGCCTCGGCCAGGGCCAGGACGCCGTCGTCGTCGAGATTGCCCGACCCGGCCAGCGCCTCGAGCTCGGCTCGCGCGAGCTCGAGCTGGCCGAGCCGGAGATGCAGACTGGCAAGTCGCCGGTCGGTCGCCGGGTCGGTCGCTCGCGACCGGGTCGCCGGACGTGGCGTGGCGGTGGTCACGCGGCGGCTCCCCGGAAATGGAGGCGACGGTCGAGGCCGCGCAGATGCCGGGCCGGGGCGACGACCGCAAGCCGCAGCACCTCGTCCCGGAACAACTCGGCGGCCAGCGTCCGGATCGCCTCGGCGTCGACGGCGGCGATCGCCTCGAGGGCCTGCTCGAGCGTCAGGACCCGGTCGTGGAGCGCTTCCTGGCCGCCGATCCAGGCGGCCACGTGGCGCGTCTCGTCGAACCGCAGCTCCAGGCCGCCGGCGAGGTAGGCCTTGGCCTTGGCCAGTTCTTCCTCGCCGACCGGCTCGTCTCGCAGGCGCGCCAGCTCGGCCAGGATCGCCTCGATCGCCCCGCGCAACTGGAGGGGATCGACGCCGGCCGAAATCTCCAGGACCCCGGCGTCGGCGTACTCGACGAGCCCGGACGAGATGTCGTAGGCCAGCCCGCGCTCTTCGCGCACCGAGAGGAAAAGACGGCTGCTCATGCCGTCGCCAAGCACGGCGTTGAGGACGGCCAGGGTCCAGGCGTCCGGGTGGTCGCGACGAAGGGCGGGGACGCCGAGTGACAGCTGCGCCTGGCTGGTGTCGCGGCGCCCGGTGAGGACGCGCTCGCCGGCCGGCAGCACCGGCGCGGGCGCCCAGCCCGGGACAACGCCGTTGCCTGTGCCGAAGGCAGCGTCGGCGAGCTCGACCGCCACGCCGTGGTCGAGGTCGCCGGCGACCGCGATGACCGTGTTCGCCGGTCGATAGGTCGTCCGCCAGAAGTCCCGGATGGTCGCCTCCGGCAGAGCCCGGACATCGGACTCGTCGCCGCAGATCTCGCGGCCGAGCGGCCCGGTCCCGAACATCGCCTGCTGGAAAAGGATCTGACAGAACTCGGCCGGGTCGTCGAGATAGGAGCGGATCTCCTCGATGATGACCGTCCGCTCGTGGTCGATGTCATGTTCGGCCAGGATGGGCCGGACGATCAGCTCGCCAAGGACACGCATCGCCCGGGACGCCTCGCGACGCGGGACACGGACCCAGTAGACCGTCGACTCACGGTCCGTAGCGGCATTGAACGATCCACCGACGCCCTCGATCGCCTCGGAGATCGCCCGGCTGGATGGGTAGCCGGCCGTGCCCTTGAAGGTGATGTGCTCCATGAAGTGGGCGACCCCGGTCTGCCCGAGCGTCTCGAGGCGCGAGCCGGCCAGGACATACGCCGCGATGGAGACCGAACGTGCTCCCGGCAGCCGGGCGCTGATCACACGCGGCCCGGCGGGCAGCGCGGTACGTTCGAACATCGACCCGATGGTACAGGGAACGGCCGGCGATCCGGGGGGGGACCGCCGGCCCTGGTGTGTTTCGGCTACTTCGGCAGGACGGTCGGTAGCCACGCCTGTGCGAAGAAGATGACGAAGGCGACGCTGACGAGCCACATTAGCGGATGGACCTCGGCCAGCTTGCCTCGAACGACCTTGATGATGACCCAGCTGATGAAGCCGGCGCCGATTCCGACGGTGATGTCGTACGTCAGCGGCATGAGGATCATCGTCAGCAGCGCTGGCAGGCCATCCTCGAGCTCGCCGACCGGGATATCCCGAATGAGGGTGAACATCAGGTAGCCGACCAGCACCAGTGCCGGCGCTGTCGCCACGCCGGGCACGATGCCGGCAATTGGAGCGAGGAAGATCGCCAGGAGGAACAGGACGCCGGTGACGACCGACGCGAAGCCTGTGCGACCACCCTCCGCCACCCCGGCGGCGCTCTCGATGTAGGTGGTGTTCGATGACGTGCCCGCGGCGCCGCCCACGAACGCGGCGATCGAGTCGACGAGGAGCACCCGGCCCACCCCTGGGACCGAGCCATCCTCCCGGGCCAGCCCGGCTTCGGCTGCCACCCCGGTCACCGTCCCGATCGTGTCGAAGAAGTCGGTCAGCATGATGGCGAAGATCGTCAGCACGGCGACGAGCGGACCGAGTGACCAGACGTTCCCAAGGTCGAAGTGACCGAGGGTCGAGAACGACGGCGCGAAGGAGAAGTCGGCCGCGTTCGGGACGGTCGCCACGCCGAGCAACAGGGCGATGACGGTCGTGACCAGGATGCTGACGATGAGCGCCGCGCGGATCTTCAGCGCGTACAGGGAGAAGGTGATGATCAGGCCGACGATGAAGACGAGTTGCGACGTCGTCGTCGGGTAGGCGATCGTCACGAGCGTTCCACTGCCGGCCTTGATCAGACCGCCGTTGGCGAAGCCGATGAACAGGATGAACAGGCCGATGCCGACGCCGATCGAGCGCTTCAACGACAGCGGCACCGCGTTCATGATCGCCTCGCGAAGGCCGACCAGGACGAGGACGGTGATGGCGAGGCCTTCGATCACGATGACACCCATCGCTCCGGCAGGCGTCAGTCCGGCGCCGATCAGGGCAAACGCGACGATGCCGTTGATGCCGAGGCCGGCAGCCAGGGCAAAGGGATAGTTGGCGGCGACGCCCATGACAATGGTCATGATTCCCGCGATGAGTGCGGTGCCGGCCGCCAGCGCCGGGCCGGTGAAGGCAGGATCCGCGGTCTTGAAGCCCGCCGTGAGGATCGATGGATTAACGAAGATGATGTAGGCCATGACCATGAAGGTGGTCAGGCCCGCCCGCACTTCGGTCGTGAGGGTTGTGCCACGCTCGGCGAACCGGAAGTACTCCGCGATGGCGCCACCGCTCAGGCGATCTGGACGCTGCTCGGCCTGCGCCGCGTCGACTGCCACGTTCCCTTCCTCCATGCTGGCGCGCCGACGCCCGTTGGCTCGGGCCGCGCCAATGCCTCCGACTCCCTCGCCGGCCACGCGGCCGGCCCGGACTGCCCTACTCCTCCTGGGCGTCGAGCCCCAGAAGCTCCATCTGGACGAACCCGCTCGTGTCGAACTCGAGCTGGCGCGGCGCGAACGGCGACGTCTCGACGGTCATGCCGACGGGGGCGAACTCGATGACGACCCGCTCGTCGTCCTGGACCAGGGCGTAGACGAGCAATTGGTCCGGCCGCGTCTCGAACTCGAGATGCTCGAACGAGTCGATGTTGAGCGTGATGGCCAGCGGCGTGAAATAGGTCGACACGTCCGGCTGGTCGACGACGAGCCGCTCGACCCAACCCGTCCCGTGGGCGACGAGCTCGCGACCGCGGAAATAGCGGTACGTGACCGTTTGCTTGAGGAGTGGCCGAAGGAGATTCTGGATATCCGCGCGGCTGGTGACGACGCCCTGGTTGACGAAGAACTTCGCGGGCGGGGCGCTGGACACGAACGGCTCCTGCGGCTGGGCGGGCCTGGCGAAGGGGCGCTGGACGCGAGGGGCTCGCGTCGGATGGTAGCGCAGGACGAATGCCCCGGAAAGCCCAAAACGCCATCACACCGCCCGCCGGCCGGGCGACCTGCCGCGCGTATCATCGGCCCATGCTCCTCGTCGTCGACATCGGCAATACGAACGTCACGATCGGGCTCTTGCGCGCCGGAACGCTCGTTGCCACGCGGCGCGCGGCGACCGATCCCCGCGCCACCGCCGACCAGCTCGAGGTCCTCCTCGACGGGCTCTTGCGGCTCGACGACGTGTCGTTCGCCGACGTCGGCTCGATCGCCTGCGCCTCGGTCGTCCCGGCACTGACGGCGGGCATCGAGGCGGTCGCCGAGCGCCGCGAGCGGCCGCTGGTGGTGGCATCCGCCGGCAACATCCCGATCGCCGTCCGGGTCGACCGGCCGGAGCAGGTCGGCGCGGACCGGCTGGTCAACGCCCTGGCCGTGCAGCGGCTCTACGGCAGCCCGGCGGTCGTCGTCGACTTCGGCACGGCGACGACCTTCGACTGCGTCGCGCGCGACGGGGCCTACGTCGGTGGCGCTATCGCGCCGGGGCTGGAGCTGGGTCTCGAGGCGCTCGCCGCCCGAACCGCGAAGCTGCCGCGGATCGAGCTCCGCGCGCCCGATCGGGCGATCGGCCGCGACACCGTCAGCGCCATGCAGTCGGGGACGATCTTCGGCTACCAGGCTCTGGTCGCGGGACTGCTGGCCCGGGTCCGCCGCGAGCTGGCCGACGCCGACCACGTCGAGCCCGCCGACGTCAAGGCGATCCTCACCGGTGGGCTGTCGGCAGCGCCATGGGCCCGCGGCCTCGACGGCGTCGATGCGATCGACGCCGACCTCACCCTCAAGGGCCTCGCCATCCTCCACGCGGAGGTCTCCGGGGGCGAGCGACTCGAGCTGGGGCTGGGGTGAGCGCGACTCGCGGCGGCGGGATCCCGAAGGGCGGTCGGCTGGAGGGCCGGCTCATCGGCCTGGGCGTGACGGGGTCGATCGCCGCCTACAAGGCGGTCGAGTTGCTCCGCCTGCTGACCGCCGAGGGCGCGGACGTCAGCGTCCTCCTCTCCCCGGCCGCGACCCGTTTCGTCGCGCCCCTCGCGCTTGCGGCCCTCAGCCGCCACCCCGTCGAGTCGGAGCTGCTGGAGCTGCTGCCGGACGGTCGGATCGGCCACATCGTCATCGCCGACAGTGCCGATGCGATCGTCGTCGCGCCGGCCACGGCGCACTGGCTGGGGGCGATGGCTAACGGCCTCGCTGGCGACACCGTCACAGCCGCCTGCCTGGCCACCAGGGCGCCGGTCGTCGTCGCGCCGGCGATGGACGGCGAGATGTATACCCATCCGGCGACCCGGGCGAACGTCGCCCGCCTGCGGGACGACTTCGGCTACACGATCGTCGAGCCTGACGAGGGGTCGCTGGCCTCCGGGCAGATCGGCCTGGGCCGCCTCGCCGAGCTGCCGCGAATCGTCGACGCGCTCGTCGCGGCCGTCGACCGAAGGCCCGTTCGGGCACCGGACCCGGCGGCCCGCCCGCCCCTCGTCCAGCCGCCTCGCGAGGCGGACCTGGTCGGGCGCCACATCGTCGTCACCGCCGGCGGGACGGCCGAGCCGATCGACCCGGTTCGGTTCATCGGCAACCGGTCGACCGGCAAGATGGGCATGGCGATCGCCGAGGCGGCCCTCGACCGCGGGGCCCGAGTCACCGTGATCGCCGGCAGCGTCACCGCTCCACTCCCCGATCGGGCCCGCGTCGTCCGCGCCGAATCCACCGCCCAGATGCGGGCGGCCCTGCTCGAGGTGGCCGTGGCGGGCGACGGCAGGGCCGGCTTCGACGCCCTCGTCATGGCCGCCGCCGTGGCTGACTTTCGACCGTCGCGGCCGGCCGAGACGAAGCTGAGCCGCGGCGAGCGGCTGACACTCGAGCTCGAGCCCACGCCCGACCTGCTCGCCGAGATCGGCCGGCTCGCCCGTGGCACCGATGCGGCCGGCGCGCCGTCGCGCCGCCCGCTTGAGCCGCGACCCATCCTCGTCGGGTTCGCCGCCGAGACCGGTTCGCTCGACCGGGCGGAGGAGAAGCTCCGCCGCAAGGCCGTCGACCTGCTCGTGGCGAACGACGTCAGCGAGGCGGGCTCGGGATTCGGGACAGACACCAACCGGGTGACGATCCTCGCCGCGGACGGCGGCCGCCAGGAGCTTCCGCTGCTGTCCAAGCGTGACGTCGCCGACCACCTGCTTGATCGGGTGGCGCGGGCGCTGGACGACCGCGACACCGCCGCGCAGACTGCACAGGACGTGCGGCAACCGCCCGCCGTCGAGGAGATTCCGCGATGAGCTCGACCCCAAAGGATGTCCGCCGCGTGTCGGTCGCCGACCTGGCGAAGATGCGCGCCGACGGGACGCGGATCGCGATGCTGACGGCCTACGACTTCCCGACCGCGAAGCTGCTCGACGAGGCCGGCATCCCGGTTCTCCTGGTGGGCGACTCGGTCGGCACGAACATGCTGGGCTACGACAGCGAGGTCCGCGTGACGATGGCGGACATGCTCCACCACGTCGCCGCCGTCGTCCGTGGGACCAGCCGTGCGTTCGTCGTCGCCGACATGCCGTTCCTGTCCTACGCGACGCCGGCCGAGGCCATCGACAACGCCGGCCGGTTCATCCAGGACGCCGGCGCCCAGTCGGTCAAGGTCGAGGGTGGCGTGCGGAGCGCCCGGGTGGTCGAGGCGCTGACCAGGGCCGGCATCGCCGTCATGGGTCACATCGGCTGGACGCCGCAGGCCAGGGAGGCGCTCGGCGGCAAGGTCCGCGTCCAGGGCAAGACCGCCGAACGGGCGCGCAGCCTCCTGGCCGACGCGCACGCGATTGAGGAGGCGGGCGCCTTCGCGGTGGTCCTCGAGCTCGTCCCGGAGCAGCTCGCCGGCGCGATCACCGAGCGGCTGCGGATCCCGACGATCGGGATCGGGGCCGGTCCGCTGTGCAGCGGCCAGGTCCAGATCATCACCGACATCCTGGGCACCGCCGACTGGCAGCCGAAGCACGCCAGGCGGTACGCCAACCTGCGCGAGACCATCCTCGATGCGGCCACCCACTATGCCGCCGACGTCGCCGCCGGCACGTTCCCCGGACCCGAGCAGACGGTGCGGATGGACGACGCGGTCCTCGACGAGGTCCTGGGCCGCTCGGTCCTCGATCGCGGCTCCGCGGGGGCACCCGCGGGCATCCCGCTCGACCGCGACCTTTGAGAGCTTGACGCTCGTCGTTCGAACGCGGGCGGAGCTTCGGAAGGCACTCGCCGCGGCGCCCCGGCCGATCGGCCTGGTGCCGACGATGGGCTGGCTCCACGACGGCCACCGCAGCCTGATGCGCCAGGCCAGGGCGGACAGCGCGACGACCGTCGTCACGATCTTCGTCAACCCGCGCCAGTTCAACGAGGCGGCGGACTATACGCGCTACCCCAGGAACGAGGCGCGCGACCTGGCGATCTGCGACGACGCGGGGGTCGACATCGTCTTCGCGCCGCCGGTCGAGGAGGTCTTTCCGCCGGGTTTCGACAGTGTCGTGTCGGTCGGCGCCATCACCCGGCCGCTCGAGGGCGCCGCCCGGCCCGGCCATTTCGACGGCGTGGCGACCGTGGTGGCGGTCCTGTTCGGCCTCGTCGGCGCGGAGCGGGCGTATTTCGGCCAGAAGGATGCGCAGCAGGTGATGGTCATCCGGCGGATGGCCCTCGACCTGGCCCTGCCGACCGAGGTCATCGCCTGCCCCACGCTGCGCGAACCGGACGGTCTCGCCCTCTCGTCGCGCAACGTCCACCTGCCCCCGGCGGAACGGGCGGCGGCGCCGGTCCTCCGCCGGGCGCTTCTCGTCGGCAGGGCGGCCTGGGAGTCCGGCGAACGCGCGGGCGACGCGATCCGCCGGGCGATGACCGCGGAGCTGAAGCGCGAGCCGCTGGCCCGGCCCGAATACGTCTCGGTCGCCGACGCCGGGACGCTCGCCGAGCTCGACCGGGTCGACGGCCCTGCGCTCCTGTCACTCGCCGTTCGCTTCGGCGACACCCGCCTCATCGACAACGAGCCAGTGGGCTGACGACCGGCTACCGCACGTCGCGGGCGACCTCCAGGATCCGGTCGACGTCCAGGTGCTCGGCGACGAGGGCCTTGATCATCTCGACCTTGTCGCGATCGGCGGCATGCGTCTTGACCAGCAGATCGTGGACCTCCGACGCCACCGAATAGGTGTCCTCCGGCACGATCGTGGCGAACAGGTCGGCCTGGCGGATCGCCCGCAGGACGGGCTCCCGGGGCCGGTAGCCGCCGGTCAGGACCAGCCCGATCGCGGCGCCTTCGTGGCCGTCGACCGACGCCGCACGCTCGTTCGTCGCCGCGGCAGCGATGGCGGCGATCTGCGCCGCCTCGGCGGCGTTGACGAGCCGGACGCGGGGCGCGAGGTGGGCCGTGGTGACGGTCAGGATCACGTCCTCTCGGTCGCCCGGCACGATGACGAGGGTGCGAGGCCCCACCCGCTCGAGCATGTGGCCGGGCTCCATCGCCCCGATCGCAACCCCGTCGATGACCTGGTCGAGGTCGGGCCCGGGGTGGATCGTCTCCCCGTGGACGCCGTCGAGGATCATCCCGAGCGTCGGGCTGGAGAGGATCGGCCTGACGGGGAGCACGCCAAGAAGCGGGATCCCGTGGCGAGCCAGGCCGCGCTCGAGGACGGCGGCGATCCCCGGCTGGGACCGGAGGTCGACCTTGTTGACGATCGCCCCGGCGACCTCGACGCCCTGCCTCGCGAACAGCGCCGCGTTGAGGACGATCTCGTCGATCGGGCGGCCGACGCCGCCCTCGCTGATGATGATCGCCGGCGCGCCAAGCATCGCCGCGACGACGGCATTCGACAGGCCGATGACCGCGCCCACCCCGGCGTGGCCGGTCCCCTCGATGAGCAGCATGTCGTGGTCCCGGAAGCCGCCGTGGGCCTCGCGGATCAGGGCCGGCAGGTCGGCGACAACCTCGCCCGCGATGTAGGCCTTCGTGAAGCCGCGCGGGATGTGGACCGGGCTCATCGTGAGGTACGACTCCGGGAGCCCGAAGACCGTCTTGACCAGGACGGCGTCCTCGTCGGCCGGGACCCCGTCCTCGATGACGGTCCGCTGGCCGACCGGCTTCAGGAAGCCGGTGACGAGGTTCCGGGCGATGAAGCCGTCGAGCAGCCCCAGCGCCGCCGTCGTCTTGCCCCGGTTCTGGCCCGTCGCCGCGAGGTAGAGCTGCCTCATTGGAGTTGGCACCCTCCCCGCCCAACCGGAACCCGCTCTCGGAGGTCCAAGGCGGAGCCCCGCGACGCCATTGGCCCGACGATTTCAGCCGCGAGCGGTCGTCTTGCGCTCGATCAGCTGGAGGGCGTCGCGGAGGCGGTTGACCGTGTCCCCTTCGACCGCGTCAGACTCGAGGTACGGCCCGAGCCGCTCCATCACGTCGGCGACGAGGGCCAGGAAGACGCTGGCATCGGCGACGAAGAACTGCGGCTCGTTGTTGTAGCGGACCAGCGTCAGCCGGCCCTGGAGGACCCGCCGCTCCTCGACGTGGGCGATCTGGGTGGCGAAGTTGTGGCCCTGGATTCCGTCGGGGTTGTTCAGGAAGTTCAGGGCGTTGTCGATCGCCAGCCCGAACCGGGCCCGCCAGGCCACCAGCCGCTCGTGGACCTCGGACGGGATGCGCACCTCGGCCACCTCGTCGAAGACCTCCGGCGCGACGGTCAGGAGACCGACCAGGGTCGTCCCGGCGCGCGGACCGAGCATGACCTGGAGACTCCGCTCGAGGGTGAAGACCTCCGAGTCGAAGCGCGGGCTGGTGATGACGTCGGTCAGGAGATCCTCGACGTTGTCGAGGATGCCGGGCTCGGCCACGGCGTTCGAGAGGTGGAGGATCTCCTCCTTGAACAGGAACTTTTC